>JACQZT010000305.1 GCA_016213755.1 Acidobacteriota bacterium | reverse complement strand
CGCCGCGCTCGAGCGCCGCTTCCAGCAGGTGCTGGTGGACCAGCCCTCGGTGGAGGACACCATCTCGATCCTGCGCGGCCTGCGCGAGCGCTACGAAGTGCACCACGGCGTGCGCATCAAGGACACCGCGCTGGTCGCCGCCGCGGTGATGTCCAACCGTTACATTTCGGACCGCTTCCTGCCCGACAAGGCCATCGATCTGATGGACGAAGCCGCCGCCAAGCTGCGCACCGAGATCGATTCGCTGCCCGCCGAGCTGGACGAACGGCTGCGCCGCGTCATGCAGCTTGAGATCGAGCGCGAGGCGCTGAAGAAGGAATCCGACACCGCTTCCCGTCTGCGCCTGGAACGCCTGGAGAAAGAGCTCGCCGACCTGAAGGCCGAGGCCGGCGCCTTGCAGGCGCAGTGGAAGGCGGAAAAGGAAGGCATCCAGCGCCTGCGCCAGTTGCGCGAGCGCATCGAGCAGACCAAGCTCGAAGCGGAGCAGGCCGAACGCGCCTACGACCTCAACCGCGCCGCCGAGTTGAAGTACGGCCAATTGACCGCCCTGGAGCGCGAACTCCAGGCCGAACAGGGCCGGCTGGCCGCTCAGCCCGCCGCCGCGCGCCTGATCAAGGAAGAGATCGACGCCGAGGACATCGCCGAGGTGGTGAGCCGCTGGACCGGCGTACCGGTTTCCAAGCTCCTGGAGGGCGAAACACAGAAACTGCTGCACCTGGAAGACGAGCTGCACCGCCGCGTGATCGGGCAGGACGAAGCGGTCACGGCGGTGGCCGAGGCGGTGCTGCGGGCGCGCTCGGGGCTCAAGGATCCCAACCGCCCCATCGGCAGTTTTATCTTCCTGGGGCCCACCGGCGTAGGCAAGACCGAGCTGGCCCGCGCGCTGGCGCAGGCGCTGTTCGACGACGAGCGGGCCATGGTGCGCATCGACATGTCCGAGTACCAGGAAAAGCACGCCGTGGCGCGGCTCATCGGCGCGCCGCCGGGCTACGTGGGCTACGAGGAAGGCGGGCAGTTGACCGAGGCCGTGCGCCGCCGTCCCTATTCCGTGCTGCTGTTCGACGAGATCGAGAAGGCGCACCACGACGTGTTTAACGTGATGCTGCAGATCCTGGACGACGGCCGCCTCACCGACGGGCAGGGTCGGGCGGTGGACTTCAAGAACACCATCGTCATCATGACCTCCAACCTCGGCGGCGGCGAGAACGGCGTTCTGGAAGAGCTGCGGCGTCATTTCCGGCCCGAGTTTCTCAACCGCGTGGACGAGATCACCATCTTCCACGCGCTCAGCGAAGAGCATCTCCAGCAAATCGTGAACCTCCAGTTGAGCGGATTGCAGGCCCGCCTGGCGGAACGCCGCATCGAGGTGCGCCTGACCAGCGCGGCGCGCCTGCACCTGGTTCGCTCCGGGTACGAGCCGGCCTATGGCGCGCGGCCGCTGAAGCGTGCGATACAGAAGGAAGTCGAGACCGCGCTGGCGCGGCTTATTTTGAAAGGCGAGATCCGCGACGGCATGGCCGTGGTGGCGGACGTGGACGGCTCGGGCGAGCTCGCTTTTTCCGCCCGGCCCCGGGAAGGAGAGCTTTCATGAGCGAACTCGACGCCAGCGTCAGGACCCTGCCGGTGTTGCCGCTGAAAAACAGCGTGCTGTTCCCCAACCTGCTGATGCCGCTGTCGGTGGGCCGGCCGGCCTCCATGGCCGCGGTGGCGGCCGCCCTGGCCTCGGAGGAAAAGGAGATCGTCATCGTCGCGCAGCGGGACGCGTCGGTGGAATCGCCGGGCCAGGAAGACGTCTATGCCGTCGCCACCCGCGCCGTGGTGCGCAAGATGACGCGCTCCAGCGAATCGCAGGTCGAATTGCTCGTGCTGGGTGTGGAGCGCGTCACCATCCTGAAGCTCGAGCTCACCGGCGAGTATCTGCACGCGAGGATCGTTCCGCATCCGCTGCCCGAAGACGAGAGCACCGAGGTGGAAGCACTGCGCCGCGCGGTGGCGGAGCTGGCGGGCAAGGCGTTCTCGCTGGTCCAGCCTCAGGCCCCCGCCGAGTTCGGGCAGATGCTGGCCGGCGCCGAAGAGCCCCTGCGCATGGTCTTTCTGCTGGCTTCGCTGATCAGCCTGGACGTGGCCAAAGAGCAGGCGGTGCTGGAAGCCGAGACCCGCGCCGACGCCCTGCGGCTGATGCACAGCTACCTCTCGCACGAAGTGCAGGTGCTCGAGTTGCGCTCCAAGATCGCCAGCGAGGCGCGCAGCGAAATCGGCCGCGAGCAGCGCGAATACCTGCTGCGCCAGCAGATGCGCGCCATCCAGCACGAACTCGGCGACAAGAACCCCGAACAGGCCGAGGTCGAAGAGCTCCGCGAGCGGCTGGAGAAGACCGAACTGCCCGAAGAGGTGCGCAAGGAAGCGGACCGGGAGCTGACGCGGCTGACCCGCCTGCCCTCGGCCTCGCCCGAGCACCACGTTTCGCGCACCTGGCTGGAACTGGTTCTGGAACTGCCCTGGAACACGGCCACCGTAGACAACCTGGATTTGAAACGCGCGCGCGGCATCCTGGACGAGGACCACTACGGCCTCAAGGAGATCAAGGAGCGCATTGTCGAGCACCTGGCGGTGCTCAAGCGCAACCCCGAAGCCAAGGCCCCCATCCTGTGCTTTGTTGGGCCTCCGGGCGTGGGCAAAACCTCGCTGGGCCAGTCCATCGCGCGCTCGCTGGGACGCAAGTTCGAGCGCATGAGCCTGGGCGGCATGCACGACGAAGCGGAGCTGCGCGGCCACCGGCGCACCTATATTGGCGCCATGGTGGGCCGCGTCATTCAGGCCCTGCGGCGGGCCGGCGCTCGCAATCCGCTCATGATGCTGGACGAGGTGGACAAACTGGGGCGCGATTTCCGCGGCGACCCGGCCGCGGCGCTGCTCGAAATCCTGGACCCCGAGCAGAACAAAACCTTCCGGGACAACTACCTCGATCTGCCCTTCGATCTCTCGAAGGTGTTCTTCATCACCACCGCGAATTCGCTGGATTCGATCCCGCGGCCTTTGATCGACCGCATGGAGCTTCTGTTCCTGTCGGGTTACACCGAGGAGGAGAAGGCCCAGATCGCGCTGCGTTACCTGATTCCGCGCCGGTTCCGCGAGGCCGGACTCACCGCCGAACAGTGCATCCTGCCCGAGGAAACGCTGATGCGCATCATCCGCCGCTACACGCGCGAAGCCGGGGTGCGGCAGTTGGAGCGCACCATCGGCCGGGTGGCGCGCAAAGTCACGCTCAAGTTCGCCGAGGGTTTCGAGGGCGCCTTCGCGGTGACCGAGGACGCGCTGGGCGAGATGCTGGGCGCCGAGATGTTCCACCAGGAAAAAATGCGCCGGGATCTGCCCCCCGGCGTGCCCACCGGCCTGGCCTGGACCGAAGCCGGCGGCGACGTGCTGTATCTCGAAGCCACGCTGCTGCCCGACGGCAAGGGTCTCACCCTGACCGGCCAGCTCGGCGACGT
This sequence comes from Acidobacteriota bacterium, assembly GCA_016213755.1. Lineage (GTDB taxonomy): Bacteria > Acidobacteriota > Terriglobia > Bryobacterales > Bryobacteraceae > JACQZT01. Next base: position 3,474 of record JACQZT010000305.1, on the reverse strand, counting down.
CATGCAGGAGTCGGTGAAGGCGGCGCAGAGCTGGGTCTGGGCCCATGCCGGCCAGTTAGGCGTGGACCGCCAGCAGTTCAAGGAGTGCGGCGTGCACCTGCACGTGCCCGCCGGCGCGGTGCCCAAGGACGGCCCCTCGGCCGGCATCACCGCCGCCGTCACTCTGGCGTCCCTTTACTCCAACCGCCCCGCGCGCGGCGACACGGCCATGACCGGCGAAATCACGCTCACCGGCCTGGTGCTGCCCGTGGGCGGCATCAAGGAGAAGGTGCTGGCCGCCCGCCGAGCCGGCATCCGCCGCATCCTGCTGCCCAAGGCCAACGAGAAAGACCTGCGCGACCTGCCCGACGACGCCCGCCAGGAAATGGAATTCATCTTCGTCGAGAAGATCGAAGAAGTCCTGGCCGCCGCCGGAATTCAGTGACGGGCTACTCAATCACCCGTTCTTTCCGGACAGCGGGTACCGTGGCGTCCCGGCTCCCGGCGCGGCCGCGGAATCCGCTCATCCGCAGATCGCCGACATCGCGCAATACCAGCGCGCTGCCCCAGGCCGGCTGGGGCGCTGGTTCATCCCAGCTCACTTCGACGTCGCGCAGGGTGAGGCCCTGCACCCGCTCCATCACCAGAGCGTGCGTGGCCCGCTGATCGGGCCTGTCCTCGGCGAGCATCTTCACGCGCAGGCGCTCGATCGCGATGTTGTTCAGGGGGCGCTCGGCGTGGCCCGCAAGGATGGCCGTGCCTCGCGCTGTGCCCTGTGCTCCGTCCATGGTGATGTTCTCAATGCGGCCCAATCGCGACTCCGCCGTGCGCTTCTTCAGTACGAACTTGAAGACTTCGGCGCTGCCCCACCAGTTCCAGTGGCGGCGGTTCAGCTCGAAAGTCACGTTTTGGAAACGGACGTCGCTAACCGAGGCGCCATCCTGCACGTTGATGCCGAACACCTTGTTGGAGTTCCGCACGACGATGTTGGAGAAAACCACGTGGCGGATGTCCGCATGCGTTTCGGTGCCGATCATCATCGCAGTCGACGAAGAGGAGAGGATACAGTTGGTGACGGTAATGTTCTCCACGGGCCGCACCGGCCGGGGGCCGGCATCCGCGGCCCGGCTGCCTCTCCAGGCCTGGGTCTTCAGACAAATGGCGTCGTCCGCGGTGACGATGACAGAGTCCGAAATCAGGACGTTGGATGTCGAGACGATGTCGATGCCGTCGGCGTTGACGCCCTTCTCGAGGTCCGAGTAAACGTAGATGCCGCGGATCCAGACCTGGTCGCAGTCCTGAAGGCGCACGGTCCAAAGCGGTGAATGGACCAGGCGGATTCCTTCGATGCGAATCTCCCGCGAATCCCGCAGCACCGCGATGTACTTCTGGACACCGGTCCGGTAATACCGTTTCATCTCGACGCCGGCCCGGCGCGCGATCTCAATCTCCTCCCCGATCTCGGGGTCGGCTCCGCGCATGGGAACGTATTCGTATTGCGCCTTGCCGTCCATGGTCCCGCGTCCGGTGATCGCAATGTTTTTCGCGCCATTGGAGTTCACGAGAGCGGGCACGCCCGCCGGCCAATCGGCTGGATTCTGGCTGATGGAGATGGTGGCGCCGGCTTCCAGGTGAAGTTCCACGTTGTCCTTCAGCCAGAGCGGGCCGGTGCTGTACTGCCCGGGCGGGACGTAGGCCACGCCGCCTCCCGTCTCCGAGCAAGAGTCAATCGCCGCCTGGATTCCCTGGGTCGTGGGCTTCTCGACTACGCACCATGGTTCAGCCGCCAGCAGGGAGGTGAACAAAACGATGAGAAGGGCTGGTTTATTCATTTTCTACCAGGTGATCCGCGCGCCCATTTGCAGCGTACGGGCCGCATTACCGGAGGTGCGAGTGGCCAGGAACCCTTCGCCCCCGATGCTGTTCGGGTTGCCCGGAGCGTTCAGGACGTTGAAGAAGTCGGCGTTCAGGCGAACGTTCAACCGTTCGCCGAACCGGACGTTCTTGAACAGCGACGCGTCCAGGCCCCACTGGCGGATGCCCGGAAGGTACTGGTTCCGCCAGGGGTGCAGCCCCGGGTTGTAGCCGATCCGCTGCACGTTCCCGTTCTTCAGCTTGATCCATACGTTGTTGGTGTCCCAGTACTGCGAAAGGTTCGTGTTCGCGGGGGCATTGGCCGGCATCGCAGTGCTGCCCCAGGGGATCAGCGGCGTGACGGCCGGCCTGTAATTGGCCGGCACTCCCATGTATCCGTTGGGCTTGCCTGTGGCATCCACGCTGTTGATCTGGTTGGGCGGGATGTACCCATTCCACCAGAGATAGCCCGGCTGGCAGGCGCCGCTGGTGCAATTCCGGATAGGACACTGATACCCGTACAATTCAACCTTCTGGCCCGTGAAATTCCAGTTGCCGGTGGGCAGCGAAAAGTAGTTGCTCCTCAGGTTGCCCATCCCGGCGATCTGCCAGCCGCCGATGAACTTGTCCAGGATCCCGCCCGCGTTTCCGCCCATCGGCTTGCCTTTGCCGAAGGGCAGATCCGCGATCCAGTTCCACCGCACGCGGTGCTTGGGAACCTCTGTGTCGCGCTGGTAATTGAGAAAGCGGTTGAGTTCGTTGTAGCCCGCCGGCGCCGAGCCGGGCAGGAACTGGTTGGTCGCGGGAATCACTCCGGGCGACCAGGTAGCGCCCGCCCCGAGGGTATTCCCCACCACGTAGGACAACTGGAACCCGACTCCCTTGCTGTAGCGCCGTTCCAGTTCGAACTCCATGCCGTTGAAATTCGACCACCCCGTCTTACGGTATTCGCGAATGGTGCCCCAGACCTTCTGGTCGAAGGCGCGCCGGGCCACGCCGGAGTACAACCCGGTGGGGGTCGGTTCGCCGGTGGTCATGTACCACACGTAGTCGGGCGTGCTGCCGTTGTATTCGTAGTACTGTTCCAGGTGGCCGGTGTGGTTCCCGAGGTAGCGGCCCCGGGCCACGATGTTCGCCGTCACATCCTTTTCCAGGGTCAGGTTCCAACTGTGAACGCGGGCGTCCGGTTGCTCTTTCGCGAAGTAGGACGTGGCGGCGCTGCCGGGGTTGATGCCCTGGGCGATCGACAGGTTCACGGCATTTTTCGAGTTCACGCCCATGACGATGGGCGGCGCGGCCCGCAGCAGGTAATTCGGTATGCCGTCCGGCGACTGTGCCGAGTCGTTCAGGTTGACGTTGAAGGTCGCCATCGTGGGCGTGTTGGTGAACATGCGATCCACGAAGGTGAACAGCGGAATCGGGAAAAAGGACACGCTGTAGCCGCCGCGGATGACAAACGATTTGCGTCCATCGCCGGCGCGGTAGGCGAACCCCGCGCGGGGACCGAAGTCCCGCTTGCCGGCGGTGGCGAAGTTCGAGGGCTGGCCAGCGTCCTGGTAGCTCTGCATTTGCAGTCCGAGCTGCTGGAGCCGGGTCACCAGCGAAGGCGCGGAGTTTCCGAGCGCGTAAAACTTCTCGATG
>JACQZT010000307.1 GCA_016213755.1 Acidobacteriota bacterium | reverse complement strand
CACGCCGTCTTTCAGAAGCTGCATGGCCTTGATCTTGTGCGGCGCGCTGCGGCCCTGCGAGCCGATCTGCACCATGCGCTTGTATTTGCGCGCGGCCTCGATCATCCGCAGCCCCTCGAAGATGTTGTGGCAGGCCGGCTTTTCGACGTACACGTCCTTGCCCGCCTGGCAGGCCCAGATGGTGGCCAGCGCGTGCCAGTGGTTGGGCAGCGGCATGCCCACGGCGTCGACGTTCTTGTCGGCGAAAACCTCCCGCATGTCGACGTACGTCTTAGCTTTCCGCTGGGTGAGTTTTTCGACCAGCGCCACGCCGCGCTCGCGGGCCGCCTGGTCCACGTCGCATAGCGCGACGATCTCGCACTCGGAGAGCCCGCCGAAAGTGCGCATGTGCGCGCCGCCCCGCCCGCCCAGGCCGATGATGGCCATCTGGATCTTGTCGTTTGCCCCCATGACACGGGTGGCCTGCGCTGCCGTCAGGGCCATGCCCGCGGAGTAAAAGAAGTGCCGTCTGGTTGGAGTCGTCATCATGTTGATTATGGTCCCGGCAGAGCCTGAACGCAACGTCAGATGCGGGCCAGCAACTCCCGCAGCGCGTCGATGGCCAGAACCGCGGCGTGGCTGGAGGCGGGCGGCAGGCCGTCCAGTTCACTCTCGATGGCGGCCTGGTCGATGCGAGCCAATTCCTCCCGGCGCCGGCCGCGCGCCAGCACGGTCAGCGCGCTGGCGGCGGCCACCGAGGCCGTGCAGCCGCGCACCAGGAAGCGGACTTCGGCGGCGACGCCGCCCTCGAACCGCGCCGAAAGCCGCAGCAGGTCCCCGCAAGCCGGATTGGACACCTCCACCGTGACCGCGGGAGGATCCAGCGAGCCGGGAAAGCGCGGGTTGCGAAAGTGATCCAGCAGGCGCGGACTGAACATAAGATTCCGCTTTGCGTTATTCTCGGTGATCAGGGAACCGAAGTGCAAGACCGGCGACGACAGATCATGGTGGTGGCGGCACTCATCCGGCGCGATGGGCAGTTGCTGATCGGGCAGCGGCGCAACGACGACCGGCATCCCTTCAAATGGGAATTCCCGGGCGGCAAAGTGGAGCCGGGCGAAACTCCCCGCCAGGCCCTGGAGCGCGAACTGACCGAGGAACTCGGCATCCAGGCCGAGATCGGCCCCGAGATCAGCCGCTACGAGTATCAGTATCCCAAACGCATGCCGATCCTGCTCATCTTCCACCAGGTCGACACCTACCGGGGCGAGCCGGCCAACGGCGTGTTCGAGCAGATCCGCTGGGAATCGATCGGCGCCTTGCCCGAGTACGATTTCCTGGACGGAGACCTGGACTTCGTGCGGCGGCTGGCGCGCGGCGACGTGCGGCTGGTCTGATCAGACGTCCAATCCGATGGAGCGCATCAGGCCCAGCGCGTTGCTTTTTTGCACCACCCCGTCACGCTTCAGGTAGTCGAAGGTGATTTTGCCGTCCTCCAGGTGGTCTTCGAAGTGCACGTTGGCGCCGTGCGGATCGAGGCGATCGGCGATCTCGGTCAGCGCCAGGTCGTGAGTGGTCATCAAGCCCACCGCGCCGCGCTCGACCAGGCTGCGGACCACGGCTTCGCCGCCGATGCAGCGGTCCCGCGAGTTGGTCCCGTGCAGCAGTTCGTCCAGCAGGAACAGCAGCGGTCGCGGGCCGCGAGTGAGGTCCACCAACTGCCGCAGCCGCGTGATCTCGGCGTAGAAGCGGGAGCTGCCGGCTTGCAGCGAGTCGGTGATGCGGATGGTGGCGCCTATGACGAACGGCGACAGCCGCAGACGGCGCGCGCGCACGGGCGCGCCGGCCATGGCCAGCACCGCGTTGACGCCCACGGTGCGCAGCAGCGTGCTCTTGCCGGACATGTTCGAGCCGCTCACCACCAGCACGCGCAGGCCCTGGTCCAGCCGCACGTCGTTGCACACGCAGCGGTCGCCGGCGATCAGCGGGTGGCCCAGGCCCTCGCCGTCGAACAGCGGCCCGTCCTCGCTGAATTCCGGGAACGGGTCGGCGGGATGCTCGTAAGCGTAACCGGCCAGGGCCGACAGGGCACCGATCTCGCCCACGGCGGCAATCCAGCGCCGCACCGCCGGCCCGGAACGCTTGCGCCAGGCCTCGATGGCGAAGGCCAGTTGGGTGGTCCACATCAACGGAGGCCCGATGATGCGCACCACCAGGTGGTCGCGCGACTCGAGCAATTCGAGCAGCCGGTTCAGGCGGGCGATGTGCCAGGAGGGCGGATGCCCGCGCGTTTCCAGCGCGCGCCGCAGTTCCTGCAGGCGGGGGCTCGCGAACCGCTCCCGCTCCAGGCGCCGCAGCACCTCGGCCATCAGCGCCAGGTCGTGCGCGGGCTGCTCGACGGCCTGCACCGCGCGCAGCACCTTGCGCCGGGTCGCGAAGCCAAAGGCCGCTTCCAGCACCAGCACGCCCAGAAACATCCGGGCGGTCAAACCGAAGGCCAGCCAGCCCGCGAAGGCCGCCAGGGCCACCACGGCCAGCGCGCTGGCCAGAACGCGCATGGGCCCCGAGTCGAGAAGAGGCGGCTGCTCGCCCCACTTCGGCAGCGGCTCGGAATCGAAGCTCGACCGGGCTTCGAAGCCGAGCAGGGCCAGGTCTTCGCGCAGGTCCAGGCGAAAGCGAAGTTCGTCGATGGCCGCGTGGCGGTCGCGGATCTCGGCCAGCGTAGCGGGCGCCAGCAGCCAGCGCGCCAGGGCTTCCTCGCCCGCGCGCGTTCGCGCCGTGCACAGCAGTTCGAACAGCCCGCCCTGGCCGAACAGGTCCAGGTCGGCGGCGTAGGGATGAGATTCGTCGCGGAAGCGCAGGCCCGCCTCGCCCTTGCCCATCCAGGTGTGGTCCAGCCGCTCCAACCCTCGGGTGTAGAAGCGCACCGCCCGATCCGCTTTCGAGCGGCGGCTGAGCACGCGGTCGTGCGTGGACGCCAGCAGCATGAAGATCGCCGCCGGCGCCAGCAGCCACCAGCCCGAGATCGCGTCGCGGCTAAAGGCCAGCCAGGCGAGGACGGCCGCGGCGGCCGCCACCGCCAGGCGCACGTTGCCAAAGCGGATATGCAACCGGTCGTGCCAGGTGACGACGCGGCGCCGTGCTTCCAGACGATCTGTGTATTCTTTGCGGGGGTCGTGCGACGACGCGGCTTCTGTCATGTACCTGCTTCCATGATGCACCCAAAGGACATTTGCTTGCGCGCTTGCCCGGCGGCGTGTAGGCTGGCGGTAGGTTCCATGACTTGCGCCACGACATTGCAGGACGGCTTCGACAAGTGGACCTCGGACTTCGACTTCGTCCGCGATCTGTTCCGCGAGATGCTGGAAGAGGACGGCGACGCCGACTTGGCCGCCTTCGTCCGTTCCTGTTTCGGCGGCCCAGGCCGGTACGCGGGAGCGCACACCGACCGGCACTGTCAGGCGCTCTCCATCGCCTTCCAACTGCTGGAAATCGTCGAGGAGAACACCGCCAACCAGATGCGGCGGCGCACCGAAGACCCGCGCCGCCAGGAAGGCGAGCCGGGGTTGTGGCTCTATAACCTGGCCGAACTGCGCGCGCGCGGCTTCGACGAGCCGGCCGTGCGGAGCGCCCTGGAGCACATTACCGTCGAACCCGTCCTGACGGCGCACCCCACCGAAGCCAAGCGCGCTTCGGTGCTGGTCCATCACCGCAGCCTGTACCTGCTCTTGCTGGAGCGGGAGAACCGCCCCTTCACGGACGTCGAACTGGCGATTTTCGAGCGCCGCTTGAAGGCCGCGCTGGAGCGGCTCTGGCGCACCGGCGAGATCCTGCGCGAGCGTCCCAACGTGGAAAGCGAGGTCGCCAACACGCTGTACTACCTGGAGGCCGTCTTCCCCGACGTGATCGAGCTTCTCGATCTGCGCTTCCAGCATTCCTGGCGCGCCACGTTTGGCGCGCCGCCGCCACCGCTGCCCAACCTGAGATTCGGAAGCTGGGTGGGGGGCGACCGGGACGGACACCCGCTGGTGACGCCCGAGGTGACGGCCCGCACGCTGGCGCGGCTGCGCGCCGGCGCGCGGGCCGGTTTGCGCGAGCGCCTGGCGCGGCTCGGGGCGCGCCTGAGCCTGGCCGAGCCGGCCGGGTCGGCGCCCGCGCGGCTGCGGAGCAGAATCGAAGAACTGACGGAACTGCTGGGCGAAAGCTCCGGCCCCGGCCTGCGGCGCAACCCCGGCGAGCCGTGGCGCCAGATGGTGAACCTCATGCTCGCGGCGCTGGACGACAACGCCCCTCGCGGATACAGTTCGGCGCGAGAAGTGGTGCGCGACCTGGAAACCATCGAGGAATCGCTGCGCGAGTGCGACGCCCATCACGTGGCCGAACTCGACGTTCGCCCCCTCACCGCGCAGGTCCGTGTGTTCGGCTTTCACCTGGCCGCTCTCGACATCCGGCAGAACAGCGGCTTCCACGACCGCGCCGTGGCCGGCCTGCTGCGCGCCGCCGGCTGCGCTCGCACCGATTATCCCGATTGGAGCGAGGAGGAGAAACTCGAGTTCCTGAACCGGGAACTGCGCTCGCCGCGCCCCTTCACCGGCGCTCACATGCGATTGGAGGGCGAGGCTCGGCACATGGTGGAGCTGTACCGGATTCTGCGCGAGCACCTGGTGCGGAACGGTCCGGAGGGCATCGGCCTGCTGGTGGTCAGCATGACCCACAAGGTTTCCGACCTGCTCACCGTGTATCTGCTGGCGCGGGAGGGCGGCCTGCTGGCCCAGACGCCCGAGGGCCTGGCCTGCGAGATCCCCGTCGCTCCCCTGTTCGAGACCATCGACGACCTGGAGCGCAGCGACGGGATTCTGGACGGATTTCTCGCGCACCCCATTACGCAAGCCACGCTGTCGCACCTGGAGCGCCGGGACGGGCGGCGGCGCGACGTCCCGGTGATGCTGGGCTACAGCGACAGCAACAAGGACGGCGGCATCCTGGCGAGCCACTGGTTTCTGCACCAGGCGCAACGGCGGATGGCGCGGCTGGCGAGGCGGCACGGCGTCCGGGTGGCTTTCTTTCACGGGCGGGGCGGCACGATCGGCCGCGGGGCCGGCCCGACCCATGTTTTCCTGGAGGCCTTGCCGGCCGGATCGCTGATGGGCCGCATGCGGGTCACCGAGCAGGGGGAAGTGATCGCCCAGAAGTACGCCAACTGCCTCACCGCCGCCTTCCACCTGGAACGGCTGCTGGCCGGGGTCACGCGCACGTCCCTGCTGCACGAGGCGGCCGACGGCCCGCCGCATCCACTCGAGCCGGTCTGGCAGCGGGTGGTCGGGCGCAGCGTCGAAGCCTACCGGGAACTGGTGGAGCGCGACGGCTTCGTCGAGTTCTTCCGCCAGGCGACGCCCATCGACGCCATCGAACAGACCCGCATTGGCTCGCGGCCCCCGCGGCGCACCGGCAGGCCGGCGCTGGAGGACCTGCGGGCCATCCCCTGGGTGTTCAGTTGGAGCCAGGCGCGCTTCCATCTGCCGGGCTGGTTCGGCGTCGGCACGGCACTCGACTGGCTGCGCAACGAGCATCCGGCCGACTGGGACGCGCTGCGCGCGGGCGTGAAGAGCTGGGCCTTTCTGAGTTACCTGCTGCACAACGTCGAGGCCAGCCTCATGATGTCCGACCTGGAGACCATGCGCCTGTACTCGTCGCTGGTGGCGGACCAGACGCTGCGCCTCACATTCGTGGACGAGATCGCGCGCAAGTACGAACTGGGCCGCGAGCTGATCGACGAAATCTTCGGCGGCACGGCCGGCGAGCGCCGCCCGCGCCTGGCGTTGGCGATCCATCTGCGCAAGCAGGCCCTGCGCTACCTGCACGAGGAGCAGGTACGCCTGCTGGCCGCCTGGCGCAAAGCTCCCGACGACGAGACGCTGCGCGCCCTGCTGCTGACCATCAACGCCATCGCCATGGGCCAGAAAATGACCGGCTGAAAAACGGGACGGCGACGGGCAAGCAAGCGTCGCGTCTCCCGGGGTGCATAGGTCCCGTCACCGCTCCGTGAGTTCCTGCGTTTCGCGCCGCCCGGAGGGCGGGTTTCAACCCGCGCGGGACTTTAGCCTGACTTTCGCACTTCGCGGGTTTTGCGAGGGCTAAGTCTTGCAGAATCAGTGAGGGCTGCCCCAAGGTCTTCACCACAGGGAAGGCTGGGCCGAGACCTGTTTCGGAGTGAGCGGAGGGACCTGCGACGCCTTGAT
>JACQZT010000301.1 GCA_016213755.1 Acidobacteriota bacterium | reverse complement strand
TCGCCGGCATGTTCGGCTGGCAGACGCACCTGGGCCACCTCGCCAGCGGCGGCACCATGGCGAATTTGGAAGCCCTGTGGGTGGCGGGCCGGCTCACGGACGGCAAGAAAGTGCTGGCCTCCGCGCAGGCGCACTACACGCACCAGCGCATCGGCGGCGTGCTGCGGCTGCCGTTTGAAGCCGTACCAGTGGATGCGCGCGGCCGCATGGATCCGGCCGCGCTGGAGCGGATACTCTTGGGCGGCGACGTTGGTTGCGTGGTGGCCACGTTGGGAACCACGGCAACGGGTTCCATCGACCCGCTGCCCGAAATCCTGGCCCTGCGCGAGCGCTTCGGTTTCCGGCTGGATGTCGATGCCGCCTACGGCGGCTACTTCACGCTGGCCGAAAACCTTACCGCCGGAACCCGCGCCGCCTTCGACCGCATCGGCGAGGCCGACAGCATCGTCATCGATCCCCACAAGCACGGCCTTCAGCCCTACGGCTGCGGCTGCGTGCTCTTCCGGGACCCCGCGGTGGGGCAGCTCTACAAGCACGACTCCCCGTACACCTACTTCTCGTCGAACGAGCTGCACCTGGGCGAGATCAGCCTGGAATGCTCGCGCCCGGGCGCCTCGGCCGTGGCGTTGTGGGCCACGCAGCGTCTGCTGCCACTGGTTCGGGGCGGGGAATTCGCGGCCGGCCTGGCCGCCGGACGCCGGGCCGCGCTGGCGCTGTACGCGCGCTTGAGCGGCGACGCCCGCTTCACGGTGGCGTTTCCGCCGGAGCTGGACATCGTCGTGTGGGCCGTGAATTCCGGCTCGGCGCAGCGCATCTTCGATGCGGCCGCGCGCCGCAACCTGCATTTGGCGCTGGCCCGCCTGCCCGGCGCTTTCTTCGGCCGGCCGGAGGACGAAATCCTGTGTCTCCGCTCGGTGCTGATGAAACCCGAGCACGAAGCGTGGCTGGACCGCATCTGGGCGGTGCTGGACCAGGCGGCCGGTGCGTGAAAGTTAGTCGATGAGGCCTTTTCGCACGGCAAAACGCACCAGCTCGCCCGCGCTGTGCAGGTTGAGTTTTTCCATGATGCGGCCGCGGTGGGCGTCCACGGTGTAGACGCTGAGGTTGAGCGTCACGGCGATCTCTTTGTTGGTTTTGCCCTCGGCAATCATTTGCAGCACTTCGCGCTCGCGGCTGCTGAGCAAGTCCAGCGGGTCGGTGACGTGCTTGCGATAGTCGCTCAGGACGGCCTCGGAGACGGCCGGGCTCAGGTAGCCGTCGCCGCGCGCGACGGCCCGGACGGCGGCCAGCAGGTCGCTGTCGATGGCGTCCTTGAGCAGGTAGCCGCGGGCCCCGGCGCGCAGGATCTCGCGCACGTACACCGAGTCCTTGTGCATGCTGAGGGCCAGCACGCGGGCACGCGGCGCCACAGTGGCGATGCGGCGGGTGGCCTCGATGCCATTCAGTTCCGGCATGGCGACATCCATCACCACCACGTCCGGCTGGAGTTTTTCCGCCTGCTCCACCGCTTCGCGGCCGTTGCCCGCCTCGCCCACGATCTCCATGTCGGGCTGGGAAGCCAGGATCAGCTTGAATCCCTGGCGGACTACCGCGTGGTCGTCGGCCAGCAGGATGCGAATGTTGTGCCTCATCGCGGGACCCTGACTTTGATCTCCAGTCCGGCGCCGGGCGCGGACTGGAGATTCAGTTCGCCGCCGGCGCTGCGCGCGCGCGCCCGCATGCCGATCATTCCCAGCCCCTTGGGCGAGGCGTTGGAAGCGGGGACCAGGCCGCGGCCGTTGTCGGCCACGCGCAGCACAAGGGCCGAGGCACTCTGCTGGAGCGCCAATTCGACACGGCTTGCGCCGGCATGCCGGGCGATGTTGGTGAACGCCTCCTGGGTGATGCGGAACAGGTGCAACTCGATGTCCTCGGCCAGGCGCCCGGTGAAATCCGATTCGTAAGCCACGCCGACGCCGGTGCGCTGGGTAAAACCTTCCGCCAGCCAGCGCAGCGCGGCGTCCAGGCCGAAGTCGTCCAGGACCGGAGGATGCAGCAACTGCGAGAGTTCGCGCACGTTGGATATGGCGTCGTCCACCAGGCTCCCGCAATCGTCCAAACGCGCATCGCGCGAGGTGGCGCTGAGGGCGGCGAGGTTGGCCTTCACCGCGGTCAGGGATTGGCCCAGCTCGTCGTGGAGTTCGTGCGAGAAGCGGCGCGCCGCGCTTTCCTGGTCTTCCAGCAGGTGCCAGGAGACCCGGCCCAGCTCGGCGGTCTGCCATTCCATCTTGCGAAACAGAGCCGTGGTCATACGCACGGTGAGCACGGCCGACAACAGCGCGGCCAGCAGGCAGGCGCCCAGC
>JACQZT010000302.1 GCA_016213755.1 Acidobacteriota bacterium | reverse complement strand
GCTGACGGCGGACAAGCCGGGGAGCCTTTCGTTTCTGGCCGGCCTGAAAAGCGCTCACAATGAATCGAGCGTTTCGGCGGCGTCGAAAGACGAGTTGTCCATGTCCGGCGCCGTTGCCGACTCCGCCATCCGCTTCGAGGCGCGCCTAAGAGTGCTCGCTTCCGGCGGGCGGCAGGAGGCGCGGGGCGACCGGATCGCCGTCACCGGGGCGAACTCGGCCACGCTGATCCTGGCCGGGGCGACCAACTTCAAGAGCTACCTGGACGTGACCGGCGATCCGAAGCAGCGCAACGACGCCACTCTGCGGGGCGTGCGCGGCAAGAGCTATGACGCGCTGCGCACCGCGCACGTCGCCGATCACCAGCGCCTGTTCCGCCGCGTGACGCTGGATTTGGGCCGCACCCCGGCCGCGACGCAGCCCACCGGCGAGCGTATCCGCGCTTTCGCCGGCGGCGACGATCCGCACCTGGTCGCGCTGCTGTATCAGTTCGGCCGCTATCTCCTGATCGGCTCCAGCCGGCCGGGCGGCCAGCCGGCCAACCTGCAAGGCGTGTGGAACGACTCGAACCGTCCGGCGTGGGACAGCAAGTACACCGTCAACATCAACACCGAGATGAACTACTGGCCGGCGGAAATCGCCAACCTCGCCGAGTGCCATACCGCGCTGTTCGACGCCTTGAAGGAAATCGCCGCCTCCGGCGCCAGGACCGCCAAGGAGCACTACAACGCCCGCGGCTGGGTGCTGCATCACAACTTCGACCTGTGGCGCGGCACGGCGCCCATCAACGCCGCCAACCACGGTATCTGGCCCACCGGTGGTGCGTGGCTGGCGCAGCACCTCTGGGAGCACTACCTGTTCGGCGGCGACAAGGAGTATCTGCGCTCCACCGGCTATCCGCTGATGCGGGACGCGGCGTTGTTCTTCGCCGACTCCCTGGTGAAACACCCCGAGAAAGACTGGCTCATCAGCGGCCCCAGCAACTCGCCGGAGCAGGGCGGCCTGGTCATGGGTCCCACCATGGACCACCAGATCGTGCGCGGGCTTTTCGGCGCCGTCATCTCGGCCAGCGAGGTTCTGGGCGTGGATGCGGAACTGCGGACGAAACTCCGGCAACTGCGCCCGCGCATCGCGCCCAACCAGATCGGCCGGTACGGCCAGTTGCAGGAGTGGCTGGAGGACAAGGACGATCCGAAGAACCAGCACCGGCACGTCTCGCACCTGTACGGAGTTTTCCCCGGCGCCGAGATCACGGCTTACGGCACGCCCGAGCTGTTCGCCGCGGCGAAGAAGTCGCTCGAGTTTCGCGGCGACGCGGCCACGGGCTGGTCCATGGGCTGGAAGGTGAACCTGTGGGCGCGCTTCCTGGACGGCGACCACGCCTTCGTCATTCTGAAGAACCTGCTCAAGCCCGCGGCCAACAACAAGCCCGGCGCTCCGGGACGCGCGGGCGTGTTTCCGAACCTGTTCGATGCGCACCCGCCGTTCCAGATCGACGGCAATTTCGGCGCCACGGCGGGCATCGAGGAGATGCTGCTGCAAAGCCACGATCCGCACGCCACGCCCGCCGGCCTGACCGCGGTCGAACAGGGGCAAAGCGGATTCCTGCACCTGCTGCCGGCCTTGCCCGCGGCGCTCGCCGCCGGCAAGGCGACGGGCTTCCGCGCCCGCGGCGGCTTCGAGGTGGATCTCGAGTGGCAATCCGGAAAGCTGGTGCGGGCCGTGGTGCGCGCCCGAGCGTCCAAGCCACTGAAAGTGCGCTATGCCGGAAAGGAAGTTCAGATCCAGGCCCGGGCCGGCGGCGTGTACCGCTTCGGCCCGGACCTGGCGGAGACTTCCGCCGCGCGCTGAAAACCCGGGCAGGTCAGGCTGTCCCGGTTCTTAGCCGAGCTTGGGCGGGACTTCGGTCAGCGGGCCCATCCACTGCAACTCGGGTTCGATGTCCCGGTGCAGGCGGTAGGCCTTCTTGACGCCGGCGATCTTGGCGCCCAGGACGTCGATCTTGGCGATGTCGAAGTTGCCGACTCCCACCTGGGCGCAGTAGTTGAGGTAACCCATCCACGCGGGGTTGATGCCCATGCACTCGACCCCGACGCGGTCGGCCGCGATGTAGTCGGTCGAAGCGATGGCGATGCGCGATTCGACCGGGGTGCCCGAGGACGGGCCGTTGCCTTCCATCCCCTCGAAACCGTCGATGACGGTGGCGCCCCAGAAGGGCTTCAGCTTTTGCGCCGTCAGCATCATGTTGTAGTGCGTCTGGCGAACCCCGCCGTGGTACTTGCGCTTGTCGTTCCAGCGGGGAGTTTCCTTGGGGGCGTTGCGCAGCGGCGCGCCGAGCACCATGTTCTTCACCGACAGCGTGGCGATCACGGTGTTGTGCGTCTTCAGGATGGCCGAGCAAATGACGAAGGCGTCCGGATCGCACAGGCGCGCGGCCAGGCGGACCGGCTGCACGTGCAGGTCGGGGCTCAGCAGCGGGATGACCTCGTACTTGCCTTCCGTATTGAGGTCCACCAACGAGATTTTCTGGGAGGGAAATTCCTTGGGCAGTTTGACGTACCCGAAATTCTCGAAGCCCACCGGCGTGTCGCCCGCGCTCGATTCGGCGATGACGATGGGGCCTTTGAAGCGCGGCGCCAGGAAGTCGACGATGCCGCGCAGCGTGTCGGCGTGGGTGGCCGCCAGTTGGTTGACCGTCGAGACGTTGTTGGGCTTGATGACCACGTACTTCTTGCTCTTAAGCCGCGGCAGGATGTCCTTTTCGATCGCCAGCAGCGAATCGTGCACCATCTTGCGCCGCTCCTGGCCCGGCACGATGGAGACGGTGGATCGCTTTGCGATGGGAAACACCGGCTCGTGGACCACCGGGCCGGGAGGCGCGGCATTCTGACCAAGAAGAATCCGGCTGCCGGCGGCGCCCGCCGCGGCGCCGAAGAAAAAGCGGCGAGTGAATTCGTGATTCATCTAAAGGACCTCAATCTCAACTATAATGTACTTTCGTCCTTAGATTATAAAGCGAAGCAACAGGAGGTGTCATGAGCGGCAGTTCTTCCCGACGTAATTTTCTGGCCGGCGGGCTTGCGTTACCCGTGGCCGGCATCGGCGCGGTAACGCGTCCGGAAACTATGGGTTTGGCTCCGGCCGCCGCGCTGGCGGACGGCGGCTTGCGCTACAAGGTGCTGGGCAAGACCGGTTTGAAGGTCACCACGGTCGCCTTCGGCAGCATGATCACTTCCGACCAGAGCGTGGTCGACAAGGCGATCGAACTGGGCATCAACTATATCGACACAGCGCGCGGCTACCAGGGCGGCAACTGCGAGCGCATGGTCGGCGCGGCCATCAAAGGCAAACGGCAAAAGCTGGTCATCTCGACCAAGAGCGGGTCGGAAACCAAGCAGCAGGCGCTTGAGCAACTGGATCAAAGCCTGAAGGAACTGGGCACCGACTTCGTGGACGTTTGGTTCATCCACGGCAAGAGCAAGGGCGCGCAGTTGACCGACGAGCGCATGGAGGCCAACGAGATCGCCAAGAAAGCCGGCAAGGTGCGCTTCAACGGGGTGAGCGTGCACGGCGGCCACGAAGAGATCATCCCGGCGATGATTCAGAAGGGCCACCTGGACGTCCTGCTTTCTTCCTACAACTTCACGATGGAGAGCAAGATCGACCCGCTGCTGGAGCAGGCCAAGAAGGCCGGCCTGGGCATCGTCGCCATGAAGGTGATGGCGGGCGGCGCGCGGCGCGCCAAGCCGGGCGACAAGATGTCGGCGCTCATGAAGCGCGAGGGCGCTCCGCTGGCCATGCTCAAGTGGGTGCTGCGCAACAAGAACATCGACACCACCATCCCGTCGATCACCGACATGGACCAGCTCGACGAGGACATGCGCGCGATGGTGCAGTCCTTCGGCGCGCCGGATGAGAAGGTTTTGGCGGCGCGGCTGCGCGAGATCCGCCCCTACTACTGCAGCATGTGCGGTGCCTGCGAGGGTTCCTGCGCCCAGGGCCTGCCAGTGAGCGACGTCATCCGCTATGTCAGCTACGCCGAAGGTTATGGGGAGTTCCAGTTGGGCCGCGAGAACTTCCTGACTCTGGCTGCCGACCAGCAGGCGGTGCGGTGCGGCGATTGCGCCGGTTGCACGGTCCGGTGTCCGCACGGAGTCCGAGTAGCCGAGCGCGTGGCTCGGGCTCAGGAGTTGTTCGCCTAATGGAATGACGCCGGGCGGCGATCCAGTCGCCGCCCGGCATCGGGTTCCGATTTCAGGTTACCAGCGCGGCTTCCGGCCGCCACCGCCGCCGCCGCCACCCCGGCCCCCGCGGCCACCACCACCGCCGCCGCCGCCCGGCCTGCCGCCGCCCCGGCCGAAGCCGCCGCCGCCCCCGAACGGACGGCCGCCGCCGCCCCCTTCGGTCTTGGGCAGGGCTTCGTTGACGCGAAGCGCACGGCCGTTCCAGTCGCGGCTGTCCAGCGCCGAAATGGCCGCATCCGCCTCGGAGTCGGTCGCCATTTCGACAAAGCCAAAGCCGCGCGAGCGGCCGGTGTCCCGATCCGTGAGGATGCGCACCGAATCCACCGCTCCGTAACTTTCAAACAACTGCCTCAGTTCATCTTCCCTCGCGGAGAAGTCCAAATTGCCGACGAAAATTCTTTTCACAATGCTCCTTTACTAAGCGAGCGGGATTGCGGCAGGTGCTTTCAACTGTCGCGCAGAGAAGTGGCTATCCAACCCAACACCGAACGCACCTTGAGTTTAGCAGATCGGAAAAGGCAAGGGTGAGTAGAATGGTAGGGAGGAGGATTGATGCGTTTTTCTATTTTCTGGATCGGTCTGGCGGCCGCGGTCTCGGCCGCCGCTCAGCAAGTGGCTCCGGACTGCGCCCTAGTCGCCGGCTGGCAGCAGCAGGGGCCGGTGCGCAGCTTCGAAGCCGACAACCTGTTCGAATACATGGACGGCAACGCCGAAGGGTATCTGATTTACCAGTTCCAGCGCATGAAGGGCGTCAGTTGCAGGCAAGGCGAAGTTACGCTGATCTTCGATATCTCCGAGATGGCGGATCCGGATTCGGCCTACGGCATGTTCGCCGCCAACCGGGACCAGCGCCAGCCCAGCGAGGCGCTCGGCATGGGCGGGCAGATTGTGCCGCGCAAGGCGATCTTCGCCAAGGACAAGTACTACGTCGAGATCGCCGCCAACCCGGCCGGCGACCACACGGCCACCCTGCGGGCTTTTTCCCAGGCCATCGGGAAGCGCATCCAGGGACGGACCTCGCTGCCGGAGGCCATCTCCTGGTTCCCCACCGAGAAACTGGTGCGGGATTCCATCCGCATGGTGCCCGAAAGCCTGCTGGGGCTGCGCCTGCTCAAGCGCGGCTGGGTGGCGCAGTACGAGTCGGGCAAGGCGTTTATCATGCGGGAAGCGTCCCCGGAGGTTGCGGCGCAGACCATGGAGAAATTCAAGGCGCGCATCGCGCAGTCGGGCCAGGTGCAAGCGGTCAAAATCGCCGACGAAGGTTTCCAGGCCACCGACAAGTACCTGGGCCGCCTGAGCGTGTTCCGCAAGGGCCGCTACCTGGGCGGCTACGCCGGCCTGGCGGAAGGCCAGGACGGACCCGCGCTGGCCGCCGCCCTGGCCGCCAAGGTCCAGTAGCTACGCGACGGGTCTTAGCGCGGGGGCATTCTCAATCACAATGCGCGGAGGAACTTGAGGGGGCGGTACCGGCAGACCCTCTTCTTGCAGCAGTCGGACATGGTCGAGCATGCCCCACTTGGCTTTATAGATGCAGTCTTCGATGGACTGGCCCACTCCGGTAAAGCCCTCCAGGTCGGGGGAGTAGAAGCCGAAAAAATCCGGTTCCTCCGTGGCTTCGATGATGAGCGAGTATCGAAGGTCAATCATTCGCGCCTCCAGTCTTGATGCCTGCGGCCTTCAAAATCGCGTGGCACGTGCCGCTCGGGATCTCCTTTGAGCCGTGGAAATCCACCCGGATCAGCCGGTCCCAGCCCTGCTTACGATAGTAGCGCACAGAGCCCTTCTCCTTGACAAGGCGAAACCCGTTGCGCTCCAACAGATGCACGATGTCACTGAACCTCACGGCTTCTCTCAGTCCAAAAGAAATGGGGACAGCCTGATCTACCCGGTTTTTCAAAACCCGGGTAGATCAGGCTGTCCCCATTTCTTACTTGGTGCTGCCTTCG
>JACQZT010000033.1 GCA_016213755.1 Acidobacteriota bacterium | reverse complement strand
CTCAGCGAAAGGGTCGTACTTCATCAAGGTCATGGTGTCAATCCTCCTGGTTCAAACCTTAACTGCAACTCAACTATAAAACATGAGCCTTATGTTGTCAAGTAATTTTATTCTAGGTCAGAAGATTTTGTTGGGGTGTCGTTTGGGGGGTATCACCACTCCCTCACGGTCGTGGCTCGGTAACGGATTCCGAGCCGCGACCGTAAGAGAGCGGTCGCGCCGCACTGTGGTAAGTGTTTCGGAAAGGGCCTTAGAAGCCGAGCTTCAAAGCCGCGAACATGGTGCGTCCGCCCGGATCGGTGGTATTGGTCCCGAAAGCGGGCGCGGCCATGAGCGCGGTCGGATTGCCGAAGTTGCGGTGATTAAAGGAGTTATACCAGTCGGCGCGGAGCGTGGCCTGGATCCGCCCGGGGAGGTGAATACGCTTGGCCAGGCTGACGTTCCAGATCGTGAAGGCGGGCCCGCGGAAGGTGTTGCGTCCCAGGTTGCCGCCGCCCGCCATGGAGTTGGCCAGCGGGGTACGATTGGAAGTGAGCGGGGTAAGGAAGATGCCGGTACCGTCGATGGGCGAGTGGAACGTGCGCAGGTCGCCCGAAACCGGGTCCGGGGTGAAGATGCCGCCGGGGTTGTAGTCCGGACGGAACGGCATCGTGGTGCCCGTGCCGCCGGAATCGACGCCGGTGCGCACGGTGAAGGGCTGGCCGCTTTGCCAGTCGGAGACGCCCGCTAGGCTCCAACCCCGGAAGACGTGTTTCAACC
The DNA here is from genome assembly GCA_016213755.1 of Acidobacteriota bacterium. Taxonomy (GTDB): domain Bacteria; phylum Acidobacteriota; class Terriglobia; order Bryobacterales; family Bryobacteraceae; genus JACQZT01. The sequence goes on along the minus strand of JACQZT010000033.1, from coordinate 2,204 downwards.
CGAAGCGGTTGGCGAGCCGGGCTCGAAACCAGGGGATCTGGTACACGTAGTGAATCGCGAAGCGGTGCGGCCGGTCGAAGACCGAGCGGGACCATTCGTTGCGGTAATTGAAGAAGTCCTGCGGCACCTGCGGGCTGGAGTTGGTGATTTCGACTACCCCAAGCGACTCGTCGCTATCGCTCAGATTGGCGCTGAAAGTGTAGTTGGCGCCCACCAGCAGGCCGTGCGAGAACCTCTTGTCGAAGCGCGCGATCAGGGCGTTGTAGCTGCCCAGAGCGGTGGATTCGATGAGCACGCGCTGGCCCCAGAGCGGGTTCAGACGCCGGCTTTGCAGACTCGGGATGGAACCGCCGGCGCGCGCCGCAGCCGCCTGCGCCGCGCTGAGCACACCGGGATTGGCCTGCCCCTGGCGGAGGGCGTGATAGGACCGGCTGCCGGTGTAGCCCAGTTCGAAAACCCAGTCTTTCCGCACCTGCCGCTGGATGGAGAAACTGTAAAAGTGGGCGGACGGGTTCTGCGTGCCGGCGGGCGAATTGACGAACGTGGCCAGCGGGTCGAAGCGCGGTGTGACGGCGCGGGGCGGGGCCAGGGCCGGGAACAAGTTGAGGGTCGCCGGCTGGTTGGTGGTCTGCACCACCACACGCGGGTAGTTGCCGGCGTTCACCGACAGGATGTTGTAGAACAGCACGTCATAGCCCACGCCGTAGCCGCCGCGAAACACGGTCTCGCCGTCTCCCAGCAGCCCGCCCCTTTTCGAGGGGCTATAGGCCAGGCCCAAGCGCGGAGCCCAGTTGTTCCGGTCGGGCCGGACGGGCAGCGGCACTCCGGCGGCGGCCACTTCCGGCGTCTCGGCGCCGAACAGGCCGAACGGCACTCCCGAGACTTCGTAGCGCAGGCCGAGGTTGAGGGTCAGATGGCGGGTGACCTTGATGTCGTCCTGGAAGAAGTAGAACTGGGCGGTCTGACACGCGTCGAAGGAGGCGGTTTGGATGGCCTGGGTCAGCGAAAAGGCCTGGTTGTTGACGAAGTCGGCCAGGCTGTTGAAGATCCAGGTGCCCTTGGAATCGGTCTCGTCGCGGTTATACAGCCGGTTGCGGCGCACGTCGGCGCCGAATCTGAGTGCGTGCCGGCCCAGCAGCCAGGTAGCCGCATCGGTGAACTGGAACTTGTTCGAGATGCGCCCCTGGGGGAAGCCGCTGGCGCCGCCGATGGTGAAGTAACCCGTGATGGCGACGGTCGGCGCTCGCGGGGCGTTCTCCTGGAAGTCCAGGTTGCGGCGCACGTAGCCGGCGCGGAACTCGTTCCACAGGCGCGGCCCGAAGCCGCGGGAGTGGCTGAGCTCGTGGTTTTGCGCCCGGATCGCCTGCGCGCCGGCAAACAGCTCTCCGAAACCGAGGTTGCTGACCAGGTTGGGCTGGTTGCGCTGGTCGATCTGCGCGCGGTAGCTGAAGTTATCGCCGTCCGGCCGACGGTGGTCGACGCGTCCCTGGATGAACCAGAAGTCGAACGGGTTGGACAGCGGGATGCGCACCGTGCCCATCTGGACCGGCACGCCGTTGACGGGGATGTTCTGAAGGTTGTCGTAGCGCGGGATGGCCGGGTAGACCTCGGGCAGGAATGCCAGCGCATCCAGCGCGGCCTGCCGGCTGGCCGGAGTCTGGCCGGAGGCCGGCGGCACGCGCGAGAGCGCGGCGTAGCCGCCGGGCGTGGGGATGGTCACCGAGGAGGCATTGCGCGCGTCCGGCGCCTGGCGCAGCCGGTTGGTTTCCAGCAGGCCGAAGAAGAATGTGCGGTTTTTCGCCAGCGGTCCGCCCAGCGCCCCGCCGGTGTCGTGCTGGGAGAAGCGCGGCGTTTTATTCAGACCGGCGCGCTCGTTGAGCAGGCTCAGGGGTTCCAGGAAGCCGGCCTTGAAGAGTTCGAACCATTCGCCATGGAACCGGTTCGTGCCGCCGCGCGTGAGGACCGCGATCTGCGCGCCCGAATTGCGGCCGAATTCGGCCGCATAGGCCGCGGTCTGCACCTGGACTTCGGCCACCGCCTCCGGGATGACGCGGTTGTTGGACTGCGTCACGCTCAGGTCGTTGTTGTCCACGCCGTCGATGGTGAAGTTGTTGTTGCGGGCGCGCTGGCCGTTGGCGGCCATCTGGGCCGAGCCGGGAGCGCGCGTCACGGCCGGCGCCAGCAGCGCCAGGCGGGTCACGTCG
>JACQZT010000304.1 GCA_016213755.1 Acidobacteriota bacterium | reverse complement strand
GTGAGTGGCGCCCCGGCGCCTATGCAATCGCCGCCAGAGCCGGTTCCGGCGCCCCTGGCGCCGCATTCTCCGCGGCATCGCGGACGGAAGCTGCTATGGGGGGCGGCGTTCGCGCTTATCTTATTGTCCGCAATAGGCTTATACTGGCAGCGGCGGACCGCCGGCGAAGCCGCGGCAGCCGCCAGCCGGGCGGCCGGCGTGACGCGCACGGCGAAGATCGCTCCCGGCTCTGTCGAGCGCTCCTTCCGGCTCACCGGCGTGACGGCGGCGGAGAACTTCGTGTCGCTCATTTCGCCCCAGCTTCGCGGCAGCCGCAGCGACCGAGGACGCCGCTCTTCGGGCGGCGGGGGCTCTTCCGGCGACGGCGGGCAGCAGATCCAGTCCACAGCCCGAAGCAGCTCGGGGAACACTCCCAGCGTCTCCACCGGCGGTTCGGACTCGGGGGTCACGAGTACCTCCAGCGCCGCGAGTTCCGGAACCAGCAACAGCGCCTTCCGGTCGGCGACCAGCCGGTCCGCCCAGTCGTCGGCGATTTCCCGCGGCGGCGGATCGACTCGCAGCACGGGCGGCTCCTCCAGCGCCGCGCTGGGTTCCGATGGTCTGGGCAGCACCGGCGGCAGCCTGGGCCAAGGCATGGGCGGCGGTGGCGGCGATAGCGGCGGCGGCGGCGGTGGCGGCGGCGGCCGCGGAGGGCCCGGTGGCGGCGGCGAGTTCGCGCTCGTCTTGCAGCAGCTTATCAAGCCGGGTTCCATGGTCAAAAAGGGCGAGGTGGTGGCCGAGTTCGACCGACAGTACATGATGAACCGGCTGGACGACTACCGCGACAGCGTAGTGCAGAACGAGGCCGGCATCCGCAAGCAGATGGCGCAGCTCGAGGTGACCCGCAAGGCTCACGAACAGCAGGTCACCGCGGCCAAGGGCTCGGTCGAAAAGGCGGCTCTGGACCTGAAGACCACGCCGGTCCGCTCGGCCATCGATTCCGAGCGTCTGCGCCTGGCGCTGGAAGAAGCCACGGCCAAGCACAAGCAGTTGCTTGCGGAAGTCAAGTACGTGGAGATCTCCGAACAGTCGCAGATCCGCACCGCGGAAATCGGGGTGCAGGAGTCCAAAGTCGAGCTGCGGCGCGCCGAGATGAACGCCGACCGCATGATTTCCAAAGCGCCGATTGACGGCTTGGTGGTGATGCAGCAGACCTTCCGGGGCTCCGAATTCGCTCAGATCCAGCAGGGCGATCAGGTGTTTTCCGGCCAGCCGTTCATGCAGATCGTGGATCTGCGATCCATGGTCATCAACGCCACGGTGAACCAGGCGGACGTGGAGTCGCTGCGCATCGGGCAGCGCGCCCGGGTGCGCTTCGACGCCTACCCGGACCTGGAACTGACGGCGCACGTCTTCTCGGTCGGCGCCATCGCCAGGCAGGGGGGCTTCCGCGCCAGCTACATGAAGGAAATTCCGGTGCGGCTGAGACTCGACAAGATGGACCCGCGAGTGATTCCCGACCTTTCCGTCAGCGCCGACGTGATCGTGGAGCGGGAAGAACAGGCGGCCATGGTGGCGCCGCTGGAGTCGGTGTTCCGCGACGGCGCGGCCGCCCGGCCGTATGTGTTTGTGCGCGAGGCGCAGGGCTGGCGGAAGCGGGAAGTGGAACTGGGCCTGGCGAGCAATGTCGCGGCGGCGATCCGCTCCGGTTTGCAGCCCGGCGAGGTGGTGGCGCTGGCGCGTCCGGCCGAAGAGCCGAAACCCGGCGAGAGCGCGGTAAAACAGCAAAATTGAGGCAAGCAGAATGTCGAAGGACCTAAAACCCAAGCAGAGGATCGGGCAGACGGCCGGTTCCCGCCGGCGCCGGATTATCGTCTGGTGCGCGCTGCTGGCGATGGGCGGGGGCGGAGTGTATGCGGCCTACCGCTACGCCGGCACCACCACCGTGGAAGTGCCGGTCACGCGGGTGCGGCGGGGCGAGTTCATCATCAGCGTCAAGACGCGCGGGGAAGTCCGCAGCACGCGTTCGGTGGTTCTGGCCGCGCCGCAGGTGCCCTCGACGCGCATCGTCCGGCTGGCCGAATCGGGCAAGCCGATCAAATCGGGCGAGGTGGTGGTGGAGTTCGACTCGGCGCAGCAGGAGCAGTACTTCATCGAAGGCACGACCAACGTGCGCGCCGCCGACAGCGAAATCGTCAAGCTGAAGGCCTCCCAAACCATGACGGACGAAATGGACGGCATGAACCTCATGACCGCCGAGTACAACTTGCAGCGCTCCAAGCTGGAGGCCAGCAAGGCCGAGATCCTGTCGGAGATCGAGGGCGCCAAGAACAAGATCGACGTGGGCATCAGCGAAGGCCAACTGGGGCAGGTGAAGACCACCATCAAGTCGCACGATGTCACGCAGGAAGCCGACCTGTCGCGCCTGAACCAGCGCAAGGACAAGACCCTGCGGGACCTGGAGCGCTATAAGAGCTACCTGTCGAAGATGGTCATCCGCGCGCCCAACGACGGCATCGTGAATTTGCTTCCGAACTTCCGCGCGCAGGGTTCCTGGGGTTCCGCTCCGCCTCCGTTCAAGGAAGGCGACAGCGTGTGGACCGGGGCCGCGATCGCCGAGATCCCGGATCTTTCGGAAATGCGCATCGAACTGAAGCTGGAGGAAGTGGACCGGGGCAAGATCAAGCTCAGCCAGCAGGTGCGCATCCGGGTGGACGCGGTTCCGGACAAGGAATTCTTCGCCGACCTGGACTGGATCAGTCCCATCGCGGCGCTGCAATACCGGGGCATGGGCATGTCGGAGAAGAGTTTCCCGGCGCGGGCCACGCTGAAGAACCTGGATCCCCGGTTGCGGCCGGGCATGAGCGCGACGGCCGAGATCATTATCGAAAGCGCGCCCAAGGCGCTGCTGGTTCCGGTCCGCGCCAGCTTCATGCGCGGCGGAAAGCCGGCCGTGTATGTCCAGCGCGGGCAGGAGTTCCTGGTGCGGACCATCGAGGTCGGCAAGCGTAACGACAGCGACATGGTGGTTCTGAAGGGCCTGAACGAAGGCGAGATGGTGGCCATGGAGAATCCGGCCGAGGCGGCCAAGAGGGCCAAGAAACTGTAGGGGCCGGGCGTGCCCGGCTCAACCCGAATGCAGGCGATTCCGCAGATGAAGAAGATTCTATTCCGCATAAGTTTTGTTCTGGTGGTGGCGGCGGCCGGCTGGTACGGCTACCGGCTGTTCCAGCAGATGCCGCAGCGCCAGCAGCAGGTCCCGTCGACGCGCGTGCGCAAGAGCGACGTGGTGGTGCGCAGCTTCTCGCGCGGCGAGGTGCGAGCCGTGCGCTCGTCGACCCTCACCGCGCCGAACCTGTTCGGCACCGTGCAGGTGACGCGCCTGGCGCCGCTGGGCAGTTTCGCGCGCGAGAAGGACCTGGTCATCGAGTTCGACGATTCCGAGGTGCTGTCCCGGCTCGAGGAGAAGCAGCTCGAGCTCGAGCAGATCAACGAGCAGATCAAAAAGGCGGAGGCCGACCTGGCGATCCGGAACAACCAGGACCAGGTCGAGTTGCTGCAGGCCCGCTACAGCGTGCGGCGCGCCGAACTGGAGGTCAAGCGCAACGAGCTGATCTCGCAGATCGACGCGAAGAAGAACCTGCTCAACCTCGAGGAATCGCGCCGGCGCCTGAAACAGCTCGAAAGCGACGTCAAGTCGCGCCAGCAGCAGGCGCAGGCCGAACTGGCCGTGCTGCAAGAGAAAAAGAACAAGGGCAACATCGAACTGAATCGCGAGAAGCAGCGCCTGAGCCAGGTCAAGCTGCTGTCGCCGATGAGCGGGCTGGTTTCCATCCGTCAGAACTCGGGCGGATTCCGCATGATGGGCATGCAGTCGCCCGACATCCGCGAGGGCGACCAGGTGCAGCCCGGCATGCCCGTGGCGGACGTGCTCGACCTTTCCGAGCTGGAAGTGACCGCCAAGGTGGGCGAACTCGACCGCGCCAACCTGCACGAAGGCCAGGACGTGCTCATCACGCTGGACGCGATTCCGGAGAAGCGCTTCCACGGCAAGATCAAGAACATGAGCGGCACGGCCACGGCCAACGTCATGTCTTCGGACCCGGGCAAGAAGTTCGACGTGAACTTTTCGGTGGACATGACCGAGCTGCTGACCGCGCTGGGCGCCAAGCCGGAGCAGATTAAAAAAGTGCTGGAGACGGCCGAGCAGAACCGCAAGAGGCCGCCCACGCCTTCGTTCATGAGCGCCATGCTGGCGGGCGGCGGATTTCCGGGCGGCGGCGGTCAAGGCGGCGGCACGATGCCGATGGTGGGCGCCGGTCCGGGCGGGCCCAACGGAATGCCTGGTATGAGCGGCGGACAGGCGGGCGGAGAAGGCGGCGGGCAGGCCGGCGGGGAAGCCCGGCAGCGCCGTTCGGCCGGCGGCGGCGGCTTCGGCGGCATGGGCGGCAACCTGAGCGAGGAGGACCGCAAGAAGATGCAGGATGCGCTGCAAAAGGCGCTGGGCGGCAAGAGCATGCAGGATCTCGGCGCGGAAGAACGGCAGAAGATATTCGCCAAGCTGCGCGAGCAGTTCCCGCAGGCGGCGGGCGGGCGGACGCGCGGCGAGAGCGGCGGCGGGCAGGCCGGCCAGACCGGCGGCGGCGAACGCGGCGGTTCGAACGAGACCCCGGGCTTCGGCGCATCCGCCAGCCGGTTCTCGGAAACCGATCTGGCCAATGCCAAACTGCCTCCCGCTCCGGAAGAGGACACGCAGTTGGAAGTGCTCCTGCGTCCGGGTCTGCTGGCCGACGTCGAGATCATCGTCGAAAAGCTTCCGAACGTGATTCACATGCCGACGCAAGCGCTGTTTGAAAAAGACGGCAAGCCGATGGTGTACGTCCGGGCGGGCAACCGCTGGGAAGAAAGGCTCATCAAGCCGCTGAAGCGCAGCGAGTCGACGCTGGTGGTCGAATCGGGCCTCAACGCGGGCGAAGTCGTCGCGCTCTCCAATCCGAACGCCAAGCCGGGCGACAAGAAGGGCGCCAAGGCGCCGGGGGGCGGCGCGAGCGACGGCGGTGGCGGCGGGGCCCCGATGGGCGGCATGGGCGGCGGCGGCAAGCGCGGAGGGCAGTGAGCGATGTCGGTTTTTTCGAGTTATCTTCCCGAGCTATACATGGGGCTTTCCAGCCTCCTGGTGCACAAGCTGAGAAGCTTGCTGACCATGCTCGGCATGATTTTCGGCGTGGGCGCGGTGGTGGCGATGCTGTCGATCACCGCCGGCGCGCAGAAGGAAATGATGAGTTACATCGACCTGCTGGGGGTCAATAACATCATCATCGAGGCCAAGGAAGCCGTGGACCGCAACGAGTTGCAGGCCCGCCGGTCGATCTCGCCGGGCCTGAGTTTCCGCGACTTTCGGGCCGTGTCGGAGAATGTGCCGGGCATCGAGGCGCTGACTCCGCGCAAACGGTTCAAGCCCTTGAAAGTCCTGCCCAAGACCGCGCAGGAACCTCCCTTGCTCATTGGCGTGCAGCCCAATTACTTGCAGATCAACTCCCTGAAAGTCGTGGAGGGCCGCTTCTTCACCGAAGAGGACGATTCCCGCTCCGCGCCGGTGTGCGTGCTGGGCGAGACGGCGAAAGTCAACCTGCTGGGCTACGACAGCGCCGTGGGCAAGTACGTCAAAATCAACGACACTTGGCTTCAGGTGGTGGGCGTGCTGGCGCAGCAGGCCACCGCCGACACCGAGGTGGAGGGCCTGGAGGTCCTGAACCGCAATAACATGGTCATCGCCCCGCTCAACACGGTGATGCGGCGCTTCGAGGACAACAACAGCTACCTCAAGGACGAGATCGACGGCATTTATATCCGCGTGACCCCGCAGACGGACTCCATCGACACGGCCGGCGTGGTGAGCGCGATCCTGACGGCGACGCACAAGGACGCGGGCGACTTCACCGTGACCGTGCCCGCCGGCCTGCTGGAGCAGCGCAAACGCACGCAGTTCATCTTCAGCGTGGTGATGATCTGCATCGCCGGCATTTCGCTGCTGGTGGGCGGCATCGGCATCATGAACATCATGCTGGCCACGGTGCTGGAACGGACCCGGGAAATCGGCATCCGGCGCGCCATTGGCGCCCGCCAGTCCGACATCGTGCGGCAGTTCCTCACCGAGGCGGTCATGATTTCGATCATCGGCGGCCTGATCGGGATCGCGTTCGGCTTCACGCTTTCGCGAATCATCGCGGCCGCGGCGGGCTGGTCGACCGTGGTCACGGCGTCGTCGGTGGTTGTGGCCTTCGGCGTTTCGTGCGGTATCGGCCTGGTGTTCGGAATTTATCCCGCGGTGCAGGCCGCCAAGCTGGATCCCATCGAGGCGATCCGATATGAATGAGTCGCGCCGGCAACGGGGCGGCAGCCAAATAATTACAATGCGATTCTCACGTATCACTCTCTGCCTGACTCTTGCGACCTCGCTTTTCGCGCAATCCGAGGCGCCCGTCTTTCCGCAGCCTTCCTACTTCCGCCACCACTTCACCACGGCTCCGGCGCGCGTCTCGCTGCGGCCCCCGGTGCGGCTGCCGGATTTCGTGGCCGACAACACGCTGGAGCTCTCCTTGCGCGCTTACCTGGAACTGGTGCTGGTGAACAACACCGACATCGAGATTCAGCGGCTCAGCGTGGAGCGAGACAAGAATACCATCCAGCGCGCCTACGGCGTCTTCGATCCGATCCTGACGGGTTCCTTTAACGCCACCCGCACCAAGACCCCGGCCTCGGACGCCCTGGCCGGCGCCGCCACGCAAAACACCCTGAACCAGCCGGTGGACTTCAGCTACCGCCAGCAACTGGAGACCGGCACCACCTACAACGTGGGCTTCTCGGCCTCGAAGTTTTCGACCAACTCGAGTTTCGCCACCTTCAACCCTTCGCTGACGGCGAGACTGAATTTCGGGTTCACGCAGCCCCTGTTGCGAAACCGGGGCCGCGACGTGGTGCGCCTGCCGATCACCATCGCCCGCAGCCGGATGAAGGCGACCGAGTTCACCACCAGCGACCAGATCATGCGCCTGCTGGTGACGGCCGAGAACAACTACTGGGCGGTGATCAACGCGCGCGAGAGCCTGCGCGTGGCCCAGGAGAACCTGAAACTCACCGACGCCTCCCTCAAGCGTTCGCAACGGGAGCTGGAACTCGGCGCGCTGTCGCCGCTGGAGATCTACCGCCCGCAGGCCGACTACGCGCGCGCGGAAATCAACGTTTCCCAGGCGCGGTTCCGCCTGATTCAGGCCGAGGACACGCTGCGGCGGATGATCGCCGCCGACCTGGATCCCGAGATCCGCCGGCTGCCCATCCGGCTCACCGAACCGGTGCTGCCCCCTTCCGACGAGCAGATGATCGATCGCGAAAGCGCGGTCGAGAGAGGGCTGGCCAACCGCCCGGATTTTCGGGCTTCCCTGACTAATTTGCAGACCGACGACCTGACCATCCGGCAGGCTAACAACGGTCTGCGTCCCGACCTGGGGCTGACCGGCAGTTACGCCGCCAGCGGCCGCGGCGGCAACTTCTTCCGGCGGACCAACGTGTTCTCCGGGGACGGCGGCAGCAGCAGCATCCTCCAGATGACGCCCGGCGGGTTCGGCGACGCGCTGGACCAGGTGTTCAACTTCAACTACCCGGTGTATGCTTTCGGCCTGACCCTGCGTCTGCCCATTCGCGACCGGGCCGCCTCCGCCACGCTGGCCGACGCCCTGCTGACCAAGCGCCTGGATGCGCTGCGCCTGCGCAGCCTGGAGCAGACCATCCGGCAGGAGATTCTGAACGCCGTCAGCGACGTGGAATCGAGCAAGGCCAGCGTCAAGCTGGCGGTGGTCAACCGCGACCTGGCCCAGCAGGCTCTGGATGCCGAGCAGAAGAAGTACGAACTGGGCGTGAACACCATCTTCTTCGTCCTCGACGCCCAGCAGCGCCTGGTGGAGGCGGAAAACCAGTTGGTTTCCACCTCGGTCCAGTACCGCCGGAACATGGTGAGCCTGTTGCGTGCGACCGGCGAACTGTTGGAAGCCCGCGGCGTGGTGATACAATAGCGCGGGTGTGGGCGAGGAAACCTCGCCCCGACGCATGGGCCGGATCCGCATCCTCTCCGACGACGTCGCCAACAAGATCGCCGCCGGCGAGGTGGTGGAGCGGCCCGCCTCCGTGGTGAAGGAACTGCTGGAGAATGCGCTCGACGCGGGGGCGACCGAAATCCTCGTGCAGGCCGAAAGCGGCGGGCGGCGTCTGATCCGCATCGCCGACAACGGGGCGGGGATGCTGCGCGACGACGCCCTGCTGGCCTTCGAGCGCCATGCCACCAGCAAGCTGAGCGACGTCAAAGACCTGCTGGCCATCGCCACGCTCGGGTTTCGAGGCGAGGCGCTGCCGTCCATCGCCTCGGTTTCGCGGCTGACGCTGGAGACCCGGTCGCGCGAAGAAACCACGGGTGTGACGGTGGAAATCGCGGGCGGCAAGATTCTGCGCTGCGACGAAACCGCGCTGGCGCCCGGCACCGCCATCGCGGTGCGGGACCTGTTCTACAATACCCCCGCACGCAAGAAATTCCTCCGCTCGGAACAGACCGAGCTGGCGCATATCGCCTCCCTGGTGACGCACTACAGCCTGGCCCATCCCGGCAAGCGTTTCGATCTGCGCCACGGCGCGGCGGAGCTGCTGAGCGTCACGCCGGTGGAAAGCCTGCGCGAAAGGGTGTTCCAGGTGTTTGGCGGCCAGACCCTGGAGGAATTGGTCGATCTGGGCGTGCGGGAGCGCGAACTGAAGATTCCCGCGCCCTGGGCGCCGCCCTCGGCGGCGCTGCCCGCCGCGCAGAACGCCGGGGCCGGCGAGGAATCGCGCGTCTTCTGCCTGCGGGGCTTCGTGTCGCGACCGCAGATCCAGAAACTCAACCGGAACTCGATCTTCCTGTTCGTCAACGGGAGGCTGATTCGGGACCGGCTGCTGCTGCACGCCGTGTCGGCCAGCTTCCACAACCTCATCCCGCCCGGATGCTTCCCGTTCGCGCTGCTGTTTTTGGACTGCGACGCCGAAGAGGTGGACGTCAACGTCCACCCGTCGAAGACCGAGGTGCGGTTCCGGCACGGCAGCGTGGTCCACGACTTCGTGCGGGATTCCATCCGCGAGACCCTGGTCGAGGCCCGGCCCGTCTCCGCGTTTCCCATGCCCGCGCCCGCGGCGGGCCAAGCGGCGGCCCGGCTGCCTTACTCCGAGTTTTCGCAGGCGCTGGAGAACGCGAATCCGTTTGCGCAGCCCTCGGAGCTTCCGCCGCCGCCGGCCGCCGAGGCGCTGCCCGAGATCGCGCTGCGCATGCCGCCGGGACCCCCGCGCCGGCTCGACTTCAGCCCCCCGCCGGCCGCGCACTTGCCGGTTCCCGATACGCACGGCGGCGTTCCCGAGGGAGCGGTGTTGGACCCGGCCGGAAGCATGGCGGCGCTGGGCGATCTGCGGCCGCTGGGTCAACTGCACGAGAGCTTCCTTGTCGCCGCCGGACGCGACGGCTTGTGGATTATCGACCAGCACGTGGCGCACGAGCGAATCCTGTTCGAGAAGCTCCTTCGCCAGCAGGCCGCCGGAGGAGTCGAGCGGCAGCAGTTGCTGATGCCGATGGTGATCCAGCTCACCGCGGCGCAGCAGATCGAATACGCCCGCATCGCCGGCGAGCTGCACGCCACAGGCTTCGAAACCGAGCCTTTCGGCGTGCGGACCATCGCGGTGAAGGCGACTCCGGCGGGGCTGAGCTTCTCCGACGTCGAGAAACTGGTGTTCGAAATCCTCGACATTGCGGAACGGGAACTGCGGCGTGTCTCGGCTGGCGACCTGCGCCGGGCCGTGGCGGCGTCGGTGGCCTGCCACGCGGCCATCAAGATCAACACCCGCCTGGACGGCCGGAAGATGGAATGGCTGCTGCGGGAACTGGCCGCGACCGAATGCCCGATGAGCTGCCCGCACGGCCGTCCCGTGGCGCTGCGCTACGCCACGCGCGAAATCCTCCGCGGCTTCCACCGCCTCTAAAATCGGTGACGGGCTGCTCAATTACTCCGCGGAGGCGCTGGCCATGGCGACGAAGGCGTTGCGGGCGTCCGATGTGCCGCCCTGGGTCAGGAACACCCCGACCAGTTGCTTGGCCGGGTCCACCCAGCCGTAGGTGCCGAACGCGCCGCCGTGACCGTAGGTCCCCACCGATTGCAGCGAGAGCGTTCCCTGCTGGGTCTGGGTGACTTCCCAGGTGAGGCCGAAACCGGTGCCGGGGTTGTGCCCGGCCTGGAGACCGGCGGTGTGCAGCGCGGTCATGACCTTCACCGAGACGGGCGACAGCAGGCGCCGGCCCTGGAATGTGCCGCCGTTGAGGGTCATCTGGTAGAAGCTGGCCAGGTCCGCGGCGGTCGAAATCAGGCTGTAGGACGGGCCGGAGAAGACCGCGCCCTTGCGGAAGTTCAAGGGATCGCCGCCGTAACCCGGCCAGCCCTTGAGCGCCAGCTTGCCTTCGCGCCAGACGTAAACCTGCGCGATGCGATCGTAATGCGCCGGCTTGGGGAATATGACCGAATCCTTCATGCCTAGCGGCGCGAAGATGCGGCGCTCCAGAAACTCCTCGAACTTGAGGCCCGATGCGGCCTCGACGATGCGCCCCAGCGTGTCGAGGCCGGTGTTGCTGTACATCCACTTCGAGCCGGGCTCGAATTCGAGCGGCGTCTGC
>JACQZT010000303.1 GCA_016213755.1 Acidobacteriota bacterium | reverse complement strand
GCTGGCCTTGATGATCGAACGGCTCTACCGCATCCGCTATCTGCATCGCGGCACGCACCCCCTCCCGACTGCGATGCAACTCAAAGACACTCTTTGGCTTAACCTCCGGCCCGCCCGCGCCGACACCAGTTGACGCCGGACCCGGCCCGCGCAGGATGCCGCACCGATCTTTGACAATCCTTCGGTTGAACTCCGCCCGGCAAAACGGCGTGCCCCTCGTCGTCGCTGTTGTTCGCCATTTTGGGACGCGCCCCCTGCCGGTCGGCTCGCTCAGCGGGGTCCGGAGGTGTCTGGCCCCAACTTTCCGAAACTGCTGGCGGTGGCGGCTCAGAGCCGTTGCTCCAGCAGGGAGATGGCCCACTCGTAATAGCAGCTATGCGGGCTCCAGTACTCGGTGGTGCGGTAGTCGGAACCGCAATCGAAACTCAGAACCGGCTGGTCCTGGGAGTTGCCGCCGATGCCGTTCAAAATGCCCCCGGAGATCAGGCCGGCGAAGACCGAGAAGGGATAGGGATTGCGGTATCCCACGCCAGTCATCATGCTGGCCCCGAACGGATTGGCGCCGACTACCCATTCGAGCTGGCGGCAGGCCAGACCGCGGTAATTGCGTTCCCGGAACGCCTGGGAAGCGCGGGCCAGCAGCACGGCGTGGCCCATCAGGTGCGAGTTTAGCCCGGTAGTCCAGTCGCCGCCCCGAACCGTTCCAAAAAAGCGGTACCACATAGTTCCGCCGATGGGACGGAAGAGACTGTCGTTATCCGAACTGAGGAACACCCCCACGGGCATGATGCGGTAGACCGAGCGGGAGCACAGGGGCACGACGTATTCGTCGAGATAAAGCCGCACCGCATCGCGCCACCGCGGGGCATCCGGATGCCGCGGGTAGGCCAGCAGCATTTCCAGGAGAGCCTGCGGGGTGGCCACAAACCAGTTCTTATACGGCGTGGAGTTATCGGGCGCGGTACGCCAGAAGCCGCGGATAACTTTCTGGGCCCCCACAAACTCGGTGTTCTGAAGGTCCAGCAATTGCCGGGCGAACGTGGCGGCGGCGGATTTGAAGCTGTCGCCGGGATCCGCGCGATCCATCTCGAGGGCCGCCAGGGTCCACCAACCGAGATCGAGTGTTTTGTGATCCGGCCCTTCCGCCTGGAAGCAGCGCCGGGCTGCATCCATGCATTCCCGTCCGTACGCCGGGTCGTGTTCGCGATAGACCTGCGCGACCAGGCTTTCGGGCAGCATAAAGACGCCCTGGCCGAGGCGGTTCACGTTAACGTGGCGGTCGTCCGCGTTGCCGGTCTGGTTGTCGGTCCAATGATTGTCGCTGTTATCGCCGTTTACGCCGCCGCCGGTGTCGGCCCAGACGCGTCCGTTTCTGTCCTGCATCTTGAGGAAGTACCGGCTGCCCCATTTGACCTCTTCGAGCAACGGTTGCAGGCCGGGACCGGCGAGGTCCCACGCGGCCTCCAGGTTCCGGGCCACTTGCAGAATGCCGATGCCGACAAGCATGGTGGCGTCCATCCATTTGCGGACGTCCCCGGCGTCGTGCCACCCGCCGGCAACGTCCGCGTGCTCTCCGGTATCGCGGCGAATGGCGTCATCCAGATGGCAGGCAGGATGGACATTGGGGACGGCCACGCCGCGGCGCTGGTCGCGGTGATAGCCGATGGCGAGGGGGAGCGTGCGCCGCCAGACGTCCTTGCGAATGAAGAACGGGACGGAGCGCTCGCCCCGGCGGAGGCCGTGAACAGGCTCTCGCGAGCGAGTGAGCTGAGGTTGCCGGCCATGTAATCGCTCCAGCCATCCGTAACGCTCTTCAATGGCAGGACGATCTGGAAGGACTTGAGCGGGTAGCCCAACTCGCGAACGGTGACCTGGGTGGGAGCGGCCGAATCGGTGACGCGATAGAGAAACGTTTTCGGGGAGTCCGGCAGGAATCCCACATGGCTCATGGCGATGGCCGGCTTGGGGCCCGCCACGGGCACGGGAGCGCCGTCCCCCTGCTGGCCGCGGGGCGCCTGCCCGGCCGACGGCGCGCGAATGCCGCCTTGTAAGCGCACATCATAGCAACTCGGGCTGCCACCGGGTGGTGTTACGTCAGATGAACAAGCCCGGCTGCATACTGAAGAGTCTACCCAGCTTGCGCGCTTGCTCGGCGCCGATCTTTCGCTTTCCGTTCAGGACCTCGTTGACGTGACTTCGCTGGCCGAAAATCGGCAGCAGATCGGCGGGCGTCTTGCCGGAGTGTTCCAGCAGGAACCGCAGCCGTTCCGCCGGCGTCGAGTCGTCCGGCGGCAATCCATGACACCGGCCGTAATCCTCGATAAGCAGAGCAAGCAACCGCATCAGCCGGGTCTCATTCCGAGTCCGGGACCGTCCCTTGCCGATGAGTTCCCCGAAACGGCCGCCGATTTCACGGCACTGGTTCTCGGTCTCGATAACCTGCGGAAGGGTCTCAACCAAAAGCTGTTCATAAGTCGCGGTGGGCATCGGAAGACCTCCCGGTCGTATTCCTCGTGCGTCAGCACGCGCCGTATGCAAAGTATCCGCTCCTCGAAGTCCACGCGGGCAACCAGCCGGCACTTGTTCCCGCCAATGTCAAAGATCGGCGTTCCGGTGGACGGCGCGCAGTCTGTGGCCGGAAACGCCCGCTTTTCGCCGGGAAAGTGCGGCCAGCCGGGCAGTCGCGCGATTCAGTTCGGAACCATCAACGCAGCGAAGGAACTTCGCTCGGGCGCCATCGGGGAGATGGGATGAACGCAGACTCGACAACTTGGCGGCGAGAATCACGGTTCCGCAGGGCCGTTTCGCGTTCGAATCCCGTTATGCGCCGGATTTGTTGCCTCTTGTTGCCCAGAGCTGCGGGCCGACTTTCGGGCGGCACGTCCCTCGCGGCCGGCCACTGCAATGCGATTGCCGCGCTCCCCTGCCGCATCCCCGCCGGTTGCCTTGCCTGCTATAGCATTGGGTATGCGGATTCGGCCGTTCCGGTTGGAGAGGTTCTTCGCCGGTCACGAATTCACGGCCAGGCATCTGCTGAGCCCTTCCGACTGCGAAACGCTGTCGTTGCGGGAGCTGCTCGGCCTCGCATCGCCGGAAAGCATGGAACTGTGGGACGGCCTGCGGTTCGGCTATACGGAGTCGCAGGGCCACCCCCTGCTGCGGTCCGAGGTGGCGAAACTGTATGCCTCCATCCGCCCGGATGACGTGCTGATTGCGGTCCCCGAGGAAGCGATCTTCCTCCTCATGCACGCGCTGCTGGATCCGGGCGACCACGTGGCGGTTGTCAGCCCGGCCTATCAGTCCCTCCATGAGGTGGCGCGCAGTATCGGGTGCGAGGTCACGGCGTGCCCGGTACAAGCGGAGCCTCCCGGCTGGCGTTTCGACTTGGACCTCCTGCGGCGCAGCCTGAGCGGCCGGACCCGGCTGCTGGTGGTGAACTTTCCGCACAATCCAACGGGCTGCCTTCCTGCCCGCGAGGAGTTTGACGCATTGGTTGACATCGCCCGGCAATGGGGACTGCACCTGTTCAGCGACGAGATGTACCGGTTCCTCGAGTACGACGAGGAGAGCCGTCTGCCCGCCGCGTGCGACATCTATGAGAAGGCCATCAGCCTTTCCGGCCTGTCGAAGTCGTTCGGTCTTCCTGGTCTTCGCACCGGCTGGCTCGCCACTCGGGATGCCCGGTTGCTCGGCCGGTGTCAGACCATCAAGGACTACACGACCATCTGCCACAGCGCGCCGGGCGAAGTGCTGTCCATCATCGCGCTGCGGGCACGAAGCCGGATTGCCGGGCGGAACCTCGGTATCGTCCGGAGGAATCTGACGGCGGCGCGCGCCTTCTTCGCAAACCACGGCGGCCTGTTCCGATGGATGGAGCCTCGCGGGGGGCCGGTTGCGTTCCCGCTGTGGACTGGTCCCGTGCCGCTGGAGGAGTTCTGCCGGAGAATCCTGGAGGAGCGCAGCGTCCTCATCGTTCCGGGGAGCCTCTTCGAGTTCCCGGGAAGTCACTTCCGATTGGGGTTGGGCCGGTTGAGCCTGGGCGAGGCCCTCACGGAGGTCGCGGACTTCTGCGAGGTTTCCCTGGCGTAAGGTTCCTTTGTGATGTGCCTAAACCAGCGGCTCAACTGGTAGACGGGATAAGCGGCGACAATCAATCCCAGCGCCTGGAAAGTGCTTTTCGGGTCGCCTTGCGCGGCCCCGGTCAGCAGCAGGCAGCCGCCTGCCAGGGCCAGCAGGGTCAGCCACGGATAGGGTTGGACGGAAAACGGGCGCACGGCCCGGGGCTCGCGCCGGCGCAGCGTCAGCAGGGAGGCCAACGCCGCGCAGTAGGTGGCGACGTTCAATACGCCCACCCAGGTCAGCAGTTGCTCGAAGGTTCCGCTCACCGACAACAGAATCGCCGCCAAAGCGCTGAGCGCCAGGGCCAGACCCGGCGTGCCGCGACGGTTGACCGAACTGGCGTCCACCCAGAACAGGGAATCCCGGCTCATCGCAAACGCGATGCGCGTGGCGCACAACAGCGCCGAATGGAAAGCCGCCGGCAGCGCGATAAGGCAGAGCAGGATGGCCAGTTTGCGCTCGCTCTCGCCGAACAGGAGCGCGGCGGCGTCGGCGGCCGGCAGCGTCAGCCCCGGCAGAGCGGATACCGGGAGAACGTGCAACAGGGCGGCGTTGAACAGAAGGTACACCGCGACAACCGCCACTACACCGCCCAGCATGGAGCGCGGCAGATCCCGGCCGGGATTCCGCACCTCTTCGGTGAAGTAGATGGCGCAATACCATCCGTCAAAAGCGGCTATGACCAGGCGCAAGGCGAGCATGGTTGGAAACCACAGGGCGACCGCCGATTGCCGGTCAGCGGCTCTGGCGGCAGGCGGATTGCCGAACGCGAAACACGCGGCCACGAACAGGAGAAAGCCGCAGGCCTGCACCGCGGAGGCGATTTCCTGCGCGCGGCCGTTGATCCGGGTTCCGTTCCACTGGAGCGCGGCGAGCGCGAGGATGAGCAGCGTGGAGCCTGCCTTCGTGCTGTGCGCGAGCGCCGGCCACAGGGCGGCGGAAAACTCGGCCATGGACATCCCAAGATAGGCCAGCGCGGCGCACTGGGTCAGCCAGTCCACCCAGCCCGCCGTGAATCCGACAGCGTCGCCGAATGCTCTTCGCGTGTAAACGTAGTAGCCGCCGGCTTGCGGAAGCATGGTGGCCAGTTCGGCAATCGAACAGGCGCTGATCAGAATAAACAGTCCGCCCAGCAGCCAGACGCCCATGATGAGCGGAACGCTGGGCGCCTCGAACCGTGCGGCCACCGGCCCCGGAGCGCGCAAGATGCTGACGCCGACCGTGCCGCCCACAGTCACCGCCAAGCCGAAGGCGACGCCCAAGATGCGGAGTAACCGGCTCGGGACTGCGGCGCTGGTGACACCCTCACCCATCTCCAAGACCATACACAATCCCGGCGGACGAAATGAACCATTCGAGCCAAGCAGCGCAATCCGGCACCCGTATTCTAACGTGACACGGCGTGTTACAGTGTGAGATGAGATGAAGCAGACTATGACCGTGCGCATCAATCCGGCGACCCGGGAGGCTTTGGCGTCGATTGCCTCGGCTTTGGACCGCGACCGAAGCTACGTCGTCAACCAGGCTCTGGAAGCGTATATTGAATTGCACCGCTGGCAATTGGAGCACATCCGGCGGGGACTGCGCGAGGCCCGGGCCGAAGCGTTCGTCCCGGAAGCCGAGGCCGGAAGGGTCATTGACCGTCTGCGACGCAAATGACTATTCGCTGGACGCCGACGGCTCTCCGCGACTTAGAGTCCCTCCACGCTTACATTGCGGACGACGATCCGCGCGCCGCCGCGGATACCGTGGAGGCGATGATCTCGGGAATCGAGATGCTCGCTCAGGTTCCATCCGGACCTGGGCCGCAAGGGACGCGTGCCGGGCACTCGAGAGTTGATCGCCTCCCCTTACGTGATTGCTTACCGGGCGAGAAAAACCGGCATTGAGGTCCTGGCGATCATTCACTCCGCCCGTCGGTGGCCCGGCGCTTTTTGAGCCGCCCTACTGCCGGGTCCCGATCGCCACCCCCTTCCTGACGATTTTGAACGCCGCGTCGTTGCCGATGTTCAGCGCGCGTCCGCCGCGGGCTCGCAGTTCCGGCACCTTGACCGTCAGCGTTCCGCCGGCTGAGGTCGCGGCGATCGGGTCCAGGTACAGCCCGCGCCAGGTGCGGTAGAAATGGACGTCGTAATCGCCGTCCGCCAGGCCCGGCACGTTGAAGGTTTCGTTGGCCACGCCGTTCAGCGGATTGACCACCCAGCCGAAGGCGATTCCCTCGCCCTCGATGGCCCATCCGTCGCCGTCGCTGACAGTCAGGGCGACGGGCTTAAACTGCTGTGCGGCGAAGTCGATGTCCCGGACGAACGAGGAAAAGTGGAGCATCGAGGCGGTCACCACGGCGCCGTTGATGTAGGGGCCGTTGGCCCACCAGAAGGGCGTCATGCTCAGCCCGTTGGCCAGCCCCGCCCATAAGGCGTTGTGGTACATCTCCAGGTAGCCGGGCATGGCCGGTTCGTGGTAGGTGTGGTCCCAGCCGCACTCGCCGATGATGGCCGGCTTGTGGTAGCCGTTCCACAGATCCTGCGTTTGCTTGGCATAGTTCAGGTAGCTGAACTTGAGCGGATTCTCGCTGATGAGGTTGGGCTTGCCGCTGCGCGGCGCGGGGTGGCCCTGCAATTCGTAAATCTCCCGCGCGGCGATGTCGAAAATCCGGTAGCCGGCCGGCCACCATTCCTTGATGCCGCCGCTGCGCGTTCCCGTGGTGGGGCGGTGGTAGGGATCGTTGGCTTCAAGCCAGTCGTGAACCCGCTGCGACCACTGCTCGGCGCCCTCGCTGCCGCCCTTCAGCCAGCCCTCGGTGCCGTTGATCTCGTCGATCACGAACCACAGCATCAGCGCCCGGCTGTAGCCCCAGCGCGCCACCATGTAGCGGTGCAGCCTGGTTTCGTACTTCCAGGCTTCCTCGCTGGTGAAGAACCCCTCGGCGTTGGTCAGTTGGCGGTACGGGTTGTTGCGATAGCGGGCATTGCCGCCGCCCCACACCGCTTCCGAGATGTAGGAGTGGAACCAGATGTTCCAACTGATGTGGATGTCCCGCTTCTCGCACCACTCGAAGACCTGGTCCAGCCGGCCCGCGCGGTTCTCGTCGTAGCGGCCCAGGCCGGTCCCCATGGTTTCGAGCGGAGAGTGATAGAAGCTGATGAAGTTCGCCCCCTGGCGCTTCAGGTGGTCGAGTCCCTCCTCGGTGATGAGTCCGCGGTCGAACAGCTCGTAGCCGTCGTTGAACCACATGCCCACGCCGTAGAAGGAGCTGCCGTCCGTGTAGCGAAGGTAGCGCCGGTTGTCCGCGATGCCGAGGAAGCCGTGGTGCTTGCTGTCGACCACGGCGATCACGAGCGGCTTGCTCTCGGCCGCGCCTTCCCGGTCGCGGACCTTCACCACGCACCGCCACGCGCCCGTTTCGCCGGGCGCGAAGCGCACCATCCACAGCGACGACCAGGAGGAAGGGTTGTAGAACCCCCAGATCTTCCACACCTTCCCGGACGGCGCGGTGAACTCCGCCCACAAGTCGACCTCATCGGGATCGTAAGGGTTCTGGAAGGCCGCCCGCAGGTCCACGCGCAGTTCCAGCTTTTCGTAACGCTTCACCTCCACCGTGCGATCGGCCGCCGTCTCGGGCCGCATTTGCATCCGGATCTGCTGGTAGACCTCCGGCGGCAGCGACTGCCGCACCGCCAGGATCTCGGGCGGCGCCGCCGGCAAGACGGGACAAGACGCCGCGATCAGCGCTCCGGTCAAAAGGAATCTAGTGCGGAATTCAGAGAGAATGTGCATGACTATCGATCTCCACGCCTGGGCAGAAACTCAAACGTCCAAGTATAATTCAGCGCCGGCGCGGTTCGCCTCCGCCCCCTCACTTCCCAATGCAAAACGTCGCGAAGATGCGGTTGAGGATGTCGTCGGCGGTGGTGGCGCCGGTGATGGCGTCCAGGGGCTGGAGCGCGGCGTAGAGGTCGAGCAGGAGCATCTCGTGGGGGATGCCGGCCAGCGTCGCCTCGCGGGCCTTGCTCAGGGCTTCCAGGCTTTCCCGCAGCAACTGCTCGTGCCGCAGACTGGTAATGAAGCCGGTTTCCTGTTCCGCCCCGTCCGGCGCGATGGCTTCCAGGATTCGATTGCGCAGCGCATCGATTCCCTCGCCCGTCAGGGCGGAGACGGGCACGGCCTCGGGCGGCAGCCCGGCGGCCAGCCCCAGGTCGCACTTGTTGGCCACCAGCAGGGAGCGCGGGCGGGCGGCGAGCTGCCGGTCGCGCTCGCCGAGCGGCTGGGAGCCGTCCAACACCGCCAGCGTCAGGTCGGCGGCGGCCATGGCCTGCACGCTGCGCTCGACGCCCAGCGCTTCGACGCGGTCGGCCGAATCGCGCAGGCCCGCCGTGTCCATGAACTTCACCGGAATGCCGCCCAGCGCGGCGGTTTCCGACACCAGGTCGCGCGTGGTGCCGGGGATCTCGGTGACGATGGCGCGATCCTGCTCCAGCAGCCGGTTGAACAGGCTGCTCTTGCCCACGTTCGGCCGCCCCACGATGGCCAGCGCCAGCCCGTCGTGGACCAGCTTGCCGTAGGCGAAGCTGCGCGCCAGCTTCTCCACGCCGGCGGCCAGCGGCTCCAGCCGGCGCAGGATTTCTTCCGGGGAAGCGAACTCGATGTCGTCGTCGGCGAAGTCGATGCCGACCTCGAGCCGGGCGATCAACTCGAGCAACTGCTCCTTGAGGGGCGCAATGCGGCGCGACACGGCGCCGTCCGCCTGTTCGGCGGCGATGCGCGCCTGGTACAGGGTGCGCGCTTCGATCAGGTCGCGCACGGCCTCGGCGCTGGGCAGGTCGATGCGGCCGTTGAGAAAGGCGCGCAGGGTGAACTCGCCCGGCTCGGCCAGGCGCGCGCCGGCCCGGCAGGCTTGATCGAGGCAATGGCGCAGCACCACCGGCGAGCCGTGGCAGCCGATTTCGACCACGTCCTCGGCGGTGTAGGAGCGCGGCGCCTCGAAGAACGTCGCCACCACCCGATCCACCACGCGGCCATCCGCGCCGGCGAGTTCGGCCAGTTGGGCGCGCCAGCTTTGCCAGGCGGGCGGGGCCGGGAAGCGCAGGATGCGCCCGGCAATGGCGCGCGCTTGCGAGCCGGACAGGCGCACGATTCCCAGGCCGCCGCGTCCCGGGGGGGTCGAAATGGCGGCGATGGTGTCGCGGGGCTGCATTGCGGTCTTTGCCGCGGGCGCGCTCAGCGCCGCCGGCCGCGCCGCTGGTCGCTCATTCCCGCCAGGGCGTGGGGCGCCGGCATGGGCATATCGGCGGGCAGGATCACCACCTGGCGGTAGGACCCCGTCCCCGTGCTTTCGCTGCGCACCGCGGTTTCGCCGCGCAGGGCCAGGTGGATGACCCGCCGCTCGCGGCTGCTCATGGGGTTGAACTGGAACGGCGCGCGCGTGCGCTTGACCTTCTCGGCCGCGGTTATGGCCGCCAGGCGCAGTTCCTCGATGCGCAGCAGGCGGTAGTCGTTGGCGTCGAAGCACAGCAGCGAATGGTCTTCCGACGGCATGCGCAGCATTTCCATGGTCAGATGCTCGAGCGCCAGCAACAGCTCGGCCTTGTTCTCCAGCAGAATCTCCATATCCGCGCCGGAGAAGCGGACCACCACCTCGGGATCTTCGATCTCCGGGTGCGGCGTCGCGCCCGGTCCGATCTCGAAGCTCAGTCGCAGGCGCGAATGCTTCAGAATGTCGTTCAGAAAAGAGTCGATCTTGGGCGCGACCGACTCGACCGTGTATTTGCGATTGCGTGCCACCGGCTAAGACCTGGAACCCTTCTTCTTAGTAACTGCTTTCGGCGCGGGATCGGCCTTGGCGTCCGCCAGGCGGTTGAACCACCACTGCTGGGCGATGCCCACGACGTTTCCGGTCAACCAGTATATCACCAGCCCGCTCTGCACTCCGTAGAACATGAAGCCGAACATGAGCGGCATTAGCATCATAATGCGCGCCTGGGAGGGGTCGGCCGTGGGGTTGGGGGTCATCTTCTGCAACAGGAACTGCGTGGCCATCATGGTCAGGGGCAGAATGCGGATGGGCAGCGTCTCCGGGCGCGACAGGTCGGTCACCCACAGCCAGTGCGCGCCGCGCAGTTCGATGGCCACCGAGAGCACCTTGTAGAAGGCGAAGAAGAACGGGATCTGCAACACCATGGGCATGCAGCCGCCCACCGGGTTGACGCCGTGCTTCTTGTACAGGTCCATCATCTCCTGGTTCTGTTCCGCCTTGCGCGGGTCGCGCAGGCTGAGTTTCTTGTACTTGGCGTTGATGGTGGCGATCTCCGGCTGGAGCTTCTGCATCTTCTTGGACGATTGCAGACTGCTGATCTTGAGGGGCAGAAGCAGGAAATTGATGACCACCGTCACCAGGATGATGGACCACCCGTAGCTGTGTACGACCTTGTCGTTGGTCCAGTTCAGCGCCGCGAACAGCGGCTTGGCCAGGAACCAGAACCAGCCGAAGTCGACCACCTGCTCGAGCTTCGGATCGATCTTGCGCAGGATATCGATGTCTTTCGGCCCGATGTAGGCCGAGAAGCGGTTGGCGCCCGCGCCACCCACGGCGAAGCCGATGTGCGGCTCTTCCTTCTGGCTCATCGCGCCGGTCACCGGATCGTTAAACGTGCGCAGTTCGAAGCTGGATTCGCGGCCGTCCAGGAACAGCGCCGTGAAGTACTGGTCTTCGGCGCCGGCGAAGGAGAAAGTGCCGCCGTGCGAAACGGGGCCGTCCTTGGCCGCCTTCACTTCCGTGGTGACCAGTTTGTTGGCCGCCACGTCGAAGTAGAGCGTGCGCTGGGCGTTGCCGGGGTTCTCCACCGACGGGTCGCCGAAACCGCCGCGCCAGACCAGCAGGTGCGGCGCCTGCACGGCGCCCTGGCGGACTTCCGAGGAGATCTCGACCAGGTAGCGGTCCTTCTTGAACCGGAACGATTTCTCGTTCCACAACGCGCCGTCCGAGAACCGGAAGGCGATGCCCAATCCGTCGGGGGCGACCTCCGCCGCGTAGAGCGCCGCGTTCAGGTCGGCGGCGGGTTTCTGGCCCGGGAAAAGCAGCCCGAACGGATAACCGACCTTGGCCGGTCCGGCGGGGTTCACCAGTTCCAGCGGTTTGCCGGAATCGTCACGGTATTTCTTGAGCAGCCAACTGCGCACCAGCGCTCCGCGGTTGGAAAACGCCACGCGGAACAGATCCGTCTCGACGACGTAAATCTCTTCCTTTTGCCCGGCGATCTGGCCCGGCGGCGGAGCGGGCGCCACCGCCTGCGCGGCGGCGGGCGCCGGAGCCGCGGCGGGGGCCTTGGCGGCCGGGACCGCCTTCTGCGCCGCGGGAGGCGGCGCCGCGGGCTTATAAAAATAGGGCGTCAGGAACAGGACCGCCCCCATCAGGATGAAGGCGATCAGCAGCCGCATCTCCATGGAGAGTTCTTTCTTCTCCTTGGGCGGGCCGGGCTGTAGGGAGCCGTTGGGCAATTCGGGCATCGTCACACCAAATCTCAATCTAGAACTTATCGGACCGGATCGAATCCCCCGGCGTGGAACGGATGGCAGCGCAGCAGGCGCCGCACCCCGAGCCACACACCCCGGAGCGCTCCATACCGGCACACCGCTTCCAGCATGTACTCGGAACACGTGGGGCAGTAGCGGCAGGCGGAGGGCAGCAGGGGCGAAATGAAACTCTTATAAAACCGCAGCAGCGGCACGATCAACCAGCGCATCGGACAAACACCTTTTCCACTTCGCTGGAGAGCCGCTCGAAAGGAGCTTCGATGGCCGTTCGCCGGGGATTGAAGACCACCGACCACCCGGACGGCGCCCGGTGGAGTTGCAGACGCGCGCACTCGCGCATCCTGCGCTTGAGACGGTTGCGGCGGACCGCCTTTCCCAACGCTCGCGGCACGGTGAATCCAATCCTGGGGCGGCCTGCGTCTTCGCGCTTGAAACAGAAGGCGGCAAACAGCGGCCCGGAAATTCGAAGCCCTTTCTCATACACCTGCCGGAACTCGCTCGTGCGGAGCAACCGGCAGTCCTTCGGGAAAGTTAAACCGGAGTGCGTGGTTCCAACCCGATGATTACTTGGACAAGCGGACGGCGCGTTCATCGCTCACCGTCAGCTTGTGACGACCCTTGGCCCGGCGGCGCGCCAGCACGGCGCGGCCGTCTTTGCTGCTCATCCGCTCGCGGAACCCGTGTGTCTTGGCGCGCTTGCGGTTATTCGGCTGAAATGTTCTCTTTGGCATGGAGGGATGGCCCCGAATACACTAGTATAGAGGTCCGCCCGAAACCCTGTCAAACCGCGGCAGGCGTGAAAAACGGTGACTGTCACCGTTTTTCGCGCAGGGCTTTGTCGGCCAGCAGCTTGATGAAGACCCCGCCCACCACGCTGCGGGCCTGGAAGCCGCGCTGCTTGCCCTCCACGGTCCAGTACCAGTCGGTCATGGGGACGCGGCTGGGGGATTCGTGGAGGAACTTGTGCACCGGGCGCACCAGGGCCAGAAAGTCCTCTTGCGATTCGGCCAGGGTGGCGGTCCACACGATCCAGTCCAGCTTGGTGTAGCTTTGGCGGTTGTCCAGCGGCAGGCCGTAGACGTTCTGGGTCTTCTTGTAGAAGGCCATCTCGCGGCGGGCGATTTCGGGCGGAAACAGGTTCAGGCCCAGCAGGCGGTCCCACACCAGGTTGTACTTCTGGCTCCAGGTGCCGGGCTTGTCGAAGGCCAGGCGGTAATGGTCGCCGTCGGCGGCCATGGCGGGCCACTTGCCCGCCATCTCCTGGGCGAAGGAGCGGTAGCGGGCGGCCTCGGCGCGCTCGCCCAGGGCCTCGGCCAGTTGCGCGTAGCCGCCCAGCGCGACGATGGCCTTGATGGACAGGTTGGTGTTGTGGGCCAGGTGGCCGGCGAAATCGTCGGTGGAAAGCTGGTTTTCCGGGTCCATTCCCTTTTCGCGCAGGTAGGCGGCCCAGCGCTGGAGCACCGGCCCGTATTTGCGAAAGTAGTCCGCGCTGCCTTCGATTCTGGCCAGCGCGGCGGAGAGAATCAGCATGTTGCCG
>JACQZT010000300.1 GCA_016213755.1 Acidobacteriota bacterium | reverse complement strand
GCAAAATGACCTCGCTTCCGGCGCGCACGCTCGGCTTCCGGGATCGCGGCCTGGTGCGCGAAGGTCTGGCCGCCGACCTGGTGCTGTTCGATCCCGCCCAGGTGCGGGATAAGGCCACCTTCCAGAAACCGCACCAATTCTCCGCGGGTTTCGACCTGGTCTTCGCAAACGGCGTGGCGGTGGTGGACCACGGCAAACTCACCGGCGCCCGGCCGGGCAAGGTGCTGCGGGCCCGATGATCCAGCTTTCCGGCGCCGGCAAACGCTTCGGTCCCAAAATCCTGTTCGAGGGTCTGGACTGGCTGGTCACGCCCAAGGACCGCGTGGGGCTGGTGGGCGCCAACGGAACGGGCAAATCCACGCTGCTCAAGGTTCTGGGCGGGTTGGAGTCGCTCGACTACGGTTCCATCTCCTCCACCAAGGGCATCACCGCCGGCTACCTTCCGCAGGACGGCCTGTCGCTCACCGGGCGCACCGTTTTTGGCGAGTGCCTGTCGGTCTTCCAGGATCTCCACGACATCGAGCGCGAACTGGAAACGCTTTCCCATCGCCTGGGGGAACTCGACCCGGCCGGAGACGACTATCGCCAGGCGGCGGACCGCTTTCACCGCCTGGACAGCGAATTCCACGCCCGCGACGGCTACACCCTGGAAGCGCAGGTGGGCACGGTGCTCTCCGGACTCGGCTTTCCGAAAGACGACTGGACCCGCCCCACCGAGGAGTTCTCCGGCGGCTGGCAGATGCGCATCGCTCTGGCCAAACTGCTGTTGCAGAAACCCAACCTGCTGCTGCTGGACGAGCCTACCAACCACCTGGACCTGGAAGCGCGCAACTGGCTGGAAGACTACCTCACCTCCTACCCCTTCGCTTTTCTTCTGATCTCGCACGACCGCTTCTTCCTCGACGTCACCGTTTCGCGCATCGCCGAAATCTGGAACCGGCAGGTCTTCTTCTACCCCGGCAACTACGACCAGTTCGTGCGCCAGAAAACCGAGCGGCGCACACAACTGGAAGCCGCCTTCCGCAACCAGCAGGAGCGCATTCAGCAACTGGAAGCGTTCATCGGCCGCTTTCGCTACCAGGCCACCAAGGCCAAGCAGGTGCAGAGCCGCATCAAGGAACTCGACAAGATCGAGCGCATCGAGATCCCGCCCCAGGAGCAGACCATCCACTTCACCTTCCCGCAGCCCAAGCCCAGCGGCCGCGTGGTGGCCGAGTTCCGGCACGTGGCCAAAAGCTACGGCGCCAAGCAGGTGTTCCGCGACGCCGCCTTTATGATCGAGCGCGGCGACCGCGTGGCGCTGGTGGGTCCCAACGGGGCCGGCAAATCGACGCTCATCAAACTGCTCGCGGGCGCCGAACCTCTCACCGCCGGCGATTACATCCTGGGCCACAACGCCACGCCGGACTACTTCGCGCAGGACCAGTACAAGGAACTCGACCCCGACGCGCGCCTGCTCGACGACCTCTCGACGGTGGCCCAGCGCCAGACCATCACTCAGTTGCGCACCCTGCTGGGCTGCTTCCTGTTCAGTGAGGACGACGTCTTCAAGCGCATCGGCGTGCTCTCGGGCGGCGAACGCAACCGTTACGCGCTGGCGCGAATGCTGCTCAATCCCTCCAACTTTCTGCTCCTGGACGAGCCCACCAACCACCTGGACCTGCGCGCCAAGGACGTCCTGCTGGCGGCCTTGCAGGAGTTTTCCGGCACCGTGGTTTTCGTCTCCCACGACCGCTACTTCATCGACAAGCTGGCCACGCGCGTCTTCGAGGTCGGCAACGGGGAAGTGCACGTCTATCCGGGCAACTACGAAGACTACCTGTGGCGCAAGCAGGGCGGGGGAGCGCCGATCGAGACCGCGCCGGCCGCCGAAGTGGCCGAAGCGCCGGTGGCGGACGAGGTGAAGTCCAAACGACTGAACCCCATCAAGCTGCAACAGTTGAAGGACCGCTGCCAGGCCCTCGAAGTTGAAATCGCGCGCCTGGAAGCCGAGATCGCCGGCTGCGAGGCCGATCTGGCCGACTACAAGAGCGCCGAAGAAACCATGCGCGTCAGCGTCCTGCTGGACGAGCGGCGAAGCCATCTGGAGCGCCTCCTAGCGGAGTGGGAAGATGCCTCCGCGGCCGTCGAATCCGCTCTGCTATGATGGGCAAAGAAAAAGCGAATCGGCGTGAGCGATCTTCAGCAACAGTTGGCGCTTCTCAGAAGGCGGATGGCGCGCATCGACCGCAAGTACGCCGATGGTCCGCCCGCGCCGCCCCCCGACCCGCGGCGGCCGGAACGCTATTTCGTCGAAGAGTGGCTGGGGGGCGTTGAGGTCGAAACCGCGCTCGGCAAGCACTACGAGTGCGAGCGCACCTGGCAGCGCCATCGCCGGCACGGCAGTATGGACATCTCGGATCTGGCCGAGCTGCCCGCGGACTTGCTGGATGCGATCTCCGGCGGCGCCCTGGCCGCAACGCCTTGCGCGCGGTGGGCCTTTCTGGATACGGAGACCACCGGCCTGGCGGGCGGCTCGGGCACCTATGCTTTCCTGGTCGGCGTGGGCCGCATCACGCCCGAGGGCTTCCGGCTGAAGCAGTTCTTCATGCGCGACTACGGCGAGGAGCCCAGCCTGCTGGCCGCTCTGGCGGCGCACCTGGAAGAGTTCGACATCCTGGTGACGTACAACGGCAAGACCTACGACCAGCCGCTGCTGGAGACCCGTTACCGCATGGCGCGGGCGCGGCCGCCGTTCACCCGTTTGCAGCACCTGGACCTGCTGGCCGGCGCGCGGCGATTGTGGAAACTGCGCCTGGAAAACTGCCGCCTGGTGAACCTGGAGACGCAGATTCTGGGCGTCGAACGGCAGGGCGACCTGCCCGGCGACATGATCCCCTACGTGTACTTCGAGTACCTGCGCACGGGGGAGATCGGCCGCCTGGCGCCGGTGTTCCACCACAATGCCATCGACATTCTGACGCTGGCCTGCCTGACGGCCATCGTGCCCTGGGCGTTTCGCTCCCCCGCCGAGGCCCCGCTGCGGCACGGCGCCGACTTCGTGGGCCTGGCCCGCTGGCTGCTCCAAAGCGAGCAGCCCGGCGACGCCGTGGCCCTGTTCCGCCGGGCTATCGAACTGGGCTTGAGCGACGACCTGCTGTTTCGCACGATGTGGGACGTGGCGCGGATCGAAAAGCGAATGGGGCGGGCCGACGCCGCGCTGGCGGTGTTCACCGACCTGGCCGCTTCGCCCAACCCGTTCCGCATCGCGGCGCTCGAAGAACTGGCCAAATACTACGAGCACGACGAGCGCAATTACCCGATGGCGCTCGAATTCACCCGCGTGGCGCTCCAGTTGAGCGATACGGTGGAACTGCGCAAGCGCGAGTCGCGCCTGCTCAAGCGCGCCGGTGGACCTCGTCCCGGCCGCCTGCTGTAAGCTCCGCTTCT
Source organism: Acidobacteriota bacterium (assembly GCA_016213755.1). Taxonomy (GTDB): domain Bacteria; phylum Acidobacteriota; class Terriglobia; order Bryobacterales; family Bryobacteraceae; genus JACQZT01. The sequence goes on along the minus strand of JACQZT010000300.1, from coordinate 143 downwards.
GTGGGATACGACTCCCGTCTGGTCCCCAGTCATCGCACTGGGATTCTCACCTCCGGCCCGCCAATCCAGGCTGCGCTCAGCCCGAGGGTCGCCATGCCTGGAGCGATACCATCGGGAACGAGGAAGTCCACCCGATACAGATT
>JACQZT010000299.1 GCA_016213755.1 Acidobacteriota bacterium | reverse complement strand
TGCGGATGCGGGCGTGCGCCGCCTGGCCGCCGCTAGCCTCCACGTAGCGGTCCAGAATCGCCGCCGCCTCGGCGGTTACCGGCTCCGGGGGAGGCGCGCCCGGCAGGCCCGCCCAGACCACCGCCACCGCTAAACAAACCCTGTAATTCCATACCATTCTCTTCCTCCCTTCACCGCGCCCATGCGAGCGCCTTCTCAAGCGCCACGTCCTCGCCACCGGGCAACATCGCCGTAGCGAGTGGAGCATCCAGGTCGGGGATCACTCCGGCGCCTTCCAGCCGTCTGCCGCTCTGGGATAAGTAGTCGGCAAAAACATATTGCAGCGCGTCGCCGTTCGGGAGCTTCTCGATCGCGCTCGCCAGCACCGCCCCGGCGGTTCGCTGCCCGAACACTCTTGCCCGCCCGTTGTCTTGCATCCCGGCGGCGAAGGCCTCCGCGCGTCCACCAGGATCGCCACCTTCCCCGCGAAAACCCGCTGCCGCGGCTGCACGGTTATCTTCAGCGTCACCTCGCGCATCCGAACCTCGCCCAGGCGGACGCTCCTGCCGGCGAAGAACCAGCCGCTCATCCCCGCCGCCAGCCCGATCATTCCGCCCCCGTTACCCCGCAGATCGATGACGATCCCCCGGGCCTCCATGAACTCCTCCATCGCCGCGTTGAACCGGCCCATCACGTACTCGGGGTGGATGAAACCGCTGAACTGGATGTAGCCGACTCCGCCTCCCAGTCCAGCCCGCCCAGCAGCGGATCGTAGTGGCGGTCCCGCACGGTGGCCCAGACCTTTTCGAAGCTCTCAACATCCGCCCGCCGGCCGGCGACGTTCTGGCCCGCTGCCGCCAAGCCGGCCGCTGCCAACATGTGCGCAATCAACTTCAAGGCAACCTCCAAACGCAGTTGCAAACTACTGATATAGAGTACTATATCACAAGGTCACAAAGTCGTCAAGAGGGAGCGGCGAAAAAGATGGCGGTAGCAGCTATGTTATTGAGGACTAGGGCGAAAATCGATTCAGGTCAGGTCGAGTTCCACCGCGCTGACCGAAGTTGCCGGAAACCGCCAGGAGACCACCGGGCCCGGGGTCAGCGCCTTTTCCAGGGGTGCGAAGACGGCCGGCTGATCCAGACCGGCCGCGGTGCGCGGGTCATCGGGGGCAATCTCGAAGACGCGGCCGCCCGCGATCTTCATCCCCTGAACGGCTAAGGCCGCTTCAACCGGGCGGCTGTAGCTCTTGTTGAGCACATGCAGGAACACCCGGTTTCCGGTGCGGCTGGCGGCGATATCCAGGTCCGCGGGCGCGGACCGGACGGCGACTCCCTGCTTGCCGTTGTGGCGCTTGTAGAGGCGCATAATGGCGCCGACGGGGGTCAGGAAGCTGATGCCGCGCGGGGTCTGGAGCATCACCGCGTTCACGGTCCAGCGGTTGCCGGCGAAGTCGGCTCCGGTGGCGATGCGCACCTGTGCGCCGTGGCGATGGTAGATGTTCAGCGAACGGGCGTGGTAGGCGGCCGAGAGCCACTCGATCAGAATCGGGTTGGCGTTGTGCGGCACCAGGCTGAGGTGGCCTTCGGTGATGGCGATGCGCTGCCGGGCGCGCTGCGCGGCTAGAACGCGTTCGAGATCCGAGACGCGCTGCTCGACGATGCCGCTCATCTCCAGCAGTTCTTCCCAGGCCGCGGCGGGGTCCTTCTGATAGCGGTTGCCGCGCAGCCAGGTCTCCTTGCGGCGAGGGCTCATGCCCATCATGTGGATGGCGACGTAGTCGATGTGCTCGCCGGCTTGCTTGAGCAGCTCGCCGGCCCACAGCTCGCGGGCCTCGTTACCGCGTCCGTAGTCGCCCCAGCCGATCAACTGAATGGACTTGTCGCGGGCGCGCATGGCCCGGGCGAACTCGATCGTCTGATGGATGCTCTCGTCGCGCTTAAAGACCTCGCTGCCGTAGGAAGTCTCGTTGCCAAGCTGCCAGAGCTTGATATTGAGCGGCTGGGGCGAGCCGTTGCGCTTGCGCTCGGCATGATCGGGATCGTTGGCGTAGGAAACCCAGTCGGCCGCTTCGCGGGCGTCGCCCCAGCGGCCGTCCTTGCGGTAGCGCTCGACGCCATCGCCCGAGAAATTCACGCAATAGAGCGGCTCGGCGCCGACGCGGCGGTTGAAGTCCACGAATTCGTGCGTGCCGACACGGTGAGTTTCCCAGCCGCTCCAGGCATAGTTGTACATGGGCGGCCGTTTGCGGGCTGGGCCGAGGCCCTCGCGCCACTTGTAGTAGCGGCTGTAGATGCCGCCCCAGCGCACGACGTCCGGGGCGAGGTCCTTGGTGGTTTCGACCAGGTCTTTGCGCCAGTCGTCCCGTTCGTAGTCCCAGGAAGCCTCCACCGAGCTGTCGGCCACGCCGAGCGGCTCCATGAATTGCATGTAGAAATGGGGCGAGAATTCGAACAGCGGCGCGGGATCGACGACCACGGCGTTGCCCGACGGTGGCTGCGCGGCCAGGGCCGCGGTGGCCATGAAATCTCTTCTGGTGTGACTCATTGTTCGGTTCTCCAAACCGGGTTCACGAACGCGCCGTTGGCGGCGACGTCCCAGACGGCGAAGCGCGCCCATTTCCAGTCTTTCGCCTCCACGCTCCAGTTGAACTGGGAGTCGCCAAACGGGCGCGTGGTGTCCAGGGGCAGCAGTTTGCGGTGGGTGAGGGCGCCGTCGCTCCACACCAGTTCGGCGTGGCGCAGTGGGAAGGTCCACCGGATGCGTGCGCGCACTGCGATACCGCCCGGCGCGGGCGCGATAGAGATGTCGGGGAGGAGGACCTCGCCGGTAGACACGAAGAAGTCTCCGCGCGAGATCGCCTCGACGACCTGACCGTAGCGGTCGAAATCCGGCAGGCGCGGCAGGCGCACGTAGTTCACATTCATGTGCGCGTACAACTCGTGTGTCTCGTCGAGCTGAAACACGTCCACTTCGCCCAGAACGCGTTTTCGCAGCCCCCAGTTGCCCATGTCGTCGAGCAGGTTCAGTGCCCGGTCGCCCAGCCGGGGAGACGAGTAGTCCACGTTCATCGCCTTCCAGGCCGAGCCGAAAAAGCGCGGATCCAGAAAGAAGTCCCGGCTGCGATACGCATCGGGGTACCCGCGGCTGCCCTTGGAGCGCGGGTGCGACGTGTAGACCTGCGCGTTTTCGCGGCGGAACAGTTCGAGCAGGTCCGCCTCGTTCCCCACCCGGTACACGGCGCCCAATCGCGGGTCTTCCGTGCGGAAGGGCGCGCCCGCGGGCCGGTCCATTATCCAATAAACCGGTTTTGGGAAGGTGACCGCCCAATGCCCGCCCAGGTGCACATTCGGCTCCTCGCCGGGGATCATGAGGAAGTCCGCTCCGGACCGCGCGCGGCAGGCGCGAAAATAAGCCTCGAGTTCTTTCAGCCGCAAGTCGCCGGTATCGCGCGGATGGCCGTCGCCATGGAAATCCGACATCACCACGGCGTCGACGCCCATGGCCTTCAGGACCGGCTCGAAGGGCGGAGTCCAGTTCAGCCCCTTCTCCATGGCCTGCACGGTGTAGGCAAAGTGGAAGTGTGCCGCGACGCTCTTGTGGCCGGGCACGGCGGGGAACCGGTCGCGGTTGGTGTAGCGGAGAACGTCGTCGAGGGCTTGCGCGGCGGGAGCTTCCGACAGCAGGAAAAACACACCCAGGCGCTGCTCGGTTCCCGGCGGGGCGTTGGCCCAGGGATAGAAGCTCGAGTTGTCGTCGGGCAGTTGGCGAATGCCCAGGGCCACCGCGCCGCGCCAGGCGCTGTGCCAAAGGTGGCCCATGTTGGTGGTGAAATCGCGCGCGGGAAAGTACTGGTGGGGCGCGGGGAACACGGCGAGACTGCCGCCGGCCAGAGGCGCTGCCACCGCGCGATAGCGGGCTTTGACCGGCGTGAATTCCGGACCGGTAGCGGGTTCGTTCCGCAGCCGGCCGGAAGTGTCGTAATAGACCAGCCGGCTGTCCATGTTGTTGCCCGCGCGGCGGTCGGCGTCGGCGGCCAGGCGCAGGCCGGCGTCGTAGTAAAACGCGGTATCCGGTTCCTGGGTGGACACCACCGCTTCCTGGTGCAGCAGGCGGCTGCCGGGGTAGAAGGTGTAGCGGATGCTGCCTCGAAAGTGGCCCATCTCGAAGCCGTCGAAACGGAGTTCCACACGCTCGCCTATGCTTCGCGCCGAAGCCGCGGTCAGGCGGAAGGCGCCGCGGAAGCTCCGCGTGCCGTCGGGATGGGCGGGCGGGTGATCGAAGAACTCGTCCCAGCCGCCGCGGCGCTTGCCGGTCGAGCAGCGGTAGACGGGCGCGGCGCGCTCGACGATTGCCTTGCCGCCGGCGGAAATCGCGGTAATCAGGGGCCGTGCGCGAACCAGGGAAAACTCGGCGCGCCAGGTGCGCGCGGACTCATCCGGCCAAGTGACCACGACGCTTGCGGCGTCCGCCTTCACCGCCACCGGCCCGGGGCGCACGCCGGCGGCGTCGAACGGCGCGAGTTTGGGCAGCGCGGGCTGAAGCAGGTATCGGAACAGACTCTCGGCCAGCCGGCGGTTGTCGCGCGTGCCGATGTACTCGTTGTAGATCCACGGATCGCCGAGGGCGAGCACTTGCCCGCGGCCGAAGGTGACCAGGACCATCACCGGCGTCTGGCTCTCGTCGATCAGGACCTGCGCGCCGCGCGCGGTGATTTCCAGCGGCGCCACGTCCACCGCGTAGAAGGCGCCCCCGCCCGCCAGAACGGCGTTGTAGGGAGGCACTTGCAGAGTGAGCTTGGAAACGCCGGCGGCGCTGGCGTGTTTCTTCTCGAGAAACCGGATCCCGAATTCGCCGGCCAAACGGTTGAAGCGCTCGAACTCGGCGTTGCCCGGATCGTTGCCAAACAGCACCAGGCGGCCGCCGGCGCGCACCCACTCGCGCACGGCGACAGTTTCCTCCGCGGAGATGTACTTTGGATCCGCCGCCTCCGCCGGAATGTCCGGGTCGGCGACGATCAGGCAATGTGCGTCCTTCAGGACTTGCGGCGTGAGCGGCTCACGGGCCGTGCGCAGGGCCGCGCCCAGACCCGTGAGCAGCTTGCCAAGTTCGGAGTAGCCTCCCGGATAGGTTCCCTCCCAGCGGTAGTGCGGCTGGACTTCGTTATTGTGCCAGGCGTCGAGCAAGACGACGGGGGCCTGTCCGGAGGCCGCCGCGGCCAGGAGCGCGAACAGAATCGGCCAGCGCATGCGGTGGCTCCTAGAATTTCAGGCGCGCCTGAAAGAGCAGGTAGCGCATGGTGCTCGAGGTGTTGTTGGTGACGCGGCCGAAGTTGGTGGACACCGGGTCCCGGTTCGGCGCCTCGAACTGCGAGCGGTTGAAGACGTTGAGAGCGTCGAGCCTCAGTTGCAGCACCAGGTTCTCCTTGAGCTTGATGTCGCGCTGGAGGTTGGCGTCCAGGCGGTCGAGCCCGTCGGCGCGCAGACCGTCGATGCGCTGCGGGAAGACGCGGGCGTGGAAGGCGGCCGGGACTCTGCGCGCATCGCGCTCGAAGCCGCTGGTGTTGAACCAGCGGTCGAGGGTGCGCGTTCCGGTATTGATATCGCCGATATTGCCGGAGTAGAACAGGTTGCCCCAATCGAGCAGCGGGCCGGGCTGCCACTCGTAAGCGGCCGCCACCTGCCAGCCGCCGAACACCGCGTTCCACACTCCGGCGCGGGCCAGCAGCTTGGTCCGGCCGAACGGCAATTCGAGGATACCGGTGGCCGAGATACGGTGCGGCACGCCGGCATTGGTCTGGCGCCAGGCGGGAAGCGGATCGAACTCGTTGTAGTAGAAGTCGCGGTCCCGTTCCCAGAGCCCCGTGTAACCGGCATTGAGGGTGAAGCCCTGCGCGAAGCGGCGCTGGAAGGTGGCCTCGAAGGAGTGAGTTTTCGCTTCGCCTTCCGGCGTCCAGCTTCGGCTCAGCCCGTTCATCTGCGAGAACGGCCGCAGCAGTTGGTTCTTGCGAATCGTGGGGCTGGTGAAGAAGCCGCGCGAGGTCAGCGCCTGGTAGAGCACCGGATTCGAACTTTGCAGCGCGCTGAAGTTGTTCAGGTAGTACGGATTGGCGACGTTCTGGTTAAGGTTGGAGGCGAGTGCGTCGTTGCGCGCCGTGCCGGTGGCCCAGTACTGGCCCGGCAGCGCGTCCAGCTTCTTGGTGATCCGGACGTCGTTCGAGTACGATCCGGCGTATCCCAGCGCCACCAGCATGCTGGCGCCGATCTGGCGCTGCACGTCCACGCGCCAGCGCTGCTGCCGGGCGCGGGGCACCCGGTAGTCCTGGAAGGTCCAGCCGCTGCCCGTCTTGGCGAGCAGGCCGAGCGCGGGTCCGACCGGAACTTCAAAACGCGCTCCGTTGCGCTCGGGGAAGGGATCGGTCAGCGGAGAGATGCCCCTGCCGGGGTTGCCGGAAAGCCAGGTGACGCCGAAATCGTTGGTAATCGGGTTGGTGGTGGCGCGGCTGAATCCGGACTGGTCGGGTCCCTGGTTCTGGGCGTTCAGGGTGTCGTAATAGATGCCGTAGCCGGCCCGGACCACGGTCCGGCTGTCAATCTGATAGGCGGCTCCGATGCGGGGCAGCCACATAGACTCGGCGGCCTGAAGGCGGCGGCCGGCGCCGTTTTGTCCGGGGTAAAGCGAGCCGCCGCGAACGGTGAAGCTGGAAGCCGCCAGCTCCGGAATCGGACTGCGGGCGTAAGCCGCCTGGGCGGCGGCGGTGATGGGGAGTTCGGCGCTGGGATCGAAGGATCCGATGACGCGGTCGAATCGTTCCCCGCGCCCGAGTTCGTACTCGAGTCGGAGGCCGAGATTCAAAGTGAGTTTGGGCGAAATGCGCCAGGCATCCTGGACATACCATCCGAAGTAACTGTTGCCGAGCGCGTAGTTGGCGTTGGTTTCCACGGTGGCGCTGGACGGGACGCCCATCATGAACGCCGCCCAACTGTGGCCCAGGCTGGCCGCCGGAGTTAGCCCGTCGTCCTCGCGGCTGGTGAATCGGTTGTTGAAGACGAATTGCCCGTTGGTGATGCCGGGGTTGCCGCCCAGCCGCCGGTGGTTGCGGACGTCGATGCCCGTGCGCACGGTGTGGGAGCCGCGAATGTGCAGCGCGTTGGCCTTGCCCGACAGCAGTTGGTAGCGCGTGAACGCCGGAACCGGCTGGCCGAGCGTGTCGTAGCCGGCGAACTGCATGATCGGCACGGCGTGGTTGTCTCCCGCTTTCGCGTCCATGTAGGCGGGCAGGCCGGCGTCGCTGGGTTTGTATTTCAGAGCCACGGGCGTGAGGATGTTGCCCTCGCGGAAGTTGTTGGCCGCCGCGTTGGCGTCGATCACGGTGCTGCTGCCGCGGGTGTACACCCAGTCCGCCGTGATGCCGCCGTTGTTGCGGTTGACGCCGTTGGTTTGCAGTCCGCGGGTGGTTTCGTAGGTCCAGTCCTGGCGGTCCTCGCGGTACTTCAGCCAGGACCAGCGGCCGAAGAAACGGTGCTTTTCCGAATGCTGGTAATCGAAGCGGTTGGCGACCGCCTTGTAGCTCCAGTTATAGGGTTCGGCGACGCCGACGTAGTTGTTGAGCGGCTCGAGGTTGGCGGCGGCGGGCGGGCTGTTCGGCGCGGGCATGAACTCGGTGTAGGTTTTGTAGGCCGGGTTTATGATGCGCGACGAGGGAATGCGGTTGCCCGCGATTGGATCGCGCAGAAAGTGGCCCGCGCGGGCCGGATCGGGCCGCACGCTGAGGGGATCGTAAAGCTGGTAGCGGGCCGTGTTCACGCGCAGCAGATCGGAAAAATCGCCCTGCCGCTGGGCCAGGTTCGGAACGGTGTGATTAAAGGTGCTTTCCGTGGACTTGCGGTCCTCGAAGCCGTCGAAGCTGAAAAAGAAGAAGAGTCTGTTCTTGCCGTTGTAGATCTTCGGCAGGATCACCGGCCCGCCCACCGTGCCGGCGAAATTGTTGGAGTGGCCGGAGGGTTGCAGCGGAGACTTGCGAAGCTGGTCGGCCTTGGCCGTGTCGCCGGCCGCCTCGGCGAGGGAGATGTTCCGATAGTACTGCTGCTTGACGAAGAACCGGGTGCCGTTCCAGCGCTGCTGCCAGTGCTGCTCGGTGAGGGCGCCGTGAAACTCGTTGGTCCCCGCCTTGGTCATGACCGAAATGGTGGCGCCGGTGGTGTGTCCGACGGCGGCGTCGAAGTTCGCCGTCTCGACCTTGAACTCCTGAATGGTGGTCGAATAC
>JACQZT010000291.1 GCA_016213755.1 Acidobacteriota bacterium | reverse complement strand
CATTCTGCCGGGCGACCTGCACAAGCTCTGGCGCACGAGCCGGCCCAACGGATATCACCTCGAGTACGGCTACTCGTGCATGGGCTATGAAATCGCCGGCGGGCTGGGCGTCAAGATCGCCGACCCGTCGCGCGACGTCTATGTCATGGTGGGCGACGGCTCGTTTCAAATGATGTCGTCCGAGATCGCCACCTCCGTCCAGGAGGGCTACAAGCTCAACATCGTGGTGCTCGACAACCATGGTTTCTCGAGCATCGGCGGCCTGTCGCAGGCCATCGGCTCGAAAGGCTTCGGAACGGACTACCACGTGGCGGTGGATTTCGTGGCGCTGGCCGCCGGCATGGGAGCGCACGCCGTGCGCGCCACCACGCGCGAGGAGGTCGAGCGGGCGCTGGAGGCCATGCGCGCGCACGACCGCACCAGCGTGGTGGTGGTCGAGGTGGACAAGGAAGTTCGTGTGCCCGGATACGAATCCTGGTGGGACGTTCCGATTTCGGCTGTCTCCGAGATCGAGAGCATCCGCCAGGCGCGGGCGCGCTACGAAGAGCTGCTGGGCAAAGAGCGGCGTTTTGAAATCGCGGTGCCGGAAAGGTGAACTGAATGCTTGAGGTCCATAACTATATTGGAGGAAGCTGGCAACGCCCGGCGGGCGAAGCCGGCGTGGAGGTGATCAACCCGGCCACGGGCGAGTTGCTGGCGCGCTCGCCGGCGGGGGCGGCCGGGGACGTTGCGGCCGCGGTCGAGGCCGCCGCGGCGGCGTTTCCGGACTGGCGCGCCGTGCCCGCGGGGGAGCGCATCCAGTACCTGTTCCGCTTCAAGCAGCTTCTCGAAGAGCACTTCGAGGAAATCGCGCGGCTCGTCACCGTCGAGAACGGCAAGACGCTGGCGGAATCCCGCGGGGAACTGCGCCGGGGCGTCGAGAACGTCGAGGTGGCCTGCGGCATTCCCCTCATGATGCAGGGCTACAACCTGGAGGACATCGCTCGCGGCGTCGACGAGATCATGTTCCGCCAGCCGCTGGGCGTGGTGGCGGCCATCACGCCGTTCAACTTCCCGGCCATGATTCCGCTCTGGTTTCTGCCTTACGCGATAGCCTGCGGAAACACCTTCATCCTGAAACCGTCCGAGCGGGTGCCGCTGGCGATGGCGCGCATCTTCGAACTTCTCGAACAGACCGGCCTGCCGCGCGGCGTGGTGAGCTTGGTGAACGGCGGCAAGCCGGCGGTGGATGCGTTGCTGGATCACCCGGCGGTGCCGGCCATCAGCTTCGTTGGGTCGTCGGCGGTGGCCCGCTACATTTACGCGCGGGCGGCGGCCGGCGGCAAGCGCGTGCAGTGCCAGGGCGGGGCCAAGAATCATGTCGTGGTGCTGCCGGACGCCGACCGCGAGACCGCCACGCAGATCATCTCCGACAGCGCCTTCGGCTGCGCCGGCCAGCGCTGCCTGGCGGTGTCGGTGGCGGTGACGGTGGGAGAGGCGCGGGAGTGGTTCCGCGACACGATCACCGGTGTCGCCGGCTCGCTGAAGGTCGGCAGCGGCCTCGAGGCCGGCGTGCAGATGGGACCGGTGATTACCCGCGCCAGCCAGGAGCGGATCGAAGGCTTCATTGGCCAGGGCCTCGGCGATGGAGCCAATCCGGTTCTGGACGGCCGGGCAGCGCGCATCGCCGGCTGCGAGCGCGGCACGTTTGTCGGGCCGACGGTGCTGGACGGCGTGCCGGCCTCGAGCGCGCTGACCGAGACCGAGATCTTTGGCCCCGTGCTCAGCCTGATCCACGCCCAGAGCGTGGACGAAGCCATGGCCATCATCGCGCGCAGTTCGTACGGGAACGCCGCGTCCATCTTCACCTCGGACGGAGCGGCCGCGCGCAAGTTCCGCAACCAGGTCCCCACGGGTAATGTGGGCGTCAACATCGGCGTCGCGGCGCCGATGGCCTATTTCCCGTTCAGCGGGTGGAAGGGCAGTTTCTTCGGGGCGTTGCATGCGCAGGGGCGCGATGCCATCGAGTTCTATACCGACAAGAAGGTGGTGGTGGAGCGCTGGCCGAAGGATTGGAGCCGGAGGTTCTGAGGAGAGATCATGGCGAAACTGCGGGTTGGAAACGCCCCTTGTTCCTGGGGCACGCTGGAATTCGAAGAAGCCAAGGGCGAACAGATCGGCTTCGGCCGCATGTTGGACGAACTCGCCGAGACGGGCTATACGGGCACGGAACTGGGCGACTGGGGCTACATGCCCACCGACCCGGCCGCGTTGAAAGCCGAGTTAGAGCGCCGCGGCCTGGTGATGCTGGGCGCATTCGTCCCGGTGGCCTTGAAAGAGTCCGCCGCCCATGCGGCGGGCGTGGCCGAGGCGGTCAAGACGGCGCGCCTGCTGGCGGCGGTGGCCGCCGAGCCGAAACCCTACCTGGTGCTGGCCGACAGCAACGGCTCGGTCCCGGAGCGGACCCGCAGCGCCGGGCGGATCACCGCCGGCATGGGGCTCAGCCCAGCGGAATGGAAGGTGTTTAGCGATGGAGCCAACCAGGTGGCCCGCGCGGTGGAAGCGGAGACCGGTTTGCGCACCGTCTTCCACCATCACTGCGCCGGCTACGTGGAAACGCCCGACGAGATCGCCCGCTTTCTGGAAGGGACCGACCCGCGGGTGATTGGCCTGGTGTTCGACACCGGCCACTACGCCTACGGAGCGGGCGAGTGCGACGCGGTCGCCGGACTGGAGCGCTTTCGGGAACGGGTATGGTACATCCATCTCAAAGACTGCCAACCGGAGGTGGCGCGCCAGGCGCGGGAGGGGCAATGGGACTACTTCCAGGCCCTGCGCCACGGCGTGTTTTGCGAGCTGGGGAAAGGCTGCGTGGATTTCCCGGCGGTACTGCGCTGGCTGAAAGCCGCCGGCTACGAGGGCTACACGCTGGTGGAGCAGGACGTTCTGCCGGGAATGGGCGCGCCCAAGGAAAGCGCGCGGCGGAATCGCGAATACTTG
>JACQZT010000298.1 GCA_016213755.1 Acidobacteriota bacterium | reverse complement strand
GGACCACTCTCTTGGCCGCGCCAGGCTCGCGCGGCGGATGGCGCGGATCTTCGAGCCCCATGCCCCACACCGAGAGCACCGGCTTGCCGTTGTGCCGCAGGTAATTGGGGTGCGCGGTGACCTTCAGTTCGTCGACCAGGTACTGCCAGTCCTCGCGCATGACGTCGAAGAACTTTTGCGCGTCGAAGCCGGTGACGTCGTACTCGATGGCGATGGCTCGGCCGTGCGCCTTGGCCGCGGCGAAAGCGTTTTTGAGCACCACGTCTCCGCTCGACCGCTTGCCGGCGGCGCTGCCGACAAAGCGTTGCAGCAGCACTCCGTCCAGGCCGTACTCCTTCATCCATTGGAAATGGCGGACCACGATCTTCGGATTCCAGGCCGAATAGAGGTGCGCCGGCCGCCCGCCGATGGTGAAGCCCGGCGGCGCGCACAGGTCGGCGGAGTTGAACTCCTTGAGGTCGGGGTACATGTCGATGGTGAGCGTGTCGGCGGCCGGGTTGCCGCGCGCCCAACTGCGCCAGTTGTTCTGCGGCGCGCCGTCGCCGGCGCAGTTGAACCAGCCCTGGTAGCCGAACAGGACTTTGCCGTTGAGGGTTTTGAAGTCGGCGGGCTGGGCGGAGAGCGCGGCGGCGCAAAGAAGAAGGCAATAGAGTCGCATGAGTATCCTCCCCTGATGAACTTTTTCAACTTTACCCGCTCGCGGCCGGCGGTGTCGAGGGCTGGGTTTCTCTATACTCGACATAGATGGACCGGCTCACTCCAGAGCAACGCTCCCGCAACATGTCGGCCATCCGTTCCCGGGGCAACAGGTCCACCGAGAAGGCGATTCGGTTTCGCATGATCCGGGCGGGGGTGCGAGGCTGGACGCTGTGCTGCGGCGATCTGCCCGGCAGGCCCGATTTCGTCTTCGAGTCGGAACGGCTGGTCGTGTTTCTGGACGGCTGCTACTGGCACGGTTGTCCGAAGTGCTACCGTGCGCCGGCCTCCAACACCTCCTATTGGTCGGAGAAGTTCCGGCGCAACAAGGCTCGAGATCGCAAGGTGGGCAGGTTATTGCGGAAGCAGGGCTGGCGCGTAGTTCGCTTCTGGGAGCATGAGATCGAGGCCCGCCCGGAGCGAGTGGTCGGCAAGATCAAGGACCTGCTGGTCATCCGGCCATTAGCACGACTTTGCGCGAGCGCAGGCAGCGGATGAGCTGTTCCGCCACGGCTCTGGCGACCGGAGGAGGGAAGGCATTGCCGACCTGTCTGTAGGCGGCGGTCTTCCCGCCGGTAAACTGCCAGTCGTCGGGAAACCCCTGGAGCCGGGCTACCATCCGCAGGGTTAGCCTGGGCATCCCAACGAAGCCGGGTCCCGGCGCCGAGTCCCAAATGCCCAGACCGTCCACGCCGAGCGATGCCCAGGCTTTGCGCGCCCTGGTCGGTCCGAGATCGGGTCCGCCGTGCTTGTGCGAACCGCCGACAACGGTGGGAGCGATTTCACCGGCCCGTTTCTTCCATCCGGCCGCGCCCTTCCATCCGTTCGCGGCCATCAAGTCGTAGAGAACGTCTCCCACGGTGGGCGCCTGCGCGGAACCGGGAAGAGGCCAGGAGAAACTCCCGCACAGGTCCTTCCTGACGGCCACAAAAAGGACCCGGGGCCGAAGCTGAGGAACGCCAAAATCCACGGCGTTGAACAGCCGCCACTCGGGTGTGTAGCCCAGACGCTCAAGCTGTTTCTGGACATGGTTGCGGTAGTCGTCGAAAACAGCGTCGAGGATGCCGCGAACGTTTTCGATCAGGACGGCGCGGGGCCGGCACTGTTCCACGATGCGGATGGCCGCGGGGAAAAGATTGCGCTCGTCGTTCATTCCAAGCTGCTTGCCCGCAACCGAGAACGGGGGGCACGGCAACCCGCCGGCGACCAAATCGACACCTTCGAAGGGCGAACCGTCGAACTTGCGAAGATCCGCTTCGACCACATTCCAGTGCGGGCGATTCGTTCTGAGCGTCTGGCAGCAGTGCCTGTCGATCTCGACCAAGCCGGCGTGCTCGAATCCGGCCTGCTCCAGGCCGAGAGCTTGTCCGCCGGCTCCCGCGCACAATTCGAGGCAAATCAGCTTTCTCACCTGGTAAACACCGCCACCCCCGGCGGGCTCGACGCGCCCCCGATCTTCCACGTTACCGGAACGTCGCCGGGCGTGTCGAGCGGCGTTTCGCGGATGATTTCGGTGCAGTATTTGAGGAGAGTGCCGTGAACGTCGTCATCGAAATCCCGGATTAGATTGAGCGTGCGTTTGCGGCTCAGGCTGGCGGCGTCTCGCGGGCGGTATTGGAGGCGGTGGCCGTCGAAGCCTATCGTTCCGGTGCGATCACCTCCGCGCAGGTGCAAGAGATGCTTGGGCAGCGCTCCCGCTGGGAGACGGAGTCCTTCCCGCGGCGCGCCGAGGCGTATCACGACTACACGATGGACAACCTGGAGCGGGATATCGCGGCGATCCGCGAAAGGTCCGGCACAAGCCGAACTTGAGAACTGAGCCACACAGTGGTAAATTCGTCACGTTGGGCCGGAGCAGGTCCGGCGAGAGACGGGAGAGAGAATTTATGGCGGAAAAGAAGCGCAGTGTGACTCGAAGGGGATTTGGCAAGGCGCTCACGAAAGTCGGCGCGGCGGCAGTGGCGGCCGCGCCCTTGACGGCGCAAATCGCGACTCCCAGCCCGGGCCAGTTCGGTCCGGTGGTGGCCGGCAACTACGCGATGACGGATGAGCTGGTTTTCGGCGGCATCGGCATCCGCGGACGCGGCATGGCGGATCTGAGGCAACTGCTCGGCGACACGCGGGTGCGGTTTGCGGCCATCGCGGACGTCCGGGAGAGCGCACGCGAGATGGTCAAGAGCACGGTGGACGGCTTCTACAAGAACCACGACTGCGTGATGTACCGCGACCCGGCGGAACTGCTCGCGCGCAAGGACATCAACGCGCTGCTGATCGCCACCAGCGACCGCTGGCACGGCCCGATGGCGATGTGGGCGGCGCAGTCCGGCAAGGACATGTACATCGAGAAGCCGGGGGCGATGTCGATCAACGAGAGCTACGCCGTGGCCGACAACGTGCGCCGCTACGGCGTGGTCTACCAGTCCGGCTGCCAGCGCAAGAACCAGTATGCCTTTGAATTCGCCGTCGGACTGGCGCGCAGCGGCAAACTGGGGCGGCTGCTGGCGGTGCACGCCGATACCGCGATTGGCCTGGGGACGGTCGACGCGGGCGGCCAAGGCTGGTGGGCGGCGGACGGACCGGAGCCGGACCCGCTGGTGTTCGACTGGGACAAGTGGCTGGGTCCGTGCCTCTGGCGCCCGTACAACACCGCTTATCCGGACCGCGGCCGAGGCGAGTTCTGGGATTTCCACGCCGGGCTGCTGGAATGGGCGTCGCACACGGTCGCCATGGCACAGTGGGCCGCGGACATGGAGTACACCGAGCCGGTGGAATACGAGCCCGAGGGCGGCATCTTTCGCGGCGACGGCCTGATCAGCCGGTACACGATCAACTGCCGCTACGCCAATGGCATAAAGCTGGTGCTACGCAACCATAGCTGGAACCTGCTGGGCTCGTGCAGCAACCGGTTTGAAGGCACCGAGGGCTGGGTGGAGACCGGCGACAGCGGGCGCATCGAAGTGTCCGACAACCTCAAGTCCCTTTTACCCACGCGCCAGGGAAGGCGCTACGACCCGACGGCGGAGCATATCCGCGAGTTCCTGCAATGCATCCGCTCGCGGACGCCGCCGCGGGCGAACGCGGAAGTGACAGCGCACACCCACGTGGTTTCCCATGCCGCCTGGATATCCGCGCAACTGAATCGCAAGCTGACCTGGGATCCGGCCAAGCGCGCGTTTCTCAACGACGAGGAAGCCAACCGCATGCGCGGCCGGGCTTATCGGGAACCATGGCGCATGGAAGCGCTGGCCACCGGCATGTAAGGTTCTAGGGAGGATTAGGAAGCCATGAAGACGTCACAAGCAACCGGACAGACCCAACCGCCGCCAGCCGCGGCCAAGCCGCCGCGGCCGTCGGCGCCGAAGGTGCCCCCCGAATTCGACGCGCTGCCGATCTGGACCATGGAACCGGCCAAGCTGCTCGCGCTGGTCAAGGACCCGAACTCGACCCTGTTCCAGAAGGCCATAGCCTGTAAGAAGCTGGCCTTCGTGGGCGGCAAGGAGGCCGTGCGGCCGATGGCGGCGCTGCTGGACCACCCGCAACTGGCCTGCTATGCCCGCTTCGGCCTGGAGCCGAATCCCGATCCGTCGGTGGACGAGGCGCTGCGCGCCGCGCTGCCGAAGCTGTCAGGCCGCCTGCAAGTGGGAGTGATTACCACCATTGGTGTGCGCAAGGATGCCAGGGCGCTGGATGCGCTCACCAAACTGATGGAGACCGGCGACGCCGAAGTGGCCGGAGCGGCGGCGGCCTCGGTAGGCATGATCGGCGGGTTGCCCGCGGCCCGGGCGTTGCAGTCGGCTTTGGGCCGCACCAAGCCGCCGGTGTTCGCGGTGGTGGCCCGCGCCTCGCTCCTCTGCGCCGAAGGGCTGATGGCAGCCAATCGCCCGCGGGCGCTGGATTTCTACCAGCAATTGAGCGCGACGACGATGCCGGAACCGGTGCGGCTGGCGGCGCTGCGCGTGCTGAACGCGGCGGGCCCGGCGCCGCCGGGCGCGAAGCCCTATCCGCCGCCCACGGGCGAAGCTGCCGAGCGAGACCGCAGCGGCTTCCTGGGGCGGGGCCGCTAAGCCCCGTGCGCCGCTGTCGTCTGATCGTCAGCGCCGCATGCTGCGCCGCCGGCCTCCTCGCAGGCCAGCAGGCGCAGCCCGCGGACGGTGACTGGCGGCCGCTGTTCGACGGCAAGTCGCTGGCCGGCTGGAAGGAGTCGGACTTCCTGGGCGCGGGCAAAGTGACGGTGGAGAAGGGCGTCATCGTCATCGGCGCGGGTGTGCTCACAGGCATTACCTGGGCCTCGCCCACGCCCCCGGTCCCCGCCGTCAATTACGAGCTTCGGGTCGAGGCCGCCCGGCTTAAGGGCAGCGATTTCTTCGCCGGCATCACGTTCCCGGTGAGGGATTCATTCTGCACCTGGATCAACGGGGGTTGGGGCGGCGAGGTAGTCGGACTTTCGAGCCTGGATGGGGCCGACGCCTCGATGAACGAAACCTCCTTCTCCCGCACGTTCGAACTCGGCCGCTGGTACTCGCTGCGCCTGCGCGTAGCTTCAGCCAGGATCTCAGCCTGGATCGACGATGAGCTGGTGATCGATGTCGGCATCGGCAAGCGCTGGGTGGCCCTGCGCGAAGGGGACATCGACCGGTCCATGCCCTTGGGCGTTGCGACCTACGCCACAGTCGGGGCGGTCCGGAGAATCGACTGGCGTCCGTTCCCGGCGGGTAACGCCGCGGCGCGGTAGCCCCGATTGACGCGCGCCTCACCTGACGGACAGCACCGCTCCCGGCGGGCTCGACGCGCCCCCGATCTTCAACGTTACCGGAACCTCGCCGAGCGTATCGAGCGGCGGCACGCGGCTGTTGACCTGGAACAGGCCCGCCGACTCTCCCGCGAAGAGGATTTCCGCCGGCTGGCCGCCGATTTCGAGCGACACCGGCGGATAGGGTTCGACGCCCGCGCCGGTGGCGAACAGCGTTACGATGCTGCCGGCCGGGGCCGGGTTTTCGGCGCTGTTCAGCGTGCCGTCCTGGTTCAGCGCCGGAGTGAACAGGGCCGGCGTCGTGGGCAGGAGCGGGAGCAGGGTCCAGTCGTCGTCCAGGTCGAGGCGCACGTAGGCGCGGCCGGCTAGGGATTTCGGCACCGCGAAGACTCCCGGCTTCAGCGCGGGCGCGGTTTCGCAATCGAAGCGGACGCTCTCGGCGGCCACGCTCACCAGCAGGCCCGGGCTGAGGGGGCCGGCCTGGCCGCTGGCGAGGTTGCGCACGCGCTCGTCGCGGTCCTCGGCGCCGGTTCCCTGTTCGAGCGGCGGCAGCAGTTCGCGCAGCGCGTCGATGTAGAGATTGCGGAACGGTTTGCCGGCGGGGTCCGGCAGCGCCTTGCCGCTCAGGGTTTGCAGCACCTGCTCGCCCGGCTCGACGGCGGTGCCTTCGCCCCACTCGTTCCAGGTCTGAATCAGCTTCCAGGGCACGTCGGCGCGAACCATCTCCGCCACGGCCACGCGGAAGGCGGCCAGGTCGCGCTCCAGGCGCACGTTCTCGCCGTCCAGCCAGAATCCGGGGCTGACCATCCAGGAGTAGGGCAACTGCCGGTCGCTACGGTTGGCGGGCGCGTACTGGTGCCAGCTATCCGGCTGGTTGGGGTCGTTGCGGTAATTGGCGTAGACTTTCAGGACCACGTAGAAGCCGGTGCGCCGGCGCGCTTCGGCCCAGCGCGCGGCCATGCCCGATTGGTCGTTGCCAGCGGCGTACACGAGGATCACCGGCTTGCCGTCGATGACCAGATATGACGGCTGGGAGGCGAAGGTTTCGCGGATGTACTCGAGGTCGGCGGTCAGCTCGTCTGGCGTTGGGTCGCCGATGGATTCCTTCTCGTAGTAGATGGCCCAGCGCAGATT
>JACQZT010000297.1 GCA_016213755.1 Acidobacteriota bacterium | reverse complement strand
GGTGGGCGCGTTTCCGCACAATCTGGCGAATTCGTCGCCGGTTTCCTACGGCGACCTGGTTTACGCCGGCACCTCGAACGGGCATGATGAGAGCCATGCCAAGGTCCCCTCGCCCAAAGCGCCGACCATCGTGACGGTAAACAAGAAGACCGGAGAGCTGGTCTGGAAAGACAACGCGGTGGGCGGGCGCATCCTGCACGGGCAGTGGTCGTCGCCGGCCGTGGCCAAAATCGGCGACACCGTGCAACTCGTCAGCGGGCAGGGCGACGGCTGGGTGCGCGGCTTCGAGGCCCTGACCGGAGAGAAGCTCTGGGAGTTCGACCTGAACCCCAAGGACGCCGTCTGGCCGAAGAACCGGAACGAAATCGTCAGCACCCCGATCATCGTGGACAGCGTGGTTTACCTCGCCAGCGGGCAGGATCCCGAGCACGGCGACGGCCCCGGGCGCCTGTATGCCATCGACGCCACCAAGC
The DNA here is from genome assembly GCA_016213755.1 of Acidobacteriota bacterium. Classification (GTDB taxonomy): domain Bacteria; phylum Acidobacteriota; class Terriglobia; order Bryobacterales; family Bryobacteraceae; genus JACQZT01. The sequence continues at coordinate 13,849 of JACQZT010000297.1, read as the reverse complement.
GCGGCGACATCACCCAGACCGGGAGGATCTGGCAATACGACAAGATCCGGCGCTCGATATCGACGGGCGCGCTGCGCGACGGCATCCTCTACTATGCCGATTTCAGCGGTTTCCTCCACGCGCTGGACGCCAAGACCGGCAAGCCCTTTTGGGTGCACGACTCGCTGGCCGCTGTCTGGGGTTCGCCCTACGTGCTCGACGGCAAGGTCTACCTGGGCAACGAGGACGGCAGAATCGTGATTCTTCAGGCCGGCAAGGAAAAGAAGTTGCTCGCCGAGATCGACATGGGCAGCTCGGTGTACTCCACCGCCGTGGCGGCCAACAACACCCTTTATGTCGTCAACCGCGACCACCTGTTCGCCATTCGCGGTTCGGTAACGCGGAACTGATTCGCAGCACATCGGACCCCACTGCCGCCGCGGCCGGCTCTCTGCCCGGGAGTTCCTGAAGGGCGGCGACCGCTGTCAAGCTTCGCGCAACCGCCGAAGCAGCGTGCCCGCGTCGATGGACCGGGCGGTGGACGGGCCTAAACTGGCGGCCGGCGGCGTCGTGGCCGCGCCAGCCGGATGCAGTTGTCGCAGATGGCAACGCGGGTGATGTGTTCCGAGATGCTTCAGCTCCGTTTGACGATCTCGGCTTTTTTCAGATACTCAGGGTCGATCTCCAGCCCTAGTCCGGGGCCGGTGGGGACCTTGACGGCGCCGTTCTCTATGACCGGGTTCGGCCGGTACCAGCTTTCCGTCTTGGTCCGTCCGCGGTGCGGGTACTCAATGTAAGGCCCGGGGTTGGGGATGGCGGAGGCGAATTGCAGGATGTTCACCGCCGCCGCGCCGGTCTGGGTGTTGTGCGGCGTGATGTTCATTTTGGCCTGGCGCGCCATGCGCGCCACCCGGGCGGCGCGCACGAATCCGCCGCAGTAGTTGAGGTCCGGCTGAACGATGTCCATCATCCGGTTGTCGATCATCCACTGGAACAGCCACAGGCTCGAATCCTGCTCGCCGGCCGAAATGGGCATCGCCAGCGCATCCGCCACTTTCTTGGTTTCGCCGCGCTCCTCCCAGGGACAGGGCTCCTCAAACATCGCCACGCGCAGGGATTCGAGCATCTTCCCGACTTGGATCGCCTTGATGGCGTCGTAGGACCCGTTCGCGTCGGCATAGAGGACGATCTTGTCGCCCAGGCGCTTGCGCGCCAGTTCCATCATCTTCTCCGTGCGGCCGGGATAGGTGTCCGCGTTGCGGCTCATGCGCCCCCCGATCTTGAACTTCACCGCCCGCGCTCCGGTTTCGGCGATCCCGCGCACGTAAACGTCGACCTCCTCCTCGGCCGTGGTTTCGCGCCCGGAACCCGAAAGGTAGACCGGAATTTCCTTTCGCACGGAGCCGCCCATCAGTTGCCCCGCCGGCTTGCCGGCGATCTTGCCCAGCAGATCGAACAGGCTCTGCTCGACGTAGGCGACGGGGCACCAGAAAGGCTGGCCCGCCATCTTGTAGTTCCGGATGTAGACCTCGTCGGAGAGCGCTTCCAGGTTGCGCGCGTCCTGGCCCACGTAGGCGGGAATGACGTTGCGCAGCAGAATGGGGATGAACTCCTCGATCTGCTTGGTCAGCGTGATCCCGGTCGCTCCATCGGACGACGTGGCGCGCACGAAGAAGTTCCGCCCCGCGCGAAGCAGTTCGATTCCGGCGATCTTGACCGGGGACTTGAACTGCCGCTGGAGCTGAAAGACCGGCTGCTCCCAGGCTGGAACGCGGCGATCGTCCGCGGCCGCCGGTGCGCTGCGGGTGGCGGCCAGCGCCGCCGGGGTGGTGAGAAATATTCTGCGGTCCATGTTCGTAGCGAGTATGTTCAAAAGTCCAGTCTCAGGCCGGGTTGGCACTCCATCGGCAGAACCATCATAGCCGTATTGGCGGCCCGGCAGAAGACGGTGTTGCGCGGATTGAACTCCGGCGGGCTGAACCGCGGAGGGCGGATGCGGAGGTTTAATGCGGCACTGCCGGGCGGATAGTCGGAAATTCCGGTTGAATGCCTGGTCACGCCGGTGCGACACTGGATTCGAGAGGGTCCGATGACCAGCGAGTACATCGAAGAGCGGAACGGCGGCTATTACATCGCGGGTACGCGAATGTCGCTCGATTCCGTCGTGTACTCTTTCGAGCGGGGAAATTCGCTCGAGGCGATCCAGAATGAATTCCCGCTCTTGAGACTACCCCAGATTTACGGCGCGATCGCATTCTACTTGGATCATCAGGCAGAGGTTCGCCGGTATCTGGACGACGAGGAGCGCGGGATTCGGGAATCGACCGTTCCGCTGAGTGAGGCCAATCCCGAACTCTGGAGCCGGCTCCAGCGGGCGCGCGAGGAATTGAGCAAGCCACGATAGTGAGCGTCCGATTCCTCGCCGACGCTGACTTGAACTACGCGATAGTCCAGGGCGTCCGCCTCCGTGAATCGTCCATCGACTTCAAAAGCGCGAACGAAGCCGGCCTCGAAGGGATGCCGGATGACGAAGTGCTCGAAGCTGCCGCACACGAGGGTCGGCTGCTCGTCTCACACGACAAGAGCACCATGCCGGTCCACTTCGCCGCGAGGGTCAGGTCGGGCCTGCAAAGTCCTGGAGTGCTGCTGGCCTTGCCGAGTGCCTCCGTGGGCGAGATTGTCGAATCGCTTCTGATCATCTGGTCGGCATCCAGTGAAGGGGAATGGGCGGATCGGATTTGCTACTTGCCGTCATTCAGACTGCATCAGTTTCGATGATTCTGTGATTGAGTGCGAGGCGTGCGACGCCACAACCCTTGTCGCCGGAAACTAAGGTTCGCTATTCAGCGAAAAGGCTGTCTTGGACAAGAGTGCGCTGCGCCACGCGTCGTTGGTGGCCCGCTGCGGAGATACACGACTCCCCGTAGGGCTCACACGTGATCCACTCGTAGTTATTGAAAGGTTTGGTCGGGGCGAGTGGATTTGAACCACCGACCTCCTGGTCCCGAACCAGGCGCTCTAGCCAGGCTGAGCCACGCCCCGATGCCATCTTCAGTTTAAACCCTGCCGCGTCCCGGCGCAACCTCGGCCTGCTTCGGAGGGACTGAAGTCCCTCGCGGACTGAAGTCCGCCCTCCAGTCGCTGGTCCGGCGACTACAGCGCGGCGCGGAGGATTTCGGTCAGCTCGCCGGCGGTCAGCGCCGCCGGGTTGCCTTTCATGCTGCTGGCCTGGGCCGCGCCGGCCACCAGCGCCGGTAAGTCCCCGGGGCCGATTCCGTAAGCCCGCAGAGGCGGGATGCGCAGCCGGACGCACACCCGCGCCACCCACTCGACCCCGTCTTCCGGCACGGCGTCCGGCCGGCCGGTCAGAATTCGGGCCACGGTGGCGAAACGCTCCAACTTCTCCGCGGCGCGCACGTTCATCGCCATGACGTGCGGCAGCAGGGCCGCGCACACCGCGCCGTGCGGGGCGTCGAAGCTGCCGCCGATGGGCGCCGCGAACCCGTGCACCGCGCCCAGGCCCGCGTTGGCCAGGCACAGCCCGCCCATCAGGCTCGCCATGGCCATGTCCTCGCGCGCCGCGCGGTCCCGGCCGTCCTCGCTGGCGCGCACCAGCGAACGCGCCGCGCGGCGCATGCCTTCCTGGCTGTACAAATCGGTCAGCGGGTTGGCGCGGATAGAGACGTACGGCTCGATCACCTGTGTGAGCGCGTCCAGTCCCGTGCTGGCGGTAATGGCGGGCGGCAGGTCCAGGGTCAGGTCCGGGTCCACCACGGCCAGGCGGGGCAGCATCAGCGGGCTGCGCAGGCTGGCCTTGACGCCGTGTTCGGGGGAAGCCAGCACGGCGTTGCGAGTGACTTCCGCGCCGGTGCCGGCGGTGGTCGGCACGGCGATGAACGGCGCCGAGGGCATCTTCAGGCTCTGCCCCTTTCCAACCACCTCGAGGTAGTCCAGCGGATCGCCGCCGTTGGCCAGCAGCGCGGCGATGGCCTTGCCCGCGTCGATGGCGCTGCCGCCGCCCACGCTCACCACCACGTCGCACTGCCCGGCTCGCGCCAGTTCGGTTCCCCGGCGCACCAGTTCGACGGTTGGCTCTCCCGGCACGTCGAGCGTAGCGTGCGTGAACCCTTCGAGCGCCGGCGCGCCGCGCTGCGTCACCAGCAACGCGCGCGCCCCCATCGCCCGCGCCGCCGGCGCCACCTCCCCGGCCGTGCCCGCGCCGAAGACAATCCGCGTTGCGGTTGCGAATTCGAAGCGCATACCCGCCTCACCATCCTTCGTCGGCGGGAAACAGGGTCGAGAACTTGACCGCCGTGCGCGGCTCGGCCATCATGTCCGCCACCGTGTCGCGCCAGGTCTGGTAGTGCGCCGTTTCCTTGTGCGCGGCCGGCGCCTGCGGCGCTCGGTAAACCTCCACCAGGACGAACCGGGCCGGATCGTCCGTTTGCTGAATCACGTCGAAGCGCGCCACACCCGGCTCTTGCACGCTCTGGCGCGCGTTCTCCAGCGTGGCAGCCGCAAACGCATCAGCGCACTCCGGTTTCACCCGGACATGCACGTGAACCACAAGCAACATGTTTCGTCGCCTCCCTGCGTTCTAGAATATCGGATGACATGAGAAACTGTGTGCCGCTTCTGCTCGCCGCCGCTTGTGCCCAGACTGTCGCCGGTCAGGGCTTCCAGCCCACTTGGGAATCGCTCGCCAGCCGCCCCACCCAGCAGTGGCTGGCGGACGCGAAATTCGGCATCTACGCTCACTGGGGTGTCTACTCGGTCCCCGCCTTCGGCAACGAGTGGTACGCCCGGCGCATGTACGACCCGCAGGACCCGCGCGGCGTCTACGAGCATCACCGCAAGACCTACGGCACGCAGGACAAGTTCGGCTACAAAGACCTGGTTCCCATGTTCAAAGCCGAAAAGTTCGATCCCAATGAGTGGGCCGAACTGATCCGCCAGTCGGGCGCGCGCTACGCCGGCACCGCCGTGGTGCACCACGACGGGTTCCTGCTTTGGGACAGCAAGGTGAGCCGCTGGAACGCCGCCCAAATGGGACCGCGGCGCGATCTTTACGGCGACTTGGTGAAGGCGTTGCGCGCCAAAGGGATCAAGATCCTCGCCACCGAGCACCACATGCGGACGTACAACTGGTACCTGCCCCCCGACAAGTCCGCGTGGGAGGAGCAGCGCAAAGCGAAGTTCGACCTCTACGACCCGCGCTACGCCGACCTCTACTGGAACGAGTTCACCGGCACGCGCGCCGACTTCATGAAAGCGTGGCGGGCCAAACTCCTGGAGGTGATCGACAACTACCGCCCCGACGTGCTGTGGTTCGACGGCGGCGATTTCACCTCGCCCGAGGTGTCCAAGTTCGTGCTGGAGACCCTGGCCCACTACCATAACCAGGGCCGCGGCGTCGAAGTGCTGAACAAGTTCGCCGGCACCATGAAGTTCAACTTTCCGCGCGAGTACGGCATGCTGACTTACGAAGCCGGCCGCGACCGCCCCGAGCGAGTGGACCGCCCGTGGATCGACGACCTCAGCATCGGCATCGGCTCCTGGGGTTACATTCAGGGCCTCAAGGTGATCAGCCCCGCCGAGACGGTCCTGGGTCTGGCCGACCGGGTCAGCCGCGGCGGCGGCCTGCTCCTCTCGCTGGCGCCCACGGCCAGCGGCGAAATCCCCGCGGATCAAAAAGCCGTCCTGCGCGAGATCGGGGACTGGCTCAAGGTCAACGGCGAAGCGATCTACGGCGCCCGCCCCTGGAAGATCCACGCCGAAGGCCCCGTCGAAAAACTGATCGTCAAGCGCGGCGCCCACACCGGCTGGCGCTTCGACAACTGCAACGCCCAGGACATCCGCTTCACGCGCAAGGGTAGCGCGCTCTACGCCATCGCCCTGGGCTGGCCGGAGGACGGCCGGATCGTCGTCAAATCGCTGAAGAGCGGAGTGGCGTCGGTCAGCCTCCTGGGCGCAAGGAACCCCGTCCAATGGTCGCAGACCGCCGAGGGGCTGAGCGTCGAAATGCCGGCGCGGAAACCCTGCCGGCACGCGTACACGCTCAAGATCGCGATGCGCGGCGCGCTGGACTGAGGTGCAGCGCAACCCGGCCGGCCGGGTAGGGGCGGGGTTTCCCCGCCAGCGGGGGCGGAGATTTCTGGCTGCCGAGTGCACTATCGTCTTGAATGGAAACCCGTCAACGCGGGTGTCTTCGAATGCCGGGCTTCGACTGCTCACTGCCGGGCGCCTGCCACGTGACCATCTGCGTTCAGGACCGGCGGCGCCTGTTCGGTGAGATCACCGAGGGTGAGATGCGGTGCAACCCTTCCGGCCGGGTGGTTGAGACCTGTTGGCAGGGTATCCCTGCACATTTCCCCGAGGTGAGTCTGGATGCATTTGTGGTAATGCCCAACCACGTCCACGGAATCCTCCTGTTCACCGCGGGCGGGGAAACCCCGCCCCTACGGCGTTACACGCTGGGACAGGTGGTCGGTTATTTCAAATACCAGTCCACAACACGCATCAATTCCCTCGGTGGCCGGCCCGGGGAACGGATTTGGCAACGCAACTACTACGAACACATCGTCCGCAACGAGGACGAACTCAATCGTATTCGTCATTACATCCAGGACAACCCACTGAACTGGGCCACCGACCATGAGAATCCAGCTCGTCTGGAGCCGCTGGCACGCCTGCTGCCATGAAAGACATCCGCCCTACTCCACCTCCCGCGCCATCTTCGCCAGCCACGCCTCGAGGCCGCTGGCGGGCACGTTCAGCTTGCGCGCGGCGGGCTTGGGTTTGGGGTAGCCGCCGACGTCGTCCTGGCTGTCGATGAGGCGCCCCTTGCGCTCGCGGAATTCGCGCAGGATGCGCAGGTCCACCTCATCCCGGTCCTTGGGCCGCGCGCCGGCGTGCGCGGTTACGTGCTCGATCACCTGGCGGGCGGGCAACGCCTTCAGGCCGGCCGGCCAGAAGGGCTTCTCCTTGAGCAGCACGATGTCGCCGGAAGTCTGCGGCACCGGCTTGCCGTCCCGGTCCTGCCCGATGTTGTCCTCCAGGTACACGTCGCCGCGGCGCATCACCAGGGCCACGTCGGGCTTGGTGTTGGCGCCGTGAATCAGGACGTTACCCACCACCGCCACGCGCGCGTTGATGGGCTGGACGGGCTGGCCTTTCCACTCGGAGGGGACGAAATCCACGGTGATGCCGCGCGTGCCCGGGTTGTAGATCAGGTTGTTGACGATGGCGCCGGTGGTCCACGCCTTGAAGTACGGGTTGCGCTGGTTGTTGTGCGCGTAAAGGTTCGCGACGATGGTAATCTCCGTCGCGCTGTCGTGCACCAGCGTGCCCATCGAGTGGATGCCCTTCTCGTGGCTCGAATTGTAGAGTCCTTCGGCGATGATGTTGTGGCTGTAAGTCACCCGGCGCGATGTTCCTTCCGGCCCGTTGTGCCGCGGACCGGAAATCGAGAGGTTCTCGTCCACCGCCCAGGAAAACGAGCAGTGGTCCACCACGATGTTGTAGGCTTCGGGCCCGCTGGTGGTCACCTCCACGTCGTAGCCGCTCTTCTTGGGCTGCCCGGCGTCGCCCATGCGCACGCGGATGTGTTGCAGGCGGATGTCGTGCGTGAGCATGCGCAGGCCCCCGCGAATCAGGGTGATCCCCGGCGACGGCGCGGTCTGGCCGGCCACGGTCAGGAACGGCTCGCGGATGTCGAGATCCTTGCGGTCCAGGTTGATCGCGCCGCCGACCTCGAAGACCACGATGCGCGCACCCGGTGTCGCGATCGCCTCGCGCAGCGAGCCCGGACCGGCGGCGTTGAGGTTGGTGACGCGCAGGACCTTGCTTTCGCCCGGCGCGGCGGCGGCCAGGGCCGCCAGGGAAAGGAGCAGCAGTGAGAGTCGCACTCTACAGGTGTACCGCTATTCGTAGCGCAATGCCACTACCGGGCTGATGCGCGTAGCTCGCAGCGAGGGCGCGGCCGCGGCCACCAGCGCCACGCCGCCCAGCACCACGGCCACCAGCAGGAACACCGCCGGATCGCCCGGCTTCACCTCGTAGAGCAAGCTGGCCATGACGCGGGTCAGCGCGTAGGCGCCGGCCGCGCCCAGTGCCAGTCCGATGGCCGCCAGCCGCACGCCCTGCCACAGGACCATGTGCAGCACGTCGCCCGACCGCGCGCCCAGCGCCATGCGGATGCCCAACTCGCGTGTTCGCTGCGTCACCGCGTACGCCAGCACGCCGTACAGCCCGATGGCGGCCAGAAACAGGGCCAGCCCGGCGAAGATCAGGCACAGCACCATGGGCGCGCGCCGCGCCACCAGCGACTCCGCCAGCCGCTGCTCCATGGTCTTCCCGTCCGACAGCGGCAATTCGGGATCCAACCGCCGCAACTCGGCTCGCGCCGCGCCCACTACTTGTGTCTCCGCACGCTCGCCCGCGAGCACCAGGTGGACCGAACCCGGCGGGTACTGCTTGTAGTGGAAGTAGATCTGCCCCACCGGGTTCTGCTCGGCCAGGTCCGAGGTCTTGACGCTGCCCACCACGCCCACCACCGTCAGCACGGGAGGCGGCTGATCCCGCCCGATGGCGATGCCGCGCCTGATCTTGGCCCCGATCTGATTGCCGTTGGGCCAATACTTGCGCGCCAGGAACTGGTCGATGATGCACACCAGTTCGGAGTCCTGGGTGTCGCTGTCCTGAAAACTCCGGCCGCGCAGCAGCGGAATGGTCATGGCCCGGAAGTAGTCGCCGCTCACCGCGTTCCAGCCCGGCACGGGCGGGTTCTCGCCCGGCCCCCGTGCGTAGCCCACGATCTCGATCACGCTGGCGTTGTTGTTGCCGCTGAATGGCAGGTAGGTCGTGATGCCCGCCGCCCGGACTCCGGGCAGACCCCGCGACCGCTCGACCAGCCGCTCCATGAACCCGCGCCGCTTGGTTGAACCCTCGTAGCGCGTCTGGGGCAGCGACACACGCGCCGTGGTGACGTTTTGGGGCCGGAACCCCGGGTCCACCTTCATCACCCGCAGGAAGCTCATGGTCATCAAACCCGCGCCGATCAGCAGCACGAAGGCCAGCGCCACCTGGCACACCACCAGCACGGAGCAGGTCAGCAGCGCGCGCTTTTCCACCGTCCCGGTTCTCTCGGTCTGGCGGAAGACGTCGAGCAGGTTGCGCCGCATCAGGTGCACCACCGGAACCAGGCCGAAGAACACGCCGGCGCCCGCCGCCACCGCCAGGGTGAAGGCGAAGACCGTGCCGTCCATGCGGATTTGCGTTCCGCGCGGAAGCTCGCCGGCGCCCAGGTAGTTCAACAGGCGCACGCCCCAGTAGCCCACCAGGGCTCCCAGCAGGCCGCCCAGCACCGCCAGGGTCAGGCTTTCGGTCAGCAACTGGCGGCCCAGCCGCGCGCGGCCGGCGCCCATGCTGAAGCGGATGGCGAACTCCTTCATGCGCACGTTCGAGCGCACCAGCATGAGGTTGGCCACGTTCACGCAGCCGATCAGCAGGACGAAGATCACCGCGCCCTGGAGCAGGTACAGCGTCGGGCGGATGTCCTCGGTGATCTCCTCGAGAAAGAACGCCACCTTGGTGTTGAAGCGGGCATTGACGAGCAACTGCTTGTACTGCGGAAAGAGATCCAGGTTGCGCTGGTTCAGCGCGTCGATCTTCTGTTGCGCCAGGCTCAGCGGCACGCCCGGCTTCAGGCGCCCCACCATGGTCCAACTGTTGTTGTGCCGGGCGTTGTCGGAGGTCTGCTCGGGGGTGAAGGCAAAGGGGGTCCACATCCGGACCGTGCGCGAAACGAACTCGAAGCCTTCCGGCATGACGCCCACGATCCGGTACGGTGTCCCGCTCAGCCGGACGTCCTGGCCAACGGCGTCGGGCCGGCCGGCGTACATTTGTTTCCACAGCCCGTAGCTCAGAATGACGACTTTGTCCTTGCCCTGCACCGCCTCGTCTTCCGTGAACAGGCGGCCTTTGAGCGGGGAAACCCGCAGCATGCGGAAATAAGACGGCGTGACGCGCTGCGCCGGGACGCGCTCGGGCGAACTCTCCATGCCGACGTCGAAGCCCAGGAAGTCGATCAGCGCCAGCTCCTCGAAAACGCCGGTCTCTTTCTTCCGGTCCAGGTAGTCGGGGATGCCGTTGGAGCCTTTGTTCACCCCCACGCCCGGGTAGCGGTTGTAGAGAATCACCAGGCGCTCGGAATCGGCGAACGGCAGGGGGCGCAGAATCACCGAATGCAGCACCGTGAAGATGGCCGAATTGGCCCCGATGCACAGCGCCAGCGTGAGCAGCGCGATGAGGTTGAAGGCCTTATCCTTCAGCAGCAGTTTGCCGCTGAACTTCAGGTCCTGGAGCAGGGAGCGCACGCGGATCACCTCTCCAATCGATACGCCTCCGCCGCGCCAAAGGTTCCGCTGATTCGGTGACGGGCTACTCAATCCCCAATTTCGAAATTGGGGATTGAGTAGCCCGTCACCGAATTACTACCGCACGCGCTTAGGGCCGGCGGCGATGACTTCGTCGGGGCAGCCGGCGCTGAACAGTTTGAAGTTGTCGATGAAGCGGGCGGCCAGGGCGTCGTACTTGCGCATGTACTCCTCGCGGCTCGGCCAGGTGCTGGCCGGGTCGAGGATCTCGGTCGGAACGCCCTCGCACTCGGTGGGGCACTCGAAGCCGAAAACCGGGTCCTTGCGGAACGGCACATCGCGCAGTTTGCCGCTCAAAGCGTCGTTCAACAGCGTGCGTGTGTGGCGGATGGAAATGCGCTTGCCCACGCCGAACGGGCCGCCGGTCCAGCCGGTATTGACCAGCCAGCAGTGCGCGCCGTGCTTGAGGATCTTGGATTTCAGCAGTTGCGCGTACGTCAGCGGGCGCTGCACCATGAACGGCGCCCCGAAACAGGTCGAGAAGGTGATTTCAGGCTCGATGCCGAGACCGATCTCGGTGCCGGCGATCTTGCTCGTGTAGCCGGATATGAAGTGGTAGATCGCCTGGTCCGGGCTGAGCTTCGAAATCGGCGGCATGACCCCCGAGGCGTCGCAGGTCAGGAAGATGATGTTCTCGGGATGACCGGCCACCGCCGCCGGCAGGGCGTTGTCGATGTAGGACAACGGGTAAGCGCCGCGAGTGTTCTCGGTGACGCTGTCGTCGTTCAGATCGAGCCGGTGCGAAACCGGGTCCATGGTAACGTTCTCGAGCAGGGTACCGAAGCGCCGCGTGCAGGCGTAGATCTGCGGCTCGGCCTCCGGCGACAGCCGGATGACCTTGGCGTAACAGCCGTCCTCGAAATTGAAGATGCCGTTCTCGCTCCAGCCGTGCTCGTCGTCGCCGATCAGGCCGCGGCTCGGATCGGCCGACAGCGTGGTCTTGCCGGTGCCGGAAAGGCCGAAAAACAGCGCCACGTCGCCGCCCTCGCCGGTGTTGGCCGAGCAGTGCATAGGCATCACGCCGTCGAACGGCAGCAGGAAGTTGAGCACCGTGAAGATGGTCTTCTTCAACTCGCCGCCGTAAGCCGATCCGCCGATCACCGCCAGGCGTTCGGCGAAGTTCGCAATAATGAAGGTCTCCGAGCGGGTGCCGTCGATCATGGCTGACCCGTGAAAACTGGGGGCGCCGATGATGGTGAACTCCGGCACGTGCTTCTTGTAGGCGTCCAGTCCTTTGGGCTTCTGGAACATGGTGCGCACGAACAGACTGTGCCAGGCCAACTCCGTGATCACCCGGATGGGCATGCGATAGTCCGGGTCGGCGCCGGCATAGAGGTCCTGCACGAACACGTCACGGCCTTGCAGGTAGCCTTGCATGCGGGTCACCAGCGAGTTGAACGCCATGGGGTTGAAGGGACGGTTGTACTCGCCCCACCAGACGTTCTCTTCGGTGGTGCTCTCCCGCACGATGAACTTGTCGGCGGCGGCGCGCGCCGTCCACTTGCCGGTGTTGACCACGAGCGGACCCTGATGGGCAACCCGAGCCTCGCGGCGGAAAACCGCCTCCTCGTATAGCGCGCCCGTAGGCAGGTTCCAGTACACGCGGTTGAGCCGGGTCAGACCGTGGTTTTCCAGGCCGTAGGCGGACGACAGGCGGCCGGCTTCCTTCTGCGCCGGCGTTTCGATGTTTTCAAACCAGCTCATGCCCAGTCCCTCACCAGTTTGCGGCCGCCGATGAACAACTCATTGGCCGAATTCGGATCCAACGCCCACTGGATGCGCTCCAGGCCCTCGCGGATCTCCTTGATGGTCCCGCAATAGCTCACCCGCAGGCGACCCTCCATGCCGAATTCCTTGCCCGGCACGGCGACCACGCGGACTTTCTCGAGCAGGAAAGCCGCCAGCTTCTGCGAACTTTTCTCATAGGCGCTGAAATCCGGGAAACAGTAGAACGTGCCCGACGGCTTGGTCACCTGCACGCCCGGGATCGCCCTGAGCCGCGCCACCATCACGTTGCGGTTGTTCTCCAGCGTCATGCGCAGGCTGTCGATGGACGACTGGATGCCGTTCAGCGCGCCCACCGCCGCCCACTGCGACGGCGTCGCCGGCCCGGAGGTTTCCTGCGACTGGATGTTGGTCATGGCCCGCACCAGTTCCCGGCTGGCTACCGTCCAGCCCAGGCGGAAACCGGTCATCGCATACATCTTGGACACGCAGTTGATGACGATCAGTTTCGAGTTCTCGACGTCCTGGCCGGTGAAATCGTAGCAGTTCACCGGCGCCTGCCCATCGAAGATCAGCCGGTTATAAGTGTCGTCCATGATCAGCCAGATGTTACGCTTCTCGCAAAGCTGGACGATCTCGGCGATGAAATCCTTGGCATAGACCGCGCCGCTCGGGTTGTTCGGGCTGTTCAGGACGATGGCCTTGGTGTAGGATCCCATGGCGTCGGCAATTTCCTGCACCGTGGGCTGAAAACCGCCGTCCAGGGCCGTGACCGCCACGGGCACGCCGCCGGCGATCTTGACCATCTCCGGATAACTTACCCAATACGGCGCCGGGAAGATGACTTCGTCTTTCGGATCCAGGATCGTGTGCAGCGCCACCATGATGGATTGCTTGGCGCCGCTGGACGCAATTACGTTTTCCGGCATTACCAGCCGCCCGTAGTGCTCGTCCGTATAACGAATGATGGCCTTTTTCAGGGCGGGGATCCCGTCCGCCGGCGAATACCGGACTTCGGCGGTATTCAGCAGGGCGGTGCAATTCAGGATCGCATCGATGGGGGCCTTGGTTTTCGGCTCGCCACCGCCCAGGTGGATAACAGGCTCGCCCTTTTCGCGAAGGCGAGCCGCGGTCTCGTTCAGCTTGAGCGTCGGAGATTCGCTGATCGAGCGTGCAAGTTGACTCAGACTCATGGGCTACGGCTTCCTTCCTGCTATGTTCACCTTTCGGCCAGAGCTTGGGTACACCACTCCTTGCCGAGAGCAAATGATTGATTCAAAAGGAGATATATCCGGGTGGATACACTTCTGGTTTCCGGCCCGATGCCATCCTTTTGGACGATCTTAATACAATCCCGCGCGACATGCAAGCCGGCCGCAACCCCAAAGGGTGGTTTGGTACTAGGGGGTTCTAGACCCACTCCTACTGTAGTTCTATTCTCCTCTGGAGTGTTGAACGGCCATCCTGGGTACAGGAGATAGGCATGAAACTGCTGACCGGTGCTTCCTTCGCCGTGCTGTTCGCCCTGACGGCGCTGGCCAACCCGCTTCCCACTTCCGTCGTGGTGTACGATTCCGGCGGGTACGTCAGTTCGACGCCCGGAAGCGCGCACGGCAGCAATGGGGATGTGCTCGGCGCGCTGAAGGACTTCGACATCGACTACATCCGCTTCAGCATCAACGCCGCCCAGGAGATTGAAGCGCTCATCC
>JACQZT010000296.1 GCA_016213755.1 Acidobacteriota bacterium | reverse complement strand
GGTGCCGGAGGTGAAGACCACGCCCACGCTGAACCCTCGCGGCCAGCCCCACGGCTGGACCTATCCGTTCTACCTGGACGCCAACTACAAACGCTACTACCAGCGCATGCTGCGCGCCGTGGCGCGGCACATCGATGCGCTGCCACCGGACGTCCGGGCCAAGGTGCTGTGCGTGCAGACCGCCGAGGGCACCACGGGCGACGAAGGCGGCTACAAAGGCGAGCCGCTCGACGCGCGCTACGAGCTGCCCGAAGAGAAATGGCGCGCCTTCAAATTCGAGGCTTGGCGCCTGTTCGAAGACCTCTACCGGGACAAGAAGCCGCCCATTCATATTCTGACCAACTCGGGCAATGCCGGCCAGTACGTGGAGTGGCTGGCGCAAAACATGCCGCACTGGTGGCGCAAGGCGGGCAATCCGGGGCACGGCTTCCAGTTGAACAACGAGAAAGCCATGCTGGCCTTCTTCGACCCGCTCATCAACCACCCCGAGTCGGGGACCCTGATCCGCGCGCGATCGGAGATGGACGAGATGTTCAAGGGCTGGTTCCGGGAAGCTCCGGTGTGGAACCTGTACTGGCTGAACCTGTGGGGCCTGCACTTCGGGCTGGACATTCTCCAGCACCAGACAGAGGCCTTCGCCAACCCGGCCGACCACGAAGGGTTCCTCTTCTACAGCCGCTACGGCGGAGAGAAGGACGCCGCCACCAGTCCCGGCGCCTGGTGCGCGCTGCACGACGGTCTGGACGCCTCCGACCTCGAACGCTTTCCGGCGGCCCAATACGGTCCGGGAAAATTCCGCGGCTCTCGCCAGGAGCAGGAGCAGGGTTTGAAACGAACCCTGAACATCGCCGCCGCCTTCGCCCGTTACGGCGCCGCGCAGGGCGATCCGGAGAAGGGCATGGCGATGGTGATGCAGAACCGCGACGCCAAACGGATGAACGACGTGGGCTGGAACCTCGAGGCGGGGAACTACCAGCGCTACCTGGCGCAGATCGACCCGCTGGGGACCAGCCAGGGTTACTGGCGCGTGGGTCCGAAGGAGCAGCCCTACGGGCGCTTCGCGCGCGGCTTCGACGTCCAGTCCGGCAAGAACACGCTGCTGTTCGATGTCGCCGACCGCTTCTTCGGCGGCCAGCCGCTGGCGGGCGCCTGCCCGGTGACGGTGCGCGTGGTCTATTTCGACGCGGGGAAAGGAAGCTGGGAGTTGCGCTACGACGCGCGCGGGGACAAGAGCAAGACCGCCATCGCCGTGCAGAATACGGACTCGGGCCGCTGGAAGGAAGTCACCGTGAAGCTGGCCGACGCCTGGTTCGGCAACCGCGGGACGCGCGGCGCCGACCTCGTCGTGGCGAATACTTCCCGGCAGGACACGATTTTTCACCTGGTCGAGCTTCGCCGGCGGTAGCGCAAGAGATATACTGCATCGTGACATGCCTGCGGATATCCAGCCACGAGATCTCGAGATCGGCCAAATCGGAGCGTTCCCGCGGCGCGGCTATACACTGCTGCGCCTGACGACGCGCTCTGGCATCCAGGGCTTGGGAGAATGCGCCGCCGCTTCGGCCGGCGATGTTCAGTTCGTCACCGAGCGGGTGCGCGGCAAGCCCGCCACGGCCTATGAAGTCGCCGGCGAGCTGCTGGCCGCGCGGCCCGCGCTGCGCGCGGCGGTGGACATGGCGCTGCTGGACATTGTGGGGAAAGCCTCCCAGGCGCCGGTCTACCAGGTGCTGGGCGGCCCCACGCGCTTCAAAGTGCGCGCGCTGGCGCGGCTGGAAGGCGACACGGACGAGGCGCTCGCGGCGGCGCTCGGCCGCGCCGAGGCGGCCGGCGTTCGGTGCCACGCGGTTCCGCTGCCGCGCGCTCGCGGCAAGAGCCAGGCTTTCGCGGACGCGGTCCGCCGGAGACTCGAGGTTCTGCGCCAGGCCGGCGGCGCCAATACGAATTTCGTGCTGGACGGCGCGAGTGAACTCACGCCGGGAATGGCCGGAAGCCTGTGCGCCGCGCTGGAACGCTTTCACCTGCTGTGGTTCGACGAACCCTGCCCGGTGGCGAACCTGCGAGCGGTTTCCCGGTTGGCGTCGGAGAGCGTGACGCCGGTCGGATTCGGCCGGCGCATCGTGGATGGGGGGACGTTCCAGGATTTGTTGCGCGAGGGCGCCGTCGACGTGCTCCGGCCGGACCTGCGCGTGCACGGCATCACCGGAGCGCGGCGCCTGGCGGCGCTGGCCGAAACCTACTATGTGGCGGTGGCGCCGTACCACGACGGCGGCCCGGTGGGCACGGCCGCCGCGCTGCACTTGGCCGCTTCTCTTCCCAATTCGTTTGCCGTCGAGATTCCGTTCCCGCCCGCGGGAACGGCGACCGACGGTTACCTCTCGCTGCCCAGCGGCCCCGGACTGGGGATTCAGGAGCCCGCCGCATGAAACGCCGAATGTTCTTTGGGGGATTCGCTGGCGCGCTGGCGGCGCGCGGCGCGGTGGAGGCGGGCGATTGCGCCTGCGCCGAAACGCAGACGCAGACGGCGCGCGAGCCGGTGGCCGGAACGCCGTGGACCAGCGGCGCGCACGACACGCTGCTGGCGCGCGTCAAAGTCACGAACATGAAAGTGTTCGGCGTGCCGACGCCGGGAGGTTCGGCCGACCGGCCCTGTGTGTTCGTGAAACTCGAAACCAGCGCCGGCCTGGCGGGCTGGGGCGAGGCCACGCTGGAAGGCAAGGCCTGCGCCGTGATGGGCTGCCTGGAGGATTTCCGCGACTTCGTGGTGGGCGCCGACCCGATCCAGGTGGAACACCACTGGCAGTCGCTGTACGTGCACAGCTTTTACCGCGCCGGGCCGGTGATCGGCTCGGCCATCTCGGGCATCGACCAGGCGTTGTGGGATTTGCGCGGGAAGATCCTGGGCCTGCCGGTGTACCAGTTGCTGGGCGGGCCGTTCGACGCGGCGGGCGTGCGCGGCTACTACCACGCCGGCGGCCGCACGCGGGAGGAACTGGCGCGCCTGCGGGAAACCGCCGAGAGCCTGGGCGTCACCTGCTTCAAAACCGGACCCGCGGCGCGCACCTTCGAGTGGATCGACACGCACCAGAAGATCGAGGCGGTGGTGAAGCACTTGCAGATGCTGCGCGAGGGCCTGGGGCCGGATCTGGACATCGCCATCGACTTCCACGCCAAGGC
>JACQZT010000295.1 GCA_016213755.1 Acidobacteriota bacterium | reverse complement strand
CGCCGCCAGATCGCGACCCACAAGCGGTTCAAACGTCTGGTTGACCAGTGGATCGACCTGAGTATCGAGCACTCACAACTGACCATGCGGATTGCGGAACCCAGGGCAACCCGATAGGCTGGAACTCGGTACTCTCAAGTTCAACTACAACTACCGGTATTCGCGGCGGCCCGAAGTGGCCGAACCCAGCGGGCTCACGCGCGACGACGTGCGCCAGTTGCTGGAAGCCTGCCGCGCCGCCGGCGTGCGCCTCGTGCCGCAGCTCAACCTGCTGGGCCACCAGTCGTGGTCCAAGAACACCGCCGCGCTGCTGCGCGCGCATCCCGAGTTCGACGAAACGCCCGGCGCCTATCCGAACAACGAGGGCATCTACTGCCGCAGCTATTGCCCGCTGCATCCCCAGGTGCACGAGGTGGTCTTCGACTTGATGGACGAACTGACGGAGGCCTGCGAGGCCAACGCGCTGCACGTGGGCATGGACGAGGTGTTTCTGCTGGGCGAAGACCAATGCCCCCGCTGTCGCGGCAAGAGCAAAGCGGAGTTATTCGCTCTCGAGCTCCGCACCCTGCACGCTCACCTGGCGGCTTCCAACCGCGCGCTGTGGATGTGGGCCGACCGCTTCCTGGACGGCGAAACCACCGGCATCGGCAAGTGGGAAGCGAGCCTCAACCACACCGCCCCGGCACTGGCCCTGGTGCCCAACGACATCGTCATGTGCGACTGGCACTACGAGGCCGCCCACCCCACCGCGCCCTGGTTCGCGGTGCAGGGCTTCCCGGTGCTCTCCTGCCCCTGGCGGCGCGCCTCGGTGGCGCTGCGCCAACTGGACCAGGTGCGCGCCGTGCGGCTCAGCGCCCACCCCAAAGTGGCCGATCGGATGCTCGGCATGCTGCAAACCACCTGGTGCGGTTTCGCCCGCTTCGCCCGCGGCTACTTCCGCGAGAACACCACCGAAACGAACGTGATGGAGGCCGTCAATTGCTTCCGCGAGCTGTTCCGCGAGCTGCGCCGCGAACCTTGACGGCCGGGGCGCGGTACACGGTTTTCTCCATTCCCGTCAGCGCGCCGATTCCGGCCCCGGCGCCTCCGAAGAACAGGCCCCAGCCCGCGGCATGCCGGAGTCGCACGCTGCCCGAGGGATTCCCGTAATCGGCAATGTACGGACCGGCAAAGGCCCCCACCGGAGCCGCGCATACGAAACCGGCGATGCCGCCCCACAGCGCGCCCCATCGGCGCGACTTGCGGCTAACGCGGGCGACGTCTTCCTTGCCCGCCTGCACCGTCCGGCCGCCTTTGGCGCGCAGCCGGAGCCCTTCCGCGCCGGCGCTCTCCAGCCTTCCGTTCAAGACGTCTCCGCTGTGCAGTTGAACGGTTACGGTTTGGCTTGGGGTGAGCCGCTGCACACGTTCCCAAGCCGGCTGTGCACTCGCGAAAGCCGGCCAGACGGCGATCGCCGCTACTGCCATCACGGTCCGCATTCTCAATTTCTCGCCGGGACTTAGAGGGAAGCCGCCTGGGCCGAGGCGTCCTTGATGGCTTCCTGGACCTGCTTGGCCACCTTCGGGTGCAGGGTCGCGCCGGCGTGAAACGGAACTACGATACGCCGGCCGCCTTTGGCGTAGATTAGATGACTCCCCTTGGAGCGAATCGATTCGAAACCAGCTCGCTCAGAGTCTCCAGGAAGAGCTCAATTGCTTCACGGATATTGGCCAGCGTCTCCTCGACCGTCTGCCCCTGCGACTGGCACCCCTTCAATTCCGGACACCACGCGTAGTATCCGTGCCGATCCTGTTCAATTACGACACTGATCTTCCCAGTCATCCACAGCCATTCTACCGCCAGACGCTCTCAGCGTGCCTCCACTTCACTCCCTCCACCGGCCCGAGCAGGAACAGGTAGATGCCGGCCCCCGCCAGCGCGACGGCCGCCGAGGCGGCGAAGGCCCAAAAGAAGTGGCCGGTTTTCTCGACCACCAGTCCGGTGAGCGCGGGGGCGACCACACCGGCTAGGTTGCTGATGAAGTTCTGGAGCCCGGTCCACCGGCCGGCGGCTTGCGGCCCGGCGACGGTCTGCGTGATGGCCCAGTGGCTGGAGGCGTACACGCCGTAGGAGGCGCAGGCCAGCATCAGCAACACCATCGACAGCGTCGTGTCCGATACGACGGTCACCGCCAGGATGACGGTGGCGCAGCCCAGGCCGGCGACCGTACAGGTCTTGCGGACGCGCGTGGGCGTGCGGCCGGCGACAATCGCCCGATCGGCCAGCCATCCGGCCGCGGTGGTGGCCGCGGCGGTCACCAGGTAGGCCGCCGCGCCCACGCCGGCCATGCTGTCCATCGAAAGGTGCCGCTCCCGAACCAGGTAGAAGGGCAGCCAGGTGAGCAGGAAGTAGAAGAAGTAGTTGCCGCAGAAATGACCTGCGAAGGTGGCCCAGGCCGGGCGCAGACGAAGGATTTCCAGAAGACCCGGAGCGGCGCGGGAGCCGCTCTCGGCCACATCCTCCCCGCGCGGCATCCACTTCACCCAGGGCGCGAGCCACAGCAGGCTGCCGAGTCCCAGCACGACGAACACGGGCCGCCAGCCGAAACGGGCCATGAGCACTCCGCCGGCCAGCGTGCCCAGCGCCGGCCCGAACTTGGTGCCCGCGTCGATGAGCGCGTTGGAGAGCCCGCGCTGGTGCTCGGCAAAGCGCGAAGCCAGGATCTTTGAGTAACACGGATAGGCCACCGACTCGCCCACGCCCAGCAGCAGCCGCATCGCAACCAGCATGCCGAAGCCGTTCACCAGCCCGGTGACCGCCGTGGCCATCGACCAGAGGAAGAAGCCTCCGGCCAGAATCCAGTTCACATCGTAGCGGTCCACCAGCCAGCCGGAGACAATCTGAAACGTGGCGTAGGTCCAGAAGAAGGAAGAGAGCAGAAGGCCCAGTTGGGAAGCCGAGATGCCCAGCTCGTCCTTGAGCAGCGGCGCCGCCAGGGAGAGGCTCCCCCGATCGATGTAGTTGATGGCCACCGAAACCACCAGCAGGATCAGGACGCGCCAAGGAGCGGACGAGGAGCCCTTCATGAGTTCACCCATTCTCGCAGACCCGCCGCGCCGGTGCCGGCGGACCCGGTTGCGGTATCATCGCACCGTAGCGGGAAGCTTCGCACATGAACATCCAACGACGAGATTTTCTGAAGACGGCGGGCGCCACCGCGCTGGCCCCGGAGGCGTCCCGGCCCAACCTGCTGATCGTCATGACCGACCAGCAGTTCGCCGGCTCCATGAGCTGCCGCATGGGGGACCGCTACCTTCGCACCCCCAACATGGACCGCCTGGCGGCCAATGGGATGCTGTTCACCCGCGCTTACACCGCCAACCCGCTGTGCGTGCCCGCGCGCACCTCCATGTTCACCGGCCGCTACCCCGCCGAGACCGGGATCGAGACCAACGACAAGGTCCCGTTCGACCCGCGCAAGTACCCGCACATGGGCTCCATCTTCCGCGGCGCGGGCTACGCTACCGGCTACTTCGGAAAGTGGCACATGCCTTATCCGGAAGCCGGCGCCGAGCTGCACGGATTCTCGACCGTGAAGCGCAACAAGGCGGCGCACGATATCGGCGTCGCCGCCGAGGCGGCACAGTTCATCCGCGCCAAGCGCGACTCACCGTTCCTGGCGGTGGCTTCGTTCCTCAACCCCCACAACATCTGCCAGTGGCCGCGCGGCGAGGAGTTCTCCGAAGGCGACCCCGGCAAGCCGCCGCCGCCCGGCCAGTGCCCGCCCCTGCGCCCCAACCACGGGCCGCAGAAGGACGAGCCCGACATCATGACCCTGATGCGGCGCTCCTACCAGGCCACGCCCATGTTTCCGGTGAGCAACTACAACGTGAAGCAGTGGCGCGAGTACATCTGGGCCTATTACCGCATGATCGAAAAGGTGGATGGCCTTGTCGGCCAGGTGCTGCAAGCGGTGCGGGAATCGGGGCAGGAAGAGCACACGCTGGTAGCGTTCCTCGCCGATCACGGCGACTGCCAGGGCGCGCACGGCTGGAATCAGAAGACCGCCTTCTACGAGGAATCCGCCCGGGTGCCGCTGATCCTGAGCTGCAAGGGGACCACCCGGCCGGGCGTCTCCCGCCGCCTGGCGAATACCGGCGTGGACCTGATCCCCACGCTCTGCGATTACGCCGGCATCCCCGTTCCCGCGGGCTTGCCGGGCCTGAGTCTCAAGGACACGGCCAACGGCAAGAGCGACCGCGACCCGCGCGAATACACGGTGGTGTGCAACAAGATGGTGCAGGGCGCGCCCATCGACGGCCGCCGGCCCATGCCGGACGGCCGCATGGTGCGCGGCCAGCGTTACAAGTACTGCGTGTATAACGAAGGCCGCAATCGCGAATCGCTGGTGGACTTGGACCAGGACCCCGGCGAGATGGTCAACCTGGCCGGGGACGCCGCGCACGCCAAGATCCTGGCCCGGCACCGGGAGATGCTGGCCGAGTGGCGCGGCAGGATCGGCGCCGCCAGAGAGTGGGTCTAAATCCATGGAGTACGTCCGGCTCGGATCCAGCGGATTGAAAGTCTCCCGCCTTTGCCTGGGCGTGATGAGCTACGGCTCGAAGCGCTGGCGGGAGTGGGTGCTCGAAGAAGAAGAGGGCCGCCCCTTCCTGCGCCGCGCGCTGGAAGCGGGCATCAACTTCTTCGACACCGCGGATGTCTACTCGCACGGCGTGAGCGAAGAGATCCTCGGCCGCGCCCTGAAGGACTTCGGCCCTTCGCGCGACCGCGTGGTAGTCGCCACCAAGCTGTGCCTGACCATGGGCGACGGTCCGAACCAGCGCGGCCTGTCGCGCAAGCACGTGATGCACTCCATCGACGGCAGCCTGCGCCGGCTGGGCGCCGACTACATCGACCTGTACCAGATCCACCGCTTCGACTGCGAGACTCCCATCGAGGAGACGCTCACCGCGCTGCACGACGTGGTGAAGGCGGGCAAGGCGCGCTACATCGGCGCGTCGTCGATGTTCGCCTGGCAGTTTGCCAAAATGCTCTACACGGCCGATAGGCTGGGCCTGACCCGCTTCGTAGCCATGCAGAACCACTACAACCTGATGTATCGCGAGGAAGAGCGGGAAATGATCCCGCTGTGCCGCGAGGAGGGCATCGGCCTCATCCCCTGGAGCCCGCTGGCGCGCGGTTTCCTCACCGGTAACCGCCGGCGCGAGGATTTCGGCGAGACCATCCGCGCCAAGACCGACTCGATCGCGCAGCAGTTGTACTACCAGGATTCGGACTTCACCGTGGTCGAGCGGGTCACCGAAGTCGCCGCGCGGCGCGGCGTGCCCAACGCGCGGATCGCTCTGGCTTGGGTGCTCGGCCAGCCCGGCATCACGGCGCCCATCGTCGGAGCGACCAAGATGCACCACCTGGACGACGCCATCGCCGCGTTGAGCCTGAAGCTCGACGATGCCGAATTGCAGGCCCTGGCCGAGCCGTACCGCCCGCACGCGGTTCTGGGCCACAAGTAAGGATACGATCATGCGAGTCAACCGAACACGACAACGCCTGCTGGCCGGAGAAACCGTCCTGGGCTGCGCCATTCAAGGCTACCGATCCGCTGAGGTCCCCCGCACCCTGGCCGCGGCGGGCTTCGACTACTTCTTCCTCGACATGGAGCACGGCGGTTTCAACCTGGAGACCGCTGAGGACATCATCGCCGCCGGGGCGGCGGCCGGGATCACGCCCCTGGTGCGGGTGGCGGAGTTGCATTACTCGCTGGTGGCGCGGCTGCTGGACATCGGCGCGCAGGGCATCGTGCTGCCTCGCGTGGAAGACCCGGCGGCGCTGGCCGAGGCGCTGAGCTGGATGCGCTATCCGCCCGCCGGCAAGCGAGGCTACGGCGTCCTGCCGCCGGTAGTCGGCTACGAGCGGCTGAGTATGGCCGAGATCATGCGGCATCTCGACCACAACACGCTCACGGTGGTGCAGTTTGAAACCGAATTGGCCATGCAGCGAGCCGACGAGCTGCTGGCGGTGCCGGGCATCGACGTGGTCCTGGTGGGTCCGGCCGACCTGTCGGTTTCCCTCGGCATCCCGGGGCAGTTCGAAGACCCGCGCATGACCGCGATCCTGGAGAACTTCATCTCCCAGTGCAACGCCCGCGGCGTCGCCCCCGGCATTCACCTCCCAAACGTCCCCTTGGCACTGCCGTGGCTCAAGCGCGGAATGCGCTTCCTCAGCGCCGGCAGCGAGCACAGCATGCTGCTCGAAAAATCCACCCAGGTCGTCGCGGACCTGAAAACGGTCAGAACTTGACCCTGAGCGACAGAATCGTGCGGCGGGCCTGTACCTGCGCGCCGCTGATCACGCCGAAACTGGCGTTGGTCTGAGCCCCGGTGGTGAAGTTGTAAGTCAGAGACGTGTTCGGATTGTTCGGGTTGAAGTGGTTGAAGGTGTTAAACGTCTCAACTCTGAACTCCAGGCTCTTGCCGTTCTCCGTGAGCCGGAAGTCCTTGGAGAGCGAGAGATCGAAGTTGACCGCTCCGGGTCCGTTGAGCAGTTTCAGGGGTGTGTTGCCAATGCCGAGCGAGTCAATGGCCGGAAGCGTGAAGTTGGCGCCGTTGAAGGCGTATTGCAGCTTCGGATCCTCCGTCTTCGAGGGATACTGCCCGCTGGGAAGCCAGATGTCGTTCCCCATCTGGCAGCGGAATGGGATGCCGCCGGTGGGCGTGCCGGTCCAGTAGCCCGCCGGCGCGTTCTGGGCCCCGCAGCCGACGGTGAACGGGGTGCCGGAGAAGATGGCGCCGTTCCCGCTGACCCGCCAGCCGTCGAGCGCCTGTTTGATGAACGCGTTGCTCCACACCCGGCTGCCCCTGGGGAGACCGTAGCCGAAGTTGAGGTTGACGGCGTGCGGCCGGTTGGCTTCGTACCGGCCGAGTTTCTGGCTGACCCACTGGTAGGACGTGCAGCACCCGCCGATGGCCGGATAAACGAGTGTCTTCGACCAGGTGTAATTGAAATTCCACTGCAAGTTGCCCACGCGCCGGTTCAACTGCACCTGGAGCGAATTGTAACTGGACCCGCCGACATAGGTCCAGATCGGGATCTGTCCGATGCCGGCATACCCCACCATGGCCCGGATCAGGTTGGTCGAGTAGAAGCCGGAGCTGGTGGGGTCGCGGAATTTCGAGATCGCACCGTCCTTCGGGTTCCAGGTCGTATGCGGCGGGACGGCGTTGAAATCGTACTGCTGTCCGTATCCGTGCCGCATGGCGTTGGCCACATAGGATACGTCAAAGACCATCCCCCGGCCGATGTCCTGCTGGATGCCGAAACTCCAGTTGTACGTCGTTATGGTCTTCTGTTCCTCCGGTCCGCCGACGATGTTCTGGGGCGTGAAATAGCTCTGGGAGGTCGCGAGGTTGGAGAAGTTCGTGTACAGGATGATGGGCGCCTGGAAGACCGGCGGCGCCATCATCGGGCCGGTGCCCGCGCCCAGAGCGCCGATGTAGTCCACCGTCCAGTTCCGACCCACTGTGGTGCCAAACCCGCCGCGCAGGGCGGTCTTGCCGTTTCCGAAGACGTCCCAGGCGAAGCCCAGGCGCGGTCCCAATTGAATGGGGGGGACCTTGAAGGCATGACTATCGTACTGGCGGATGCCCGAAAAGGGCATTCCGCCGGCCGGGTACGAGGCGGTATCGAAGGTGCCCTGCCGGACGTACGGGAACCTGGCGCCGGTGACCGGGTTGACGGCGATCCGATTCGCCGTGGGACAAGTGCCGGTGGTCTGGATCGAGCAACCCGGATACAGGAGCTGCCCAACCTTGGAAGCGTTGTAGTCTTCGGCGCGGAACAACCCCAAAGTGGCGCCCGCCGAGTAAAGGTCTCCCACCCGGTGGAAGCGCATGCCGTAATCCAGCGTCAGCCGCCGGGCGACTTTCCAAGTGTCCTGCGCGAACCACTCGATCTGCGTGTAACGGGCGTGGTTCACCAGTTTCCGGTTGTCGTCGCCGTAAGCGAAAATGCTGCCGACCAGGGCGTTCGAGTAGGGGTAACCGGTGTCGAAGGCGGAGGCCCGGTCGGAGCCGAAATAGTAGGTTCCAGCGGCGTTGAACACTGAGTAGACGCTCACGTTGCGGGCCATGCGCTCGAGGTAGAATCCGGCTTTCACGTTATGCGCGCCCTTGATCCAAGTCACCTTGTTGGTGATGGACTGGACCGTGTCGGTACCCGTGAACGGCCAGCGGCTGTCGTGCCCGAAAGCGGGAGTGCCCGTGATGCCCTGGCCGGACGACTGCGCGCTGAAGCCCGAGGGGAAGCCAAAATTGACCTGCGGAAGAAGACCCAGGATGTTACTCGTCGCGTTGATGCGCGGCAAGGGGATGGCGTTTCCGCTTGAATCCTTGAGCGGGAGCAGGCTGTCCTCGAACTTCTTGGCGCCGCCGGTCGAGTTCGAGTCCACCCGGTCCAGGGGATTGACGCCCTGCCGGCCGCGATTGACGCCCCACGTGAATTCGTTGATGAGGGTCGGGGAGAAGGTGTGGATCACCGTGGCGACCGCGCCCGCGGCCTGGACGTGATAGCTGTGCTCGAACTGCCCCCACGCCCCGCCGCCGGGGCCCACCGTTCCGGCGTAGCCATCCACGGCCTGGTAGTCCTGCAACAGGCGCACGAAAGTCATGGTCTTGGGCCCCAGGCTGTAGTCCACGCGCAGAATTTTGCCCTCGTTCGGACGCGATTGCGGGAGGATGGCCCGATAGTTGTATCGCCGGTTCCCGGTCGGATCGAGGGCCAAGCCCTTGGAATCCGGAAGCGGGAACAGGTTCAGCATCGACTGGCCGGCCCGGCTGAACATCGACGCCGGAATCCGGTTGTTGGGAAGCGGCGCCTGAGTGGTCGGATCGTAAACCGGCACCAGCACGCCGGTGGTGGTGACGGTCTGTGAGAAATCTCCCTGCCGTTCCAGCGCCGACGGCATGGTGTAGGTGTTGTCGATCATGTTCTTGTTGCGCAGGCGGTCATAGGAGAAGAAGAAGAACAGCCTGGTGCGGCTCTGGTTGAACCGGGTGCCGGGGATGATCAGAGGCCCCCCAATGGTGCCTCCGGGGTTCTGGTAGCGGTACTTCGGCTTGGTGATGCCCAACTTGTTGCTAAAGAACTCGTTGGCATTGAACATCTCGTGCCGCCAGTAGTAATAGGCGCCGCCGTGAAACTGGTTGGTTCCGTTCTTGACGCTAAAGGTCAACTGGCCGCCGGTGCGCCCGCCGTATTCCGCCGTGTAGTTGGACACCAGCAATGTCACTTCGCCGATCGCATCGATGCTGGGCGAAAGGTATCCGGGGTTTAGGTTCCCGGAATCCTGGCTGGCTACGCCGTCCAGGTTCAGAATCACCTGGCCGGTCTGGCCGCCGTTGATCGCCGGGACGCCTCCGCCCGACCAGCCGCGGAAGTCGTTCCCGGCCAGCGTCTGCACGCCCGGCAACGCAATGATGAGGTTCAGAGGATTCCGGCCCCGGGTGGCAATGTCCATAATCTGGTTCAGGCCGATGCTCATGGAGCGGTCGGAGCTCTCGGTGGCCACCTTCACCACCCGGGCGCTGACCTCGACCGAAGTACTGATCTCGCCGACCTCGAGCCGAATTACGTTGAGGTCCACTCTTTCCTGCACGGCGACGACGATCCCCTTTTGCTCGTACGCCTTGAAGCCCGGCTGCGCAATGTTGAGAGTGTAGGCGCCCGGTACCAGGCCGATAAAAACGAAGGCCCCGTTGGTATCCGTCGAGAAGTTGCGCACCTGTTTGGACAGATCGTGTGTCAACTGGACGGGAGCCCCGACCAGAATGGCGCCGGTGGGATCGGTAACCCGTCCCGAGACCTGTCCAGTTACGCTTTGAGAACGGGCGGCGGGCGGCATGGCCAGCCACAATAAAAGAAAACAAGCAAGAACCCGAAGAACCTTCATTGGTCACCCCATGACCTTTGCAATGTGCGGGCGGGGCGCATCTCCGAAACAGGCTCCGTCCGCGTAAGTAAACACTACTTAAAATCGCGGATCGTGTCAATCGGAATCTTCGGAATCTTCGGCTGGACACCCGGACCCAAGAGGCGTAAAGTGGACAAACAGGTAGCGCGTTATCGCCCGCCGAGGAGAACAACGAATGAGCGAGAGCAGTGGAAGCATTTCCCGCCGGGCGTTCGCGCTGGCCGCGGCGCCCATGATCGTGCCCAGTTCGGTGCTGGGGCAGCGCGCCGGGGCGGTGCCGCCCAGCGATAAGATCCTGTTTGGCGGCATCGGGATCGGCAACCGCGGGATGGCCTCGCTGGCGTGCATTCTGAGCTACCGGGATGCGCGCTTCATGGCCGTCGCCGATGTCCGCAACGAGCGGCGCGAGGCGGTCAAGAGCACGGTCGACAAGCGCTACCAGAACAGCGACTGCGCGATGTATGGGAGCCACGAGGAGTTGCTGGCGCGCCAGGATCTGGATGGCGTAATCATCGCCACCGGCGACCGCTGGCACACTCCGATGACGATCCTGGCGGCCAAGGCGGGCAAGAACATCTACTGCGAGAAGCCCTGCTCGATGACCATCCAGGAAAGCCAGGCGATGGCCGATGCGGTCCGCCGCTACGGCATCATTTACCAGGCCGGCTGCCAGCGCCGCAACGGCAAGAACTTCGTGTTCGCCATGAACCTGGCCCGCGACGGCAAGCTCGGCAAGCTGACCACCCTGCACTGCAACGCCGGCACCGGCACGCAGTGGCCGCCCATCACCACCCACGATTGGCTGCCCGCCGAGCCCGAGCCGGCCAAAGAGGTTGTCGATTGGGACCGCTGGCTGGGCCCGAGTCCATGGCGGCCGTACAATCCCCTCTACGTCCAAGGCCGCTGGCGAGGCTACTTCGATTTCCACGGCGGCGGCATTCTCGAGTGGGGCTCGCACACCGCCGATCTGTGCCAGTACGTCAACGACGCCGACGACACACAGCCCGTTGAGTACGAGCCCAAGGGCGAGAACACCACTCCGTATTTCATCTACTGCCGCTATGCCAACGGCGTCAAACTAGTGCATCGCGATTCCGGCTGGATGGGACTGGGAACGTGCAGCGTGCGGTTCGAGGGAGACAGCGGCTGGGTGGAGACGGGCGACTCGGGCAAGATCGAAGTGTCGGAAAACCTCAAGTCCGAACTGCCGCCCCCCGAGCAGGGCAACGCCTTCAATCTGACGCTGCATTACCACTGGCGCGATTTCATCGAGTGCATCAAGACCCGGTCGCGGCCCCGGTCGCACGCCGCCGCCGCGGCCAACACCCACATCGGCTGCCATGCCGCCTACATCGCGTATCTGCTGGGCCGCAGGCTCACCTGGGACCCGGCCAAACAGGAATTCGCCGGAGACGCCGAGGCGAACCGCATGCGGAGCCGGGAAATCCGGCCGCCCTGGCGGCTGGTGTAGGAAAGGAACCCGGCCATGACACAAGCCAATCGACAGACGGTTCCTCCCGCTCCGCAGCGCCGGCGCCCCGCCGCCCCAGCCTTCCCTCCGGAATTTCAGGCCGCCAAAATCATGGCCCTCGACTCGCCGCCACTCGTCCAGATCCTCAAAGATCCCGCGGCGACGGTGTTTCAAAAAGGCAAAGCCTGCATGCGCCTGGCGATGGTGGGCACTAAGGACGCCGTGCCCGCGCTGGCCGCGCTGCTGGCCGACCCGCAGCTCTCGCACTACGCCCGTTTCGGCCTGGTCCCGATTCCCGAACCCGCTGTGGACGAGGCTCTGCGCGGCGCGCTGAGGAAGCTCAAAGGCAAGCTGCTGGTGGGCGTCATCGACTCCATCGGTCAGCGCCGGGACGCCCTGGCGGTGGAACCTCTGGCGAAGCTGATGTACGACCCCGATGCCGAAACGGCGCAGGCGGCCGCCGCGGCGCTGGGAATGATCGGCGGTCCCCGAGCCGCCGCGGTTCTAAAGGACGGGCTGCTCAAGACCAAAGGGGCTCTGCGCGCGGCCGTGGCCTCCTCCGGCCTGGTCTGCGCCGAAGGACTGATGGCCAAGGGCGATCGCCAGCAGGCTTTTGCCCTGCTCGACGTCCTGAGCCGGATGGACATTCCGAAACCCGTCCGCCTGGCCGCCATGCACAGCACCATCGCCGCGGAAACCGCTCTCGGCAGGCCCCGCTAGCGGTCACCCTTCGTTTGGACTATGCCTATTTATCAGATCGTGATCCTGGCCGTCGTGCAAGGCCTTACCGAGTTTCTGCCCATCAGCAGTTCCGCCCACCTGGCGCTGGCGCCGTGGTTTTTGGGCTGGAACGACCAGGGGCTCACCTTCGACATCGCGCTGCATTTCGGCACCCTGGCGGCCGTGGTGGTGTACTTCTTCCGCGACTGGGTGCAACTGGCCGCGCAGGGCTTCGGCCTCAACTGGGGCAGCGACGCCGAACTGAAGAAAAGCCCGCGGATGTTGTGGACCCTGGCCGCCGCTTCGCTTCCGATCGGAGTCCTCGGCTATGCGTTCAAGAATCTGGCCGAGGAGTCCTGGCGGGAGAATCACATCCTGATTGGCTGCATGTTGATCGGGGTGGGAGTCCTGATGGGCGTGGCGGACCGGATCGGCCGGGGAACGAAAGAAATCGGCTCGATGTCGTTGCTGGACGCCATGGTGGTGGGCTTCGCGCAGGCGCTGGCCATCGTGCCGGGAACCTCGCGCAGCGGCATCACCATCGTCGCCGGCCTGTTCCGCGGCCTGAACCGGGCGGCGGCGGCGCGATTCTCGTTCCTGCTGTCCACGCCCGCGATTGCCGCCGCGGCGCTGAAAGCCTATTGGGACCTGCGAAAATCGGGCGCGCACATCGAAGTCGCGCCGTTTGCCATCGGGATGACGGTGAGCGCCGTCACGGGCTGCCTGGTGATCGGCTTCCTGCTCGGCTTCCTCCGCCGCCACAGTTTGAAATTCTTTGTTTACTACCGGATCGTTTTTGGCATAATAGTAATTGCCCTGGCTATCTTCGCTCACCGCTGAGCGAAAATGAAGGTTTTAGGTCCGACGCCCCATAGTCGGCTCAACGAGATCGCAGGTGTAGTGTATCTGGCGCTAGCCGTTGCGATGGTGTTGAGCCTGGTTTCGTATCACCCCCAAGACCCTTCCTGGAACACAGCCACGCAAACCACGCAGGCGCTCAACCTGATTGGGCAGCCGGGAGCGACTTTCGCCGATTTCGCCCTTCAAGCCCTGGGCCTGGCCGCCTTTCTGCTGCCGGTGCTGGTGCTGCTGGTGGCCTGGAAGTGGATTCGCTGCCAGCCCGTCGAATCCGGCCTGGCGAAGATTCTCGGCTCGGTCCTGCTCTTGGTTTCCCTCGCCACAGTGGCGTCTTTGCCGCCGGGCTGGACCGTGTTCGGCGGCACCATCCAGGCCGGCGGCGTCGCCGGCCTGCTCCTGGCACGCGGCTTGTTGGGCTTCTTAAACCTGGCCGGCACGCTGATTCTGCTGGCCGTGTGCCTGTTTGTGTCCCTCTACCTGGTGTCGTCGTTCTCGCTGGCCGCCTTGCCGGCCTGGCTCGGAGCGCCGCTGCAATGGATTCATCGTTTTGGCGAGTGGTGGAGCGACTGGCGGGACGCGCGGCTGGCCCGCGCCGCCGACAAGGCGGCGCGGAAGGCCGAAGAGCGCGCCGGCAGCCGCGCCAGCCGCAAGGCCGTGCGTCAGGCGGCGCACGCCGAACCCGCCGTCATGCCCGCCTCCGCCAACGGCATGGCGCTGGCCGCGGCGGCTTCCGTCGGAAGCGAGCGCTACATCGGGCCGGTCTACCAGCAGCCGCCTTGGGAAGAGCCGGAGCCGGTCCAGATTCCCATCCACGCGCTGGATGCGCCCCCCGCGCCGGAACCCGAACCGCCGCCCATCGTCGAAGCCGCCGAGCTTGTGCCGGTGGAGGATCCCGTGCTCGTGACGCCGCCGCCCCGGCCGCGCGTCCGCACCCCGTTCAAACGCCCGTCCACGGACCTGCTCAACGAGCCGTCCGGCCGTCCGCCGTTCGACAGCGCCGAGTTGCAGGAAATCGCCGCCCGCATCAAGTCGAAGTTCCAGGAGTTCAACGTCCTCGGTTCGGTGGTGCAGATCAACCCCGGCCCGGTGGTGACCACCTTCGAGTTCAAGCCCGAGGCGGGCATTAAGTACAGCCGCATGACCACGCTGACCGAGGACCTGTGCCTGGGCCTGCAAGCCGAGTCGATCCTCATCGAGCGCATCCCGGGCAAGCCCACCGTGGGCATCGAGGTGCCTAACCGCAAGCGCGAGGTCATTAGCCTCCGTCAGGTGCTCGAGTCCGAGGAGTTCCGCGAATCGCCCAACCGGCTGACCTTCTCTCTGGGCAAGGACATCGCCGGGCGCATCAAGGTCTCGGCGCTGGAATCCATGCCGCACCTGCTGATCGCCGGCTCCACCGGCTCGGGCAAGAGCGTGATGCTCAACTCGCTGATCATGTCCGTGCTGTACAAGTCGACGCCCGACGAGGTGCGCATGATCATGGTGGACCCCAAGCGCGTCGAATTGGGGATCTACGAAGGCATCCCGCACCTGCTGACGCCGGTGATCACGGAACCCAAGAAAGCATCCAATGCGCTGCGCAACGCGGTGCTCGAAATGGAGCGCCGCTTGAAGCTGCTGGCCGCGCAGGGCGTGCGCAACGTCGAGCAGTACAACCGCAAGATCGCGCGCCTCAAACTGGAGCCGCGCAGCCTGTTCCCGGACGACGAACTCGCGGAAGAGGAATTGCAGCCGCTGCCCTGTGTGCTGATCATCATCGACGAGCTGTCCGACCTGATGATGGTGGAGCGCGCCAACGTCGAAGAATCGGTCTGCCGCCTGGCGCAAATGGCGCGCGCCGTGGGCATGCACCTGGTGCTGGCCACCCAGCGGCCCAGCGTCGACGTCATCACCGGCCTGATCAAGGCCAATTTCCCGGCCCGCATCAGTTTCCGCGTGGCCACCCGTGTCGACTCGCGCACCGTTCTCGACGTCATGGGCGCCGAACACCTGCTGGGCAAAGGCGACATGCTGTTCCTGCCGCCCGGCTCCTCGCGCCTCATTCGCGTCCACGGCGCGCTGGTCACCGAAGCCGAGATCAACCAGGTGGTCGACTTCTGGAAGGAGCAGGCGCAGCCCGACTACGACGAGACCTTCCTGTACTCGCCCGACCCGGAAGACGACGCCGAGGCCGAGCTCGAGGGCGAGGCGGACCCCATGTACGCCGACGCCGTGCGCGTGGTGTGCGAGATGGGCAAGGCCTCCACGTCGACTTTGCAGCGCCGCCTGCGTCTGGGCTACGGCCGCGCCGCGCGCATCCTGGACCGGATGCAGAGGGAAGGCATCATCGGCCCGCCCGACGGCTCGCGCCCGCGCGACGTCCTGCGCCACCCCGACTGGCT
>JACQZT010000286.1 GCA_016213755.1 Acidobacteriota bacterium | reverse complement strand
TCCTCCTTGAAGTTGATGGCGCCGCGCGTGCACTTCGTCTCGCACAGCCCGCAGCCGTGGCGGATGAGCTTGGCGCAGGCCTTCTTGTCGATCACCGGACGCGCGGGCACGGCCTGCGGGAACGGCACGTAGATCGCCGTGCGGTTGCCCATGCCGAAATCGAATTCGCTGGGAATTTTCTTCAGCGGGCAGACGCGCCAGCAATCGCCGCAGCCCGAGCACCTGTCCGCGTCGACGTAGCGCGCCTTTTGCCGGACGGTCACCTGGAAGTTGCCCACGTAGCCTTCGACGCTTTCAACTTCCGAGTACGACAGGAGCCGGATGCGCGGGTGCGTCCCGGCCTCTACCATGCGCGGCGTGAGGATGCACTGCGAGCAGTCGAGCGTCGGAAAGGTTTCGGACAGGCCGGCCATCTTGCCGCCGATGGACGGCTCGCGCTCGACCAATATCACTTCATAGCCCGCGTCGGCGATGTCCAGCGCCGCCTGGATGCCCGCCACGCCCCCGCCGACCACCAGCGCGCGCCTGGTGATGGGCACGCGAATGGGCTCGAGCGGCCGGCTCCGGCGGACCTTCTCCACCGCGAGATGGACGATGGAGGCCGCCTTCTCGGTGGCCTGCGCCCGGTCGTGGTGCACCCACGAGCAGTGCTCCCGAATGTTCGCCATCTCGACCAAAAAGGGGTTCAGCCCCGCCGATTCGCAGGCGCGCCGGAAGGTCTTCAGGTGCATGTGCGGCGAGCAGGCGGCGATCACCACCCGGTCCAGCCTGTCCTCGGCGATTCGCTCGCGCACCATGGCCTGGCCCGGGTCCGAGCACATGTATTTGTAGTTTTGCGCGCGCACCACGCCCGGCAGCCGGCCAATGGTCTCGGTGACCTTCTCCACATCGACGGTGCGCGCGATGTTTTCGCCGCACCAGCAGGTAAAGACGCCGATTCGTGCCATGCGCTACGCCCCCGCCGTGACAAAGTGCCGGTCGATGCCCAGCCTCTCGCGCGGAATGCCCAGCGCCAGGCCAACCAGGTCGGACAGGTAGTAGACGGCCATGCCGTGCTTCACGCCGTAGCGCCGCTCGATGTCCGCCTGCTTCATGTCCAGATTGACGTGGCACATGGGGCAGACCGTCACGATGCAGTTGGCGCCGTGCGCGGCGGCGTTGGTCAGGATCTTGTGCGACAGTTCGAGGACCGTCCGCTCGCTGGCCATGGTCATGCCCGCGCCGCAGCATTCGGTGCGGTAGTTCCAGTCCGCGGCCTTGGCCCCCAGCGCTTCGACCACGGCTTCCATCGAGCGCGGCTGCTCGGGGTCGTCGAACTTCACTATGCCGGGCGGCCGCGTCAGCAGGCAGCCGTAGTAGCAGGCGGCCTGGATGTCTGCGAGTTTGTTCCGCACCGCCGCCTGGATCGGATCGAGCCCGACGCCCTGGAGAATTTGGATCAGGTTCGAGACTCGCGTCTCGCCGCGCACCTCGAGCTCGACGATGGAAGAGATCTCGCGCCGCAACGCCGCGTCGCCGGCCAGCTCGTGCCGCGCCTTCAGCAGCTCCATCGAGCACATGGGGCACGGCGCCAGCACTTCCTGCATGCCCTGGCGCTCGGCCAGCGCCAGGTTGCGCGCCGGCAAAGCAACGGCGAGTTTGCGGTTCAGCGAGTGCGCGGCCGTGGCGCCGCAGCAGATCCAGTCGTCGATCTCCTTGAGCTGAACGTCCAGCGCTCCCAGACAGGCGCGCGCCGACGTTTCGTAGTCGTTGGATGAGCCGTGCAGAGCACAGCCAGGGTAGTAGCCGATCTCCATGATGCCAGCCTCACCTCAAACCGCCGTGCCGCAACGATCGAAAATGCGATGCACCATACCCCGGTCGCGAACCGATTCGCCCGTCAGGTGCAGTTTGCCCCGCGCGCTCATGCGCGGAGCGAGCAGGGCATCCTTGAACAGGAACGGGATGCTCAGATCGTTGAGGAAGGCGGTAGTCTTAAAAACGCCCACCAGTTCCAGCTCGTTCAGACGGCCGTGCCGGCGGATGTTCCGCAAGAAAGCTTTTTGGAAGAGGAACGTGCGCGCCTGTTCCGGCGAGGCCCGGCCCTGCTCGTATGCGGCCTGCCGCAGGGCGTCCATCACGCCCGCGCAATCGCACGACTTGGGGCAGCGCGCCGAACAGGTCTGGCAGGAAACGCACTGCCAGATGGCGGCCGAGCGCAGCGCGGGATCCCATTCTCCGGCCTGCGCGAGCCGCAGAATCTGGTTCGGAACCAGGTCCATACGCTCGGCCACCGGACAGCCGGCGGTGCACTTTCCGCACTGGTAGCAATCTCGCAGTCTGAGGTGGGCCGGCAAATCGGCGGGGACGGCAAAAGGTTCCGTCGGAGTGGCAGTATCAGTCATAGTCCAGGGCCCCTGTTTGGAGCCTCTCAACCGGTGGGCGCCGGTCCGCATGTTCCGCGGCCAGTCCAAGAGTTTCATTTTCATATAAAAAGGTCTTGTTAGTCAAATTAAACCCGGGGACAGACGGAACGCCCCCCCCGAAAAACGTAGGGAAACTCTACATCCGGCCCCGGCGTTCTTGGGTACGATCAGAGGGGATGAGTCGAAGCCGCGTTCGAAAAGTGTTGTGGCGGGTCGCTTGGGTTGTTCTCGCCGTGGCGGTGTGCTTCTACGCCTTCCTCGCCTTGAGCCTCGTGGCCATGCGCTGGATCACTCCGCCTTTTACGGCGGTCCAGATCCAGCAGCAACTGGCCGCCCGCTCCTTCAGCCGGCGGTACACGCCGGTCCCGATGAGCCGCATCGCGCGCGACTTGCAGCACGCGGTGGTGGCGGCCGAGGACAGCCGGTTCTTCCAGCACCACGGCTTCGACCTGGTGGAAATCGAAAAGGCCGTCGAAGAAGAAGACGAACGCGGGCATTTGCGCGGCGCCTCCACGATTACGCAGCAACTGGTGAAAAACCTCTTCTTCACCAACTACCGCTCGGCCATTCGCAAGGGGCTGGAAATCAGCGTCACCCCGCTGGCCGAACTCATTCTCCCCAAGCAGCGCATCCTGGAACTGTATCTGAACGTGATCGAGTGGGGACCCGGCGTCTACGGCGCCGAGGCGGCCGCCCATTACCACTACTCCGTCTCCGCCGCGCGGGTCACCCGCGACCAGGCCGCCCGGCTGGCGGCCGTCATCCCCTCCCCGCGCCGGCGCCGGCCGGCCCGCATGGACCGCTACTCGGCGATCATCCTGAATCGCATGCGGCAGATGGGCTGGTAAAGAGGCATATTAAGAAGGTGCAGTTGCCGCCGCAAGTTCGCGAGTACGTCGAACAGCGGGCCGCGCGTCTCGGGCACGCCGCGCTGGAGCAGGCCGCGGAGGCGCTCTCGGAACACTACCGCGCCGGGCGGCCGACGGCGTCCGCGCCGTTGTCGCGCGAAGAGAAAGTCGTCGCCTACCTGGCCACGCGCATGCCGGCGACCTTCGCCGCCGCAGACCTGGTGCTGCGGGAAGCCGGCCGGCGCCTGGGCGGCCTCCGGATCTCCAGTTCCCTCGACCTGGGCGCTGGAACGGGCGCGGCGACGCTGGCGGCTCGCGAGGTCTTTCCGGACCTGCTCGAGGCGACTCTGCTCGAAGCGGATCCGTCCTTCGCCGGCGCGGGCCGGCAACTGCTCCCCGAGCAGCGCTGGATCGAAAGCGACCTGCGCGAGGCCGGGCCGTGGCAGACGCACGACCTGGTTCTGGCCTGCTACACGCTGGGGGAACTGGACGATCCCGAGCGGATCGCGGCCCTGGACCGCGCCTGGCAGGCGGCGCGCATCGCCCTGGTGCTCATCGAACCCGGCACCACGCGCGGCTTTCACTGGGTTCGCGAAGCGCGCGACCGGCTCATCCGGCAGGGCGGCCGCGTCCTGGCGCCCTGCCCCGGCGACGGCCCTTGTCCCATCGCCTCGCCCGACTGGTGCCATTTCGGCGCCCGCGTCGAACGCAGTTCCCTGCACCGGCGCACCAAGCGCGCGGCACTGGGCTACGAAGACGAAAAATTCTCCTATGTCGCCCTGGCGCGCGCCTTCGCCGGCCGCACGCCGGGGCGAATCGTCCGCCGCCCGGGGCGGCACGCCGGCTGGATCGATCTGACCGTGTGCGGCCGCGAGGGAATCCGCCCGGAGAAGATCACCCGCCGGCAAGGCCCCGCCTGGCGCGCCGCGCGCAAGGCGGAGTGGGGCGGTACCTGGCCTCCCGACACCTACACACCCCACACCTGAAAGGATTTGTGTTATCCTGGACCCGTAGAAGACTGAGAATAAGGAAAGAGAAGGAGTATCCACCCGAGAATGGCGCTTGCGGCTGAAGTAAAAAAGCAAACCGTTACCAAGTACAAACTGCACAAAAGCGACACGGGTTCCCCCGAGGTGCAGGTGGCTCTGTTGAGCCAGCGTATCCTGCAGCTTACGGATCACTTCAAGACTCACAAGAAGGACCATCATTCCCGTCGCGGGTTGCTGACGATGGTGGCGCAGCGGCGCCGTCTTTTGAAGTATCTGAAGAACTCGGATCCGGAGCGCTACAAGACCCTGATACAGCGTCTTGGCATTCGCCGGTAGGGTGACGACATTCAGGTGCGGGCGGGCGATCGTCCCGCCGCGTCACACACCGCCCCGGTGGGCGGTTCCTCCCCACTTTCGATTCCGGTCTCCTCTGGCATTCAAGAAATGAATTCGGCCCGGCCGGCT
Organism: Acidobacteriota bacterium; assembly: GCA_016213755.1. Taxonomy (GTDB): domain Bacteria; phylum Acidobacteriota; class Terriglobia; order Bryobacterales; family Bryobacteraceae; genus JACQZT01. Next base: position 20,327 of record JACQZT010000286.1, on the reverse strand, counting down.
GGTCCGGCCGAGGCTCGAGGAGATTGAGATGGTTCACACCGTTACGATCGGCCTGGATGGCCGACAGATCACCCTGGAAACAGGAAAAATAGCAAAGCAAGCCGGCGGCGCGGTTGTCGTCAGTTCCGGCGATTCGGTGGTGCTGGTTAGCGCCTGCGCCAACGAAGAACCCAAGCCCAACGCCGCGTTCTTTCCGCTCACGGTGGATTACCGCGAGTATACTTACGCCGCGGGCAAATTCCCGGGCGGCTTCATCAAGCGCGAAGGGCGCCCGACCGAGAAGGAAGTTCTGACTTGCCGGCTGATCGACCGGCCGATCCGCCCCCTGTTCCCCGAGGGCTTTTCCTGCGAAACGCAGGTCATCGGGATGGTGCTTTCGGCGGACTCGAACAACGATCCGGCCCCGCTGGCCATCGTCGGCGCCGCCGCGGCCCTGGCGATTTCCGACATCCCCTTCCATCACGTGCTGGCCGGCGTCCGCGTCGGCACCGTGAACGGCAAGCTGACCGCCAACCCGACCTACGACGAATTGCGCGACTCGCGGCTGAGCATCATGGTGGCCGGCTCGGAGGACGGCATCGTGATGGTGGAGGCCGGCTCCAGCGGCGCTTCCGAAGCCGAGGTGCTCGAGGCCATCGAGTTCGGACACGATCGCTGCCGCAAGATCATCGCCGGCATCCGCGAGCTGGCGGCCAAGGCCGGCAAGACCAAACGCGAGTTCGTTCCGCCCCCGGTGAACCAGGAACTGCTGGCGGCCCTCGAGGCCGAGTTCCGCGCCGAACTGAGCGACGCGCTGAACACCGGCAAGTATCCGAAACTGGAAAGCTACCACCGCGTCGCCGCGGCCAAGAAGCGCGCCATCGAGAAGTTCGGCGAGGGCGACCCGGCGAAGACCGTGGAAGTCGGCAAGCTGCTCGACGCGCTGAAGGAACGGATCTTCCGCGACGAAATGCTGAAGGAACGGCGCCGTCCCGACGGTCGCGCGTTCGACGAAGTCCGCAACATCGACGTCGAGGTGGGCATTCTGCCTCGCACGCACGGTTCTGCGCTGTTTACGCGCGGCGAGACGCAGTCGCTGGTCACAGTCACGCTGGGCACCAAGGAAGACGAGCAGCGGATTGAGATGCTGGACCCGGCGGTGACCAGCAAACGTTTCATGCTGCACTACAACTTCCCGCCCTTCAGCGTTGGGGAAGTTGGGTTTATGCGCGGCGCGGGCCGGCGCGAGATCGGTCACGGCGCGCTCGCCGAGCGGGCCTTGACGGCCGTGATCCCGGACGACAAGAGCTTCCCCTACACCTTGCGCGTGGTGAGCGACATTACCGAATCCAACGGCTCCAGTTCGCAGGCCTCGGTCTGCGGCGCGTCGCTGGCGCTGATGGATGCGGGCGTGCCGATCGCCAGCCAGGTGGCCGGCATCGCCATGGGCCTGGTGAAGGAAGGCGACCAGTACGCCATCCTGACCGACATCGCCGGCGCCGAGGACCATTACGGCGACATGGACTTCAAGGTTGCCGGCACCAGCGAGGGCATCACCGCCCTGCAAATGGACATCAAGGTGCCCAACGTGACCTCCGCCATCATGAAGGAGGCGCTCGATCAGGCGCGCCGGGCGCGGCTGCACATCCTGGACAAGATGAACGCCGTGATCGCGAAGCCGCGCGAAACCATGTCGCCGTACGCGCCGCGCATCTACACCCTGACCATTCCGACCGACAAGATCCGCGAGGTGATTGGACCGGGCGGCAAGATGATCAAGAGCATCATCGAGCAGACCGGCGTGAAGATCGACGTCGAGGACGACGGCACAGTGAATATCTTCTCCGCCGACGGCGTCTCGGCCAACCGGGCCTTGCAGATGATTCAGGACATCGCCGCCGTGGCCGAGGTGGGCAAAACCTACCTGGGCAAGGTGGTGCGCCTGGTCGATTTCGGCGCCTTCGTCGAGATCTTCCCCGGCACCGACGGCTTGCTGCACATCAGCGAGATCTCGGAAAACCGCATCCGCAACGTGGAGGACGAGCTGAAGGAAGGCGACCAGATCCTGGTCAAGGTCTTGGCGCTGGAAGGCAACAAGATCAAGCTCAGCCGGAAGGCCGTGCTGCGCGAACAGCGCGAGAAGCTGGCGGGCGGCCCGGGCGAAGCTGGCCAGCCGGAAGCGGCTCCGGCCCCGGCCGGGGAACACCACCGTCCGCCGTCCCGCGACCGCGGCGGGGATCGCGGAGACCGTCCGCGCCGCGACCGTCGCGACCGCCGGTAGATCCAAGGGGGCCGGGCGCGTGCCCGGCCCCTCTCTCTTCTATCCCCTCAACCCGCCCAGCACGCCGCGCATGTAGGCGAACGATTTCTGCATGCCCGGGAACGGGTTCTTGGCCTCGATTTCGTACTCCAGCATCACCCCGCCCTGGTACTTCATCTTTTTCAGCAGCTTGAACATGGGAACGATGGCCAGCGCGCCGTCGCCCACCGCCACCTGGCTGCTCTTGCCCATGGGATCCTTGAGATCCTTCACGTGCACGTCGATCAGCCGCGGGCCGGCCTTCTCGATCCACTCCACGAAGTTGGCGCCGGTGCGCGAGGTGTGACCGATGTCGATGCACAGCCCCATGCGCGGATCCATGCCCTTGATGGCATCCAGCACGGTCTTGGGATCCGGGAATTCCTTGTCCTCCGGCCCGTGATTGTGCAGCGCGGCCTTGATGTTGTATTCCTTCACCAGCTTCTCGACGTCCTTGAGGGTGGCGTGCGAGGGGGCGCAGACCATCATGGGCATGCCGCAAGCTTTGGCGTATTCGAACATGGTCCGCAGCTCGGCGGGCTTCTTGAGGTCGATGTTGCCGCCGCTCAGAATGGTCAGGCCGGCGTCCAGAAATTCCTTCTTGCCCTGCGCCAGTTCCTCGGGGGTGGACTTGTAGCGCAGGTGAAACTCCTTGATGCTGACGTACTTGACGTCCAGCTTCTTGATCATCTCGATGGCCTGCGCGCGCGGGAACTCGCGCAGCGAATAGGTGGCCACCCCGAGCTTGATGTCGTCTTCCCTGGCCGCCGCGGCCAGCATGTTCAGCGAGGGCAGGGCCAATGCGGCCGAACCGGCCAGAAAGCCGCGCCGCGAAGATTTGTTTGTCATAAGATCTCTCTCCAGTGAGTCGGGAACATGAATGCCCGAACTTCTGATGATACCCGGTTAGGGGCCACGGTATAGTGGTTATTTGCGCTACTTTCTTTCCAACCGGGTCCCGCCTTTCACGCGCCTGCTGCTGGTCGAGAGCGGGTCGCGCTACCTGCTGGACAACCTGCTGCCGGATCTGCCCAAGATTCACGGCGACCAGTTGCAGGTCGATCTGGTCACCTGCTTCGCCGGCCTGCCGGAGGGATTCCGCCCGGAGCACGGCCGGGTCTATCGCGTCACCGACTATCCGGGCCGGGCCAACCGCAAGCGCCTGTATCGAGAACTGCGCGCCAACGGCTACACGGTGGTGGGGATCGTCTGCGCGGGCGAGCCCATCATGACCAAGTGGAAATGGTCGCTGGCCTGGCACTTGCCGGCCAAGCTTTTCATCCTCAACGAGAACGGCGACTACTTCTGGTTCGACCGCGCCCATTGGAGCGCCGTGCGCCACTTCCTGCTGTTCCGCGCCGGCCTGGCCGGCGCCGGCGCCGTGCGCACGCTGGCCCGGCTGGCCGCCTTCCCGTTCACGCTCCTGTATCTGCTGCTGTACGCGGCGGCGGTCCATCTCCGCGGAAAGGTACGAACATGAAAGCGATTCGCGTCCATACTTTCGGGGGCCCCGAGGTCCTGCAACTGGACGAGGTTCCCGTCCCCCAGCCCGGTCGCGGCGAAGTGCTGATCCGCATCCAGGCCATCGGCGTCAATTTCATCGACATCTACTTCCGCACCGGCTTGTACCCGGCCGAGCCGCCGGTGACCCTGGGCATGGAGGCCGCCGGTGTGGTGGAAGCCGCGGGCGAGGGCTTTACGCAACTGGCGCCGGGAGACCGCGTGGCCTACTGCATGGCCCGCGGCTCTTATGCCGAATATGCCGTGGTTCCGGCCTGGCAGGTGATTCGGATCCCCGATTCGCTCGACTTCGAATCGGCCGCCGCGGCGATGTTGCAAGGCATGACGGCGCACTATCTTTCGCACTCTACGTTCGAACTCCAGCCCGGCCACGTGGCGCTGATTCATGCCGCGGCGGGCGGCACGGGCCGCCTGCTGGTGCTGATGGCGAAGATGCGCGGGGCGCGCGTGATCGCCACCGTGTCGACGCCCAGCAAGGCCGAGATCGCCCGCCGCGCCGGCGCCGACGACGTGGTTCTCTACACCCAGCAGGACTTCGAAGCCGAGGCCCGGCGCCTGACCGACGGCCGGGGCGTGGACGTGGTTTACGATTCGGTGGGCGCGTCCACGTTCGAGAAGAGCATCAACAGTCTGCGCCCGCGCGGCATGCTCGTCAGCTTCGGAAACGCCAGCGGTCCGGTGCCGCCTGTCGAGCCGCTGCTGTTGTCCCGCAAGGGCTCGCTGTACCTGACGCGCCCCACGTTGTTCGCCTACTGCGCCACGCCCGAGGAACTGCGCTGGCGCGCCGGCGACGTGCTGGGGTGGGTGGCCGACGGCAAGCTCACGCTGCACATCGACAAGGTCTACCCGCTGGCCCAGGCGGCCCAGGCTCAGATCGACCTGGCGAGCCGCAAGACAACTGGCAAGTTGCTGCTAAAATAGAGGCTTACGCAAAGTTCCCGCCTCTTCAAGAAGATGCTCGAAAAAGAATATCAAGACCGCCGGCGGCTGGCGTGCGCCGATCTCCAAGCCCGCACCTGGGACGGCCTGGTGGTGTCGACTCCGGTCAACGTTCGCTACCTTTCCGGGTTCACCGGAAGCAGCGCGGCGCTGGTGCTGGAGCCGGGCGGCCAGGCGCTGCTGTTCACCGACCCGCGCTACGCGATTCAGGCCGGCGAGGAAACCGGTTGCCGCGTGCGGGTGGTGAAAGGTCCGCTGCCGACGGCGGTTTCCCGGCACCTGGCGCGCCGGCGCTTGCGGCGCATCGGCTTTGAAAACACCCGTATCTCGTTCGCGGCGCACCAGGAGCTGAGCCGGGGCGCGACACTGGAGCCGGCCGAAACGCTGATCGAGGACCGGCGCATGATCAAGTCGCCGGCCGAGATCGAGCTGATTCGCCAATCCATGCTGGTCGCCTCGCGGGCGTACGACCGGGTGATTCGCGCGGTCCGGCCGGGGATGACCGAGGCCGCGGTCGCGGCCGAACTGGACCACCAGATGCGGCGCCTGGGCGCCGAAGGGCCGGCGTTTCCCACCATTGTGGCGGCCGGACCGCGCTCGGCGCTGCCGCACGCCAGTCCCGGCCCCGTCGCCCTGAAAGCCAATCAGCTACTATTAATAGACATGGGTGCGAGCCGGAATGGCTACGCCAGCGACATGACCCGGACGGTGTTCTTGGGGAGGCCGGCCGTCAAAGCCGGCAAGATGTACCGGGCGGTGCTGGAAGCCCAGCAAGCGGCGATTGCGACCGTGCGGGACGGCGTCCAGGCCGCCGCGGTGGAACGGGCGGCGCGACGGCGTTTGCGCGCCGACGGTTTGGACCGAGCCTTCGTGCATTCCACCGGGCATGGACTGGGCCTGGAGATCCACGAAGCCCCGCGCATCGGACGCCGGGACAAAACGCTGTTGCGCGCCGGCATGGTTGTAACCATTGAACCGGGCGTATACTTGGAAGGCTACGGAGGCATCCGGATCGAAGACACCGTCGCCGTCACCGCGGACGGCTGCGAGGTTTTGACCCCCAACTCCAAGGAGTTGGCCGCGCTCTGAAGCCTTTGGGAAGAGCCACCGACCGACAATGACACTCGAAGAGATTAAGGAACTGATTCAGCTCGTCAAAGACAGCGGCGTTGCCGAACTGGAAGTGCAGCGCGGCGAGAACCGGGTCTGGGTCAAGCGCACCGCCCCCATCAGCCAGGAGTTCGCGATGCCGGCCGCGGCGCCAGCCGCCTACCCGGCCGCCCCCGTGTATGCGCCGGCCGCTCCGGACGCCACCGGCGAACCGCCCGCCGACGCCGTCACCAGCGATCCTTCGCTGGTCTTCATCCCCTCGCCCATTGTCGGAACGTTCTACGACGCTTCGGCGCCGGCCGCCCCGCCGTTTGTGAAAGTCGGCGACAGCATCCAACCCGGCAAGGTCCTCTGCATCATCGAGTCCATGAAGCTCATGAACGAGATCGAGGCGGAGATCTCGGGAACCATCGTGGCCAAGCTGGTGGAGAACGGGAAGCCGGTGGAATACGGCGAAAAACTGTTCGCCGTCAAGCCGTCGTAACAGCGCTCCCCATGTTTCAAAAAATCCTGATTGCAAACCGCGGCGAGATCGCCCTGCGCATCATCTGCGCCGCCAAAGACCTGGGTATCCGGACCGTGGCGGTCTACTCGGAAGCCGACCGGCACAGCCTGCACGTGCGTTTCGCCGACGAGGCCATCTGTATCGGCCCGGCCAAGAGCGCGCTGAGCTACCTGAACATCCCTTCGGTGATCAGCGCCGCCGAGCTGACCAACGTCAATGCCATCCACCCGGGCTACGGTTTCCTAAGCGAGAACGCCGATTTCGCCGAGGTCTGCGAGACCTCCGGCATTCGCTTCATCGGGCCGCGGCCGGACGTCATCCGCGCCATGGGCATGAAGCAGCGCGCCAGAGAGATCATGAAGCAGGCCGGCGTGCCGGTCCAGCCGGGTTCCGACGGCGTTCTGAAGGACGCCGACGAGGCGGCCGAGGTCGCCGCCCGCGTGGGGTATCCGGTGATCCTCAAGGCCGTGGCCGGCGGCGGCGGGCGCGGGATGCGCATCGTGCGCCAGCCCTCGGAGGTGCTGTCCCAATTCCAACAGGCGCAGCAGGAAGCCGCGGCCGCGTTTTCCTGCCCCGACATGTACCTGGAGAAATACGTCGAGCGCTCCCGCCACATCGAGTTCCAGGTGCTGGGCGACAATCACGGCGAGGTCGAGGTTCTGGGCGAGCGCGAATGCTCCATCCAGCGGCGCCACCAGAAGCTCATCGAAGAAGCGCCCTCGCCGGCCATGACGCCGGAACTTCGCCGCCGGATGTGCGACAGCCTGCGCGTCGCGATGCGCGCGGTGGGTTACACCAGCGCCGGCACCGTCGAGTTCCTGATGGACGAGAAGGGCGACCTGTACTTCATCGAGGTGAATGCCCGCATCCAGGTGGAACACCCGGTCACCGAGTGCATCACCGGCCTGGACCTGGTGAAGGCACAGATTCAGCTTGCCGCGGGAGCGCCCCTTTCGGAGGCGATCCCCTCTCCGGTGGCCATTCGCGGGCACGCCATCGAATGCCGCATCAACGCGGAGAATCCGGACACGTTCGCGCCATCCGCCGGCCGGCTCACGGGCTTCAACGTGCCCGGCGGCATCGGCATCCGCGTCGACACGGCGGCGTACACCGACGGCAGCATTCCGCCCTACTACGACTCGCTGGTCGCCAAGCTGATCGCCCACGGCCGCGACCGCAACGAAGCCATCGCCCGCATGAGCCGCGCCCTGGAGATGTTCGTGGTCGAGGGGATCCACACCTCGATCCCCTTGCACCAGCGAATACTGGCCGACCCCGACTTCCGCGCCGGCGATCTCGACACGCGCTTCCTGGAGCGCTTCAGGCCGGTCCGGTGAGCGGGAAATCGAGCCGCGAATGAACGCGAATAAAAACATCCAATCTTATTCGCGTATATTCGCGTTCATTCGCGGCTAATTTTCGACCCGCGCCGCTTCTCGATCCACAAGTAAACCGAGGGCAGCACCAGCAGCGTCAGCAGCGTCGAGGTCGCCAGGCCGCCGATCACTACGGTGGCCAGCGGGCGCTGCACCTCGGCGCCGGCGCCTTGCGAGAGGGCCATCGGCAGGAAACCCAGGCTGGCCACCAGCGCCGTCATGAGCACCGGCCGCAGACGGGTGCGGGCGCCCTCTTCCACCGCCGCCTCCAGGTCCGTGCCTCGCTCGCGCAGTTGACCGATATAGGTCAGCAGCACGATCCCGTTGAGAACCGCGATGCCGAACAGGGCGATGAACCCGACGCCGGCCGAAATGCTGAAGGGCATTCCCCGCAGCCACAGAGCCAGAATTCCTCCCGTGGCGGCCAGCGGGACGTTCAGAAAGATCAGCAGCGCCGGAGCGGCCGCGCGGAAATTGAAATACAGCAGCACAAAGATGATGAGCAGGGCGGCGGGGATGGTGACCGCCAGCCGCCGGCCGGCGCTTTCAAGCTGCTCGAACTTGCCTCCCCATTCCAGCGTGTACCCTTCCGGGACCCTGACCTTGCGTTCCACCGCGCGCCGGGCCTCGGAGACAAAACCGCTCAGGTCGCGCCCGCGGACGTTCACCTCGACGCTGATCCGCCGCTGCGCGTTTTCGCGGCTGATCTGCGCCGGCCCCTCCTCCTCGAAGATGTCGGCGAGCTGGGCGAGCGGGATGAAGTGGCCTTCCGCGTCCCCCACGCGCAGGTTCCGGATCGACTCGACGCTGGCGCGCTGCCGGGCGGCGAAGCGAACCTGAAGCGCAAACCTGCGGTTGCCTTCGATCACCTGGCCGGCCGCTTTCCCGCCAATCGCCTCCACCGTGTGCAGGATATCCTGGGCGTCCAGGCCGTGCCGCGCGATGGCTTCGCGGCGCACGCGCACGCGCAGATAGGGCAGCCCGGCGACGCGCTCCGCGCGCACGTCCGACGCCCCCGGGACTCTTTCCACCACCCGGGCAATCCGCTCCGCCATCTCGCGCAAAACATCGAGATCCTCGCCGTAAAGCTTCACCGCGATGTCCGAGCGCACTCCCGCCTCCATCAGCTCGTGCATCCGCATTTCGATCGGCTGCAAGAAGCTGTAGGCCGCGCCGGGCGCTCCCTTTTCCAGGGCCTGCTTCATCGCATTGACGAGATCTTCCTTGGTTCTCCGCCGGGGCCACTCGGAAACCGGTTTCAGCATGACGTACACGTCGCTCTGGTCGATGGCCATGGGATCCACCGCGACTTCGGGCCGGCCGGTCCGGCAGACCACCTTGTCCACCTCCGGAAACCGCTTGAGCGCCTTCTCGACGATCTCGTTGCCGTGCAGCGATTCAGGCACCGAGATCCCGGGCACCCGGTACATCATCACCAGGATCGACCCTTCGTCGAGCCGGGGAAGGAACTCCGCGCCGAGATAAGGGATGACGCCCAGGGACAGGACGAACACCAGCGTGGCCGCCGCGGCCGACGCCAGGGGAAAGCGCAGCGCGCGGGTGAGTAAGGGGCGGTACAGCGCCGAGAACCGGCGCATCAGCCAGGTGGTCTTCTCCGCCGCTCCGCGCCGGAACGCCAGCCAGCCGAGCACCGGCATCAGGGTCAGGGCGATGACCAGCGAGGCGCCGACGGCGAACAGAACCGTCATCGCCATGGGGTCGAACATCTTCCCCTCGACACCGCGCAGGGTCAGAATCGGAACGTACACGATGGTGATGATCGCCACTCCGAAGAAGATGGGCCGCGCCACTTCCTGCCCGGCCCTTCGCACCACCTCCAGGGCGCTCTCGCTTTCCTTGCGGCGGCTCAGGCGCCGCAGGATGTTTTCCATCATCACCACCGAGCCGTCCACGATCAGCCCAAAGTCAATCGCGCCCAGACTCATGAGGTTGCCCGAGATTCCCGCATGTACCATGCCGGTAAATGCCACCAGCATGGAAAGGGGAATGGCCAACGAGACAATCAGCCCGCCGCGGAAGCTGCCCAGCAGCAGAAGGAGCACGGCCACCACCAGCAAGCCTCCCTCGACCAGGTTCGTGCCGACGGTGTGAATGGTGCGCCGGACCAGGTCGGTGCGGTCGTAGAACGGCTCGATGGTCACATCCCGAGGCAGGCTCTTCTGAATCTCGGCCAGGCGCTGCTTCACGCGGTCCACCACCACGCGCGAGTTCTCGCCCAGAAGCATCATGGCGATGCCCAGCACCACTTCCCCCTCCCCGTCCTGAGTGGCGAACCCCTGGCGCACCATGGGCCCGAAGTGAACGCCGGCGACGTTACGAATGAGAATGGGCGTGCCAGTGGGCGACGAGCCCACCACGATGTTCTCGATGTCCGCCAGACTCGCGATTAGCGCCTCGCCGCGGATGAGATACTGCTGCTCGACGCGCTCCAGGTAGGCGCCGCCGGCGTTGGCGTTGTTGCGTTCCAGCGCCTCGAGGATCTTCCGCAGGCTGATGTGGTAGGCGGACAGTTTATCGTTGTCTAATTCGACTTCGTAGGTCTTGAGTTCTCCGCCGTGAGTATTCACTTCGACAATGCCGGGCGTGGAGCGCAGCTTGGGCGCGATCTCCCAGTCCAGGATGGCGCGCAGTTCCATGAGGGAGCGGTTCTTGCCCGCCACCTTGAACATGTAGACCTCGCCCAGGCCGGTCGTGATGGGCCCCATTTCGGGCGTCCCGATCCCCGGAAGGATGGCTTCCTGGGCCTGGGGCAAGCGTTCCATCACCAGGCGCCGGCAGAAATAGGGGTCCCGGTCCTCCTCGAAGTAGACCGCGACGTAGGAGAGGCCGAACTTGGAGACGGACTGGATCTTCTCGATGCCCGGCAACCCGCTCATCGCGGTTTCCACGGGGAAGGTGAGGAGCTTCTCCACCTCGAGCGGCGACAGGCTGGGCGCGCGGGTCAGCACCAGCACCTGGTTGGGCGTGATGTCGGGAACCGCGTCGATGGGGAGTTTCTCCAGCGAATACAGCCCCACGCCGATGACGAAAACCGTCGCCAGAAGGACGATGAAGCGGTAGGAAAGGGCCCAGGATACGAGACGTTCCATGGCTACTCCTCTCCCAGTTCCTTGCCCGCGACGATGGACTTCAAGTGGTAGGTGCCGGCGATGACGATCTTCTCCCCTTCCCGCAGCCCGCTCAGGATCTCCACCAGGCCGTCGACCGTCTTGCCAGGTTCGATCTGGCGGGCCTCGAAGCGCGTCGCGCCCAGTTGAACGAACACGACGGCCTTTCCACCAAGCTGCTGAATGGCGCCCTCCGGCGCGGCCAGCGCCTGGCGGCTGAAGGTGGTGGGCAGTTGGATGGTCGCGTACATGTCGAGTTTCAGGCGCACATCGCCGTTGGGGACTTCACAGCGCACCTTGGCCGTGCGGGTCTGCGGATCGAGCGTGTCGCCGATGTAGGAGACCGCGCCGGAAAAGAGCCGTTCCGGATAGGCGTCGACGCGGATGATCGCGGACTGTCCCAACTGGATGCGCCCCAGGTCTTTCTCGTAGACTTCGGCCTGCACCCACACCCGCGACAGGTCGGCCACGGTAAACAATGGCGCGCCGGTCTCCACGACCTCGCCGGGTGACGCGGGCGCCTTGATCACGATGCCTCCCAGGGGCGCCGTGATCGAAGTAATCACGGGCGCGCCGGGAACGGACTCGCTTGCGCCGAACCGCTTCAGCCGCGCTGCGACACCCGCCACGGCGCTCTCCTGGGAGCGGATGCTCTCCTCCAGCGCCTCGAACTCGGCCCGGCTCTGTTCGAGATCCTTCGCCGGCGCCGCGCCGATCGCCGCGAGCTTCCGGTTCCGTTCGACCTGTCTCGACTGCGCCGCCAGCAGCACCTTCAGCCGCTGAAGCTCGGCTCGCGCGGAAGCAAGTTGGGCGGTCAGTTCGCCGGCTTCCAGGTTTTCCAGCCGCGCCAGTTCCCCGCCCGCTTGGACCCGGTCCCCGACCCGCGCCAGAACCTGCTGCAACCGGCCGCGCGCCGGCGCGCGCACCTGGCTCACCAGGCTGTCCACGGGCTGCACGGTTCCGGTGGTCTGGAGGCGCTCGGCGAGCAGGGTCCGCCGGACGGGCGCGACTTCCACTCCGACATTCTTCTGCGCGGCTTCCTCAACCGTGACGAGATTCGAGGTCTCGCCGGCCTCCTTGCCGGAAGCGGCTTCGGGCTTGGTCCTCGAGCACGCCGCCAGCGCCAGGCAGCACGCCGCCGCAATCAGTTCGCGTTTCACTTCAGATCCCCTCCCACGGCCTGTTCCAGCTCGATCGCTCCCCGGCGAACTTCGGCTCCCGCCTCGATGGCGCCCATCCGGGTTTCGACCAGGCGCCGCTGTTCGTTGAGCACGTCCAGCAGCCGCACCTGCCCCAGGACCTGTGCCTGCCGCATGATGTCCAGATTCTTCTCGGATAGGGCGACGACGCCGCGCTCGAGCCAAGCCAGCGACTGCCGCGCGGCTTCCCAGTGCTGCCAGGCGGCCTCCACTTCCAGGGGAATGGCCGCTTCCAGGTGCTGCCGCATCGAGCGCGCCCCGGTCGCCCGGGCCGCCGCCGCCTCCAGGTTGCCCAGGTTGCGGCGCTTTGTGAACAGCGGGACGGAGACGCCGAAGGCGAGCAGGTGGTCCCGGTCCCGCAGCCGGGCGATCTGCGCGTTCCGCAGCGCGTACTGCGCCGACAGCGTAACATCGCCCCGGGACCCGGCCTCGGTCAGGGCGATTTCCGCCGCGCCTTGCTGTTCCACGATTCTTGCCATGCGCAGATCCGGCCGCAGTTCCAGCGCCCGCCGGCGCAGTTCCGCGAGATCGTACACGCCGCCGGGCGCCGCGGCGGCGTCCGGGGAAAGAGTCAGAGGCTCGGATACCCCGATCCCGCACAGGCGGCGCAGAATGGCGAGGGCCACTTGCACCTTGCCGGCGATGGTCCTTTTGAGCGCCTCGGTCCGGTTCACCTCGACCAGAAGCAACTGGCTTTCCAGAGGAGCGGCATCTCCCTGCCCAACCCGAGCCTCGGTGAGCTTCAGCGACTCGCCGTACGATTCCAGGATCTGGTCGAGCGCGTCGAGCTTGGCTTGCTCCGTCAGGGCCTCCAGGCGGCCCAGCTTGATCTCGATCACCAGATGGCGCGTTCGCTCGGCCAGCTCGGCTTCGGCCAGGGCCACGCCTTTTTCGGCCACGCTCATTCGCTTGCCGCGCTTGCCCGCGGTCTCCAGGGTCTGCGCGAAACCGGCGGAGAACTCCTCCTCGCCGGCCGATCCCAGGGGCTTTCCGGTCGAGGCGCCCACCTCGAGGTTCGGCGCGGGCCGGGCTCCCGCCTGGCGGAGCAATCCCCGCGCCTCGTCCACCCTGCGCCGCAGGGCCTCCAATTCCCGGTTGCTTTCGATGGCGGTCCGGACCAGGTCGCCGACGGTGTACGCTGCCGCGCCCATTCCCGGGTGCGCCAGCGCAATCCAGGCCGCGGTCAAACACAGAGCTGCTTTCAAAGCCATACTACGCTCCTGAACGGGATTATCTTATCGGTGGGCGAGGAATCAGCCGCGCGGAGGGTGGTAAATGCCGGCGCAATCGGCGGAGGGCGGTATGCGTTCCGGCAGAAGGAAGGCCGGAGCGGCCTCAATCGTGGGTGTGAGCACAATCGGAGAGATCACGACGATGTGGCCACAACAGCACAGACAACAATCGCCGCCGGAGGTCTCCTCCCAGGAGGCATCGTTGCAGGGCCCGCAGGCAGACAATTCCGCCCCGGCCAGCAGGAGAATGGCAATCGCCACAGCCCGAAAAATCGCCGCTCGCGAGGGCATGAATTTAACTGATCATGATCGCACTATCGCAGCGCGGCCAGCAACCCGCCGGTGCGGCGCACCAGGTCCAGGCGCGCCCGCTCCAGCGTGAACTGGGCGTCCAGAAACGCAATCCACTTTTCGTGCTCGGCGAAGCGGGCCTGCTCCACCTGCCGCAGCGTGGCCCGGCCTTCTTGCATTTGCGCCAGGCGGATCGAGACGGTCTCGCGTTCCAGATCCAGATCCAGCCGCGCCACCTCGCGCGCGGTTTCGGCCTTCTTGAATTCCTGAAAGCTGCGCCGGGCGTCCAGGGCGATGCGGGTCCGCGTCCGGTTCACGCCGGTTCTCAGGCGCAGGACATCGGTCTCGGCCGCCGCCGCCCGCGCCGACGCCGCCGGGCTGCCGGTCAGGGGCAACGTGAAAGAGACCCCCAATTGCCCGTTGTGGCGCTGGAAACTCCGGAAGAAGTCCTCGTACTTGTTGAACTTCGCAAACAGCGCATACTGCGCGACCAGGTCGATCTTGGGCATCCGCGAAGCGCGGTGCGAGTGCGCCTCCATCTGGCTGGCCAGCAGGGACGATTCCAGCCGCCGGATTTCGCGATTGTCCTCGAGCGCCAGTTGGGCGGCGGCCTCCTCGGTGCCGGGCGATTTCGGCGGCGTGCGCTCCTCTCCGGCGGCGCGCACGCGCGCACCGTCGCCCAACCCGATGGCGGCGGCCAGGGATCGCTCGGCGTGTTCGGCGTCCGCCTCCAGGGCGTCGGCGCGCTGCCGGGCTTTGGCCAGGTCGAGCCGCGCACGGCGCTCTTCGAGGGACAATTCGCGTCCGTCCCGCACTCGTGCCGCCACGGCTTCGGTCACGCGATCCAGGCTCTCCACCTGGCGCCGCGCGGCCTGCGAAATGCGCGCCAGCCGTTCGGCTTCCAGGAACAGCGCCGCCGTCCTCCAGACCGCCTCCTCGCGCCGGCCCTGCGTGTCCAGACTGGCCCCGCGCTGGTTCTCCCGGGCTTGGGCCAGCAGGTATTTCTGCTGAGAGTTGTAGATCGAGCCGACGGCCCGGGCCTGGAAGATGGAGGGCGCCGCGCCGTCGATGCCCATGGGATACCCGTTGCTGTACGCCAGACCGCTGCCGGCGAACACTTTGGGCACGAACGGATCGCGCGCCTCCTGCGCCGCCAGCGTCGCTTTCCGCTCGTCCAGCCGCGCCAGAACCACTTCCGGGCTCTGTTCGAGCGCGGCCGCGACCGCTTCGCGCAGCGTCATGGTGCGCGTCTGGGCCGCCAGCGCCGCCGGCAGGGCCAGCCAGAAGACAAATCGCATTTCGACCTCCGGGAAATCGCCGGCCCGCGGCCGGTCTACTCGTATCTTAGGGCTTCGGTGGGATTCAGGCGCGCCGCCCGGTTGGCCGGCAGGATCCCGAACACCAGGCCCACCAGAAAGGACACCGCGAAGGCAATGGCGACCGACAGCGGCGAAATGGGGATCTCGAAGCCCGGCGCCAGGAAGCGCACCGCCAGCGGACCCGAGATTCCGAGCAGGATGCCGAGCAAGCCGCCCCCCACGCTGATCAGCACGGCTTCCAGCAGGAACTGGAGCAGGATCGCGCGCCGCGTCGCGCCCAGGCTCATGCGGAGGCCGATCTCGCGCGTGCGCTCGGTCACCGTTACCAGCATGATATTCATGATGCCGATGCCGGAAATGATCAGCGCGATGGCGGAGACCATCACCAGCACCAGCGTGAGCACCAGCGCGATCTGCCTGGCCGTGTCGAGGATGGCGGTCAGCGTCTGCACGCGGTAGCGCGCGCCGGGCCGGTGGCGGCCCTCGAGAATGCGCCGCACCACGCCCGCGGCGGCCTCGACGTCGCCGCTGCGAAGCACTTGCACATACATCGGGTCGACGCGCTCGGCCTGCACGAAGTAGCGAATGACGGTCACCGGAATCAGCAGCGTCTCGCTCGAAAGCTCGGAAAGGCCGAAGGTTTCGGTCTTCTCCTTGAATGTGCCGATGACGGTGAATTGCAGGCCGTGGACTTTGAGGATCTGCCCGATGGCCGCCGGCTGGCTTCCGTACAGCCGGCGCGCCAGGCGCTCGGTGAGCATGGCCACCTTGTTGCGCAGCGCCACGTCGGTCTGGTCCATGAAGCGGCCCGCCAGGATGGCCAGGTTGCGGACCCGCGGGTAATGCTCGTCGGAACCGATGACGGCCACGTCCGCCTCGCGGCCCTCGATGAGCATGCGGTCGTAGTTGGTGATGACGCCGGTGGCGGCCACGATGCGGTCGCCCAGTTGCTCGCGCACCGCCTCGACGTCGGCCATCTTCACGAAATCGGCATCCACCTTGGCCGAGGTCATCGAGCCCGCTTCGTAGTAGGCCGAGATCAGGTTCGAGCCGATGCCGCGGATTTGTTCCAGGATGTAGTCGCGACTGGTGAGCGAGATGGTCACCACCAGGATGACCGACGCGTTGCCGATCACCAGGCCGAGCGCCGTCAGCAGCGTGCGGATGCGATTGGCCCGTAGCGCCTGCAAGCTGAAGCGCAGCGCCTCGGCGGCGGGCATCGGGCGATCAGCCCCCGACCTGCTTCAACAGCTTTTCGGCCTCTTCGCGCGGAGGGTCGTCCGGAGAGAGCGGCAGAGCCAGGTACTGCTGCAGCAGAGCGCGCGCCTCACTCTGGTTGCGCTGGGCCTGGATGTAGGCGCGGGCGCGCTCGAAAATCACGCGCGGACTGCCGGGCGCCAGTTGCGCGGCCCGCTGGAACCAGGTCTCGCTTTCCTGGTGGCGGCCCTGGCGGGCGAGGAAACGGGCCAGATCGACGATGCGGCCGGCTTGCTGCGGCGCCAGGTCCACGGCGCGGCGCAACTGCTGTTCCGCCGTGCCCCACTCCTTGCGCTTCTCGGCCAGGCTGGCTTCCAGGGAATGGTATTCGGCGGGGTCGAGCTGCCGCATCTTGCGCGCCAGGGCCCCGGCCTTGTCCATCCCGCCGCCCAGAAATCCGGGGGCCTGCACGTAGTATTCGAACAGGTCGCTCATCGCTTCCCGGTTGTGGGGATCGATTTCCACGGCTTTCTCGAAACTCCGCCGGGCCTTGGAGGCCAGCCCCGGCGCCGTCACGAAGCTGGATGTTTCGGCGCGCCGGCCGTAGGCCCGTCCCAGCCACAGGTGGCAGTCCGAGCGGTTGGGATCGGCCGCCACGGCCTTCTCGAACGCTTCGCTGGCGGGCTTGAAATCGCCCTTCATGAAGTAGTTCTTGCCGATGAGCTCCCATCTCGCGCCGTCCATGCTCGCCAGCGGCAGCAGGATCTTCAAAGCGGCATCGTAGTCGGTGCGCTGGTACAGGCCAAGGGCGCGCTCGAAGGGTTCCGCGGCCGCCAAGGCGCAGACCGCCGCCAGTCCCAAGAGTGCGACCCTCCGCATACCACTATTTTAGATGCAGAAGCACCCGGGTGCGTTACCAGGCCCCGGGATTCGGCAGAGATCCGAACAGATCAGTCCGGCTGGCTTTCGGGCGGAGGTGTCTCCAGCACCAAGGGCTCGTCCTCGAGGGGACGCTTCTCGAGCTTGCGTTGCGCCTTCTTGGCCACCTTTTCCTTCTGTCTCTCCTGCCGGGCAAGCTCTTTCTGACGTTTCATGCTGCTGGTCTGCGACCGTGCGGCCATACAATTCTCCTATCGAGGCTCCCAGCCAGTCGGAGTTCGAGCTACCAACGCGGTTCGCGGCGCGGGCGTCCCCCGCCGCCTCGTTCCTCCCGGGCCCGGGCTTCGTTGACGTTGAGCGCGCGGCCTCCCAGGGTCACGCCGTTCAGGGCGTTAATGGCCCGCTCGGCGGCCGCCGAATCGGGCATCTCGACAAACGCGAAGCCCCTCGGGCGGCCCGTGTCGCGATCGGTGATGACGCTGACACTCTCCACGGTTCCGTGCGCTTCGAACAGCGCGCGTATGGAATCTTCGGTGGCGCCGAAGTCCAGGTTACCAACAAAAATTCTCTTCATGCAGTTTCCTCGTCATTTGAAAGCGGACTGTACGAGGCGGAATGCGAACTCGGCCAGGCGGGGCAATCAAACGTGCTCTCAGTGTATCAGGTTTCCGCAAGCGCGGGGGCAAATCCCGGAAGGGATGCGGACATTTTTCTCGGATATTACCGTTCCGTCTCCCCCCGATACCTTTCGCGGGCCGGGATTCCGAACTACTCTGAACATGTTCGCCGCGGCAGCGGGAAAGCTTCGGCGCTCAGAGGAGAATCAGATGACCAGGAAGACTTTTGGAGTTCTGCTGCTTTCCGCGCTGGCGGTTGTTCCAGGGACGGCGGTTCGGGCGCAGACGTCGGTTCGGATCAAGGCTAACATCCCCTTCGAATTCAACGTGGGACTGAAAACCATGCCGGCCGGAATTCACGCCATCGCGGAACAGGGGAACACTTCCCGGGTGCTGTCGATCCAAGGATTGGATCACGGCGCGGGCCAGGTGTTTACACCCGTGACCCCGGCCAGCACGGCCCGGGTCGAGGACGCGCCAAGCCTGAGCTTCAGCCGCTACGGAGGCCAGTACTTGCTGTCCCAGGTCCGGCTTGGGGGAGGCAAGATCGACGGCCAGCTCCCGGCCTCGCGCAGCGAACGGGAGTTGATGCGGAGCGGAGTGGTTTGCGGAGAAGTGACCGTGCTGCTGGCGGCCAAAAAGAACTAGGTTCCCGCCTTGGGAAGAACCACTGTGCCGTCAGGCCCGAAAGTAGCGCACCGGCGTTGGGGAGACGCCGGTGCGCTGTTCGTGTTGCTGGCCCACCTCTGGCCCGCGGGAGCCGGCTTCGCAGCCACACGCGAACTGCTTCTCGGAGACGCCGAGCGGGGAAGAGAAACCTTTCAGACACAGCAGTGCATCGTCTGCCATAGCGTGGGCGGGGAGGGCGGTCGGACCGCGCCGGACCTGGCCCGGGCGGCCGGCCGGGGCTTCGCGCCCGCGGAAATGGTCAGCCTGCTCTGGAACCACGCTCCAAAGATGTGGGCGGCCATGGCGAAGAGCGGTATCCGCCGGCCCCGGCTGAACGAGCAGCAGGCGGCCGATCTGTTCGCCTTCTTTTTCGCGGCCCGCTATTTCGAGAAACCGGGCGACGCCCGTCGCGGCGAGACGCTGTTCGAGGCCCGGCGCTGCGCCCAGTGTCACGGTCTCGCGCACCCCGCGCGAGAGGGCATTCGGCCGGTCTCGGAATGGGAAACCATGGACGATCCCATCGCTTTGGCCCAATCCATGTGGAATCATGCGCGCGACATGAAACCGGCCTTCGAGAGCCTTCGAACCGTTCCTCCCCGTCTGTCGCCGCAGGATTTCACGGACCTGGTGGCCTACGTGCGCAGCCTGCCCGGAACGCGCCAACAAAGCCCCCGCTTCGCGCCGGATTCGACGCGGAACGGCGGAGAGGTGTTCGCGGCCAAGGGTTGCCGGTCCTGCCACAACGGAGCGTGGAAACTGGAAGCCCGGCCCACCCGTTACAGCTTCACCGAGTTCGCCGCCGCGATGTGGAACCATGCTCCCATCTTTCGGTACGACCCGGTACGGATCAGTGCCCAGGACAGGCGCAGCCTGGTGGGATACCTGGCCTCCTTGCAGTTCTTCGAGGAACGGGGAAATCCCGAACGCGGCCAGGCCGTGTTCGCGCGAAAACGCTGCGCCACCTGCCACGATAATCCGGCCACGGGAGCGCCCGGCCTGGCCGGCCGCGCGGCAGAATGACCTCCTGCCACATGGTGGCCGCGCTCTGGGAGCACGGTCCCGCCATGGCCGACCGGATGAAGTCCAAGAACATCCCCTGGCCCCGCTTCAGCGGCACGGAAATGGCGGACCTCACCGCTTCCCTGCACGGACTCGAATTCAAGCGCCGGCCGGCCGACTGACCGGACTCCGAATTCCAGCTATCCTGGACTTCACACCTCCATGCGTTACTCACACGAACCACTGCTGCGGTCCGCCGCGGACCGCTCGATTCGCTACCTGGGGAACCTCGGCCAGCGCCCGGTGGCCCCCGCGCCGGAAGATGTCCGGCGGCTGGAGCGGCTGGCCGGCGAGTTGCCCGCCGATCCCGCCGATCCGGAAACGGTGCTGGGCCTGCTCGACGAGATCGGATCGCCCGCCACCGTGGCCACGGCCGGCGGCCGCTATTTCGGCTTCGTCGTGGGCGGAGCTCTGCCGGTCACGGTGGCCGCCAACTGGCTGGCGGCGGCCTGGGACCAGCTCGCCGGGATGGTGGTGCAGTCACCGGTGGCGGCGTTTCTGGAAGAGACCGTGCAGGGCTGGCTGGCGGACGTCCTGGGCCTGCCGCCCGAAACCGGGGCGGGCTTCGTTTCCGGCGACACCATGGCCAACTTTGCCGCGCTGGCCGCGGCGCGCCACGCGCTGCTGGCCCGGGCCGGCTGGGACGTCGAGGCGCAGGGCCTGTACGGCGCCCCGCCCATCACCGTCATCGTCAGCGACGAGACTCACATCAGCGTTCTCAAGTGCCTGGCCATGCTGGGACTGGGGCGCGAGCGCGTTGTGCGCGTGCCGGTGGACGCCCAGGGACGCATGTGCGCCGGCGACCTGCCCCGCATCGCCGGCCCGGCCATCGTCTGCCTGCAAGCCGGCAACGTCAACACCGGCTCCTTCGATCCGGCCGAACAGGTCGTCGCCGCCGCGCACGAGGCGGGCGCCTGGGTGCACGAGGACGGCGCGTTCGGCCTGTGGGCCGCCGCGGCGCCCGGGCGCGCGCACCTGGTGCGCGGCTTTGCCCAGGCCGACTCCTGG
>JACQZT010000285.1 GCA_016213755.1 Acidobacteriota bacterium | reverse complement strand
GAACGGGCGTACGTCATTCCGGCGTGTTTGAAGTCGTCGATGTGGTAGCGCGTGAACGGAATGCCGGTCAGCTCGAAGAATTTCGGCCAGCCGATGCGATCGATCCACTCGCCCACGCGCTCGAACTTCTTGGCGTTTTGCGCGTACACATGCACGATGTTGGCCACCGCGCCGACAACTTCAGGCCAGCGCGGCGGATGGTTGGGCAGGAAGGGGATGGCCAGCTTAGTGAACTTGGGCGCGGAGCGGGCGTTGCTCACCTTGCCGCCCACCCAGATGGAGATGCCGTCGTTCTCGGGGTCGTTCATGGGCATGGCCGGGCAGACCGTGTAGCAGTGGCCGCAGTACATGCACTGCTCGTCGATCACTTCGACGGACTGCTTGCCGCCGACGCTGGCCGGCCGGATGGCGCCGGTGGGGCAGGAAGCGATGAGCGTGGGTACCTCGCAGACCTTGGGCAGGATTTCGTGCTTGATCTGCGGCGGCTTGCGGTGAATGCCCAGGATGGCGATGTCGGAGCAGTGCACCGCGCCGCACATATTCAGGCAGCAGGCCACCGCGATGCGCAGCTTGGCCGGCAGTTTCTCCTCGGCGAAGTACTCGAACAGCTCGTCCATGACGCTCTTCACCAGACCCGAGGCGTCCGTGGCCGAGGAGTGGCAGTGCACCCATCCCTGCGTGTGGACGATGTTGCTGATGGCGTTGTTGGTGCCGCCCACCGGGAAATTCTCCGCCAGCAGTTCCCGCTTCAACGGCTCGATGTTGGCCGCGTTGTCGAGCAGAAACTCGACGTTGTTGCGGCTGGTGAAGCGCAGGTAGCCGCCGCAGTACTTGTCGGCCAGGGCGGCGAACAGGCGCAGACTCTGGATACTCAGCAGGCGCGGAGAGGCGGCCCGAACGGAGAAGATCTTGTCGCCCGACTCGGCCACGTGGCAGAGTACGCCCGGGGCCAGCGTTTCGTGGTACTTCCACTGGCCGTAATTCTTCTTGATCAGGGGATGCAGGAACTTCTCGTAGTTCGGAGGACCGATGTCCGTGATTCTTTTCGGTTGCGTTGCCATGATCTCGTCTCTCCTTCCAATCACTTTTCTTCTTTGGTCTGGAAGAAAATATACGGGTTATCCCGGGGCGCCGAAACCATCTCGGGCACGGGATCCAGACCGATCGCGTCGAGGAAGTTGGCCATCCCCACGCGCTGGATCAGTTCCCCGACCCGCTCGCGGTTCTTGCCGTACTCGTCCCAGAACTCCCACACGCGGGAGATCAGTTCCTTGATCGTATCGAACAGTTCCTCGGCGGGCACAAACGGAACCAGCACCGAGCTCAACAGCGCTCCCGCGACGATGGGCGCCTTGGAGCCGATGAGCAGGGTGGCGCCTTTCTCCTTGCCCGGCCGCAAGGCTTTGGGCATCACGTTGATGCAGTGCATGCAGCGGACGCACTCGCGGTTGTCGATAGCGAGCTGCTTCCCGTCCCAGTTCATGCAGCGGGTGGGGCAGCGCTCGCACACGTCCTTCTGGATGTCCAGCCCGCCCGCGGCATACTCGGCCACCGCGGCGTCATCCTGCTGGATGTCGTCTTTCCAGGTTCCGATGACGGACAGATCCGCGCGCGCCACTGATGCCACGCAGTCGTTCGGGCAGCCGGCGCACTTCACCTTGAACTTGTAAGGGAACGGAGGACGGTGCAGCTCGTCCTGGTAGTTCATGGTGACGTCGTAGCACAGCTTCATGGTGTCGTAGCTGGCCCACTCGCAGCGCGCTTGCCCGACGCAGCACGAAGGCGTGCGCATGCAGGAACCCGAGCCGCCCAGGTCGAACCCGGCCTCGGTCAGTTCCTTGAAGGTAGGCTCCAGCTCGTCGGTCTTGGTGCCCAGGAAGACGATGTCTCCCGTGGAGCCGTGCATGTTGGTGAGCCCCGAACCGTGTTTCTCCCAGATGTCGCACAGCGTCCGGATGGCTTCGCTCGAGTAGAACCATCCGGAAGGCTGGTTAATGCGCAGGGTGTGGAAGTGCGCGACGTTGGGGAACTGCTCGCCCACGTCGCTGTAGCGGCCGATCACCCCGCCGCCGTAGCCCAGGACACCCACGATACCGCCGTGCTTCCAGTGCCCTTTTTTCTCTTCGTAGGAAAGTTCGAGTTGCCCGAGAAGGTCCTCGCAAACGGGGCTGCCTTCCCGGGCCTTCTTGATCTCGGTGACGAAACTCGGCCACGGCCCGGATTCGAGCTGGTCCAGGAGCTTCGTCTTTCGGTTTCCGTTCTCGGCCATATGCCATTCTCCTGTTATCTGCTAGCTATAGAAGTCCACACAATGCTCGGCCCCCTGCTCGCTGATGCGGCGCGATTTCCGCCGCTTGGGGATCCACGGCTCCGTGCTCGCCATGGCCGCCGTGCGGTAGGCCAAGTGGGCGAACTTGGAGTAGGGAGCGTAAAGAAACAGCGACAAAGTGAGCACGAGGTGCACAAAGTACACCGGATACATCAGGTAGGCGATTTGCGCCAGCCTGAGAAACTGCGAAAGGATGCCGGTCAGGACCACCGCGGTCAGGGTCCAGAGGAAGAACCAGTCAAAGTAGCTGCTGGCGGCCCGGCGCGCCGCATCGCCCAGCCTTTCTTTGAGCAGAATGATACATCCGGCCAGGATCACCGCGGCGCCCGCGTTGGCCAGGATTTTGAACGCGCCGCCCATGGGCAAAGGGGTGCGCAGGAGGCCGGTCATGGTCCCCAGCCCCACCGCCGTGCCGATGAACGCCAGACCGAGGAAACCCCACAGCACGAGAGCGTGTCCCCAGCGCACGCCCTGGTTTTCGCTGCACTGGGCGAAGCGCTCGTGAGTAATGATCTCCGCCGAGGCCGGGGGCAGGTTGAGGATCGTCTCGGGGCAACATTTCTTCAGCGCCTTAAGGTAGCGGACCAGGCCCACCCCAAACGCCACCAGCACCAGCCCGGAAACCGTGAAGTAGAGGGCTTCCAGCGCCGGAATTGGAAACAGGTTGGCGAATTCGAGGTCGGGAGTCGCGGGGCCTTTGGGAACCCACAGCGCGATGGCCAGCACGATGAGCACCGGCAGCAGGAACACCAGCGGCAGGGCGCGAGGTTCGGTCGCCAGCTTCCCCATGAACTTCGGAAAGGCGTAGTGCCGGATGGCCTGCCGGCGCAGCGCCGCCATGACGTCTCCCGGCCGGGCCTGGCGCGGGCAGCGCGTGGTGCAACTGCCGCAGTTGTGGCACAGCCAGATGGCCGGGTCGCACAGCAGCCGGTCTTTCAAGCCCCACTGGGCGGCGATCATCTGCTTGCGCGGGAAAGGCGCGTCCTGCGGGGACAGATCGCAGACCACCGAACAGGTGGCGCACTGAAAGCACTTCTTCAGGTCCCCGCCGCCGGCCTGCATCACTTCTCGGATGAAGGCGGCGTCGGGCTGAATCAGTGGAAGGCTCGACATCGCGTTTGCCACCTCAGAACCCCTTGTACGGATTGGGTCCCATCTCGCGGATCCGTTCCATGAAACCGCCGATCAGTTCCGGCAGCTTACCATACTCGTGAATGGCCAGTTCGGTCAACTGGAGCCGGCCGGTTTCCAGTTGCAGACGCTGGAGCGTCTCCTTGACGTTTTCCAGCCGCCGGTTGGCCAGCTCGCTGCCGCGGACGAAGTGACACTGATAGTCGTCCCCGTACTTGCAGCCGATCAGCATCACGCCGTCGATGCCGCGGCTCAGCGCGTCGGCGATCCAGACGATGTTGAGCGAACCCAGGCAGCGCAGCGGGATCACCCTCACGCTGGGGTCGTATTGCAGGCGGTTGTAACCCGCCAGGTCGAGCGCCGGATAGGCGTCGTTCTCGCACATGAACACCAGCACCCGGGGCTTCTCTTCGTCCTCCTCGGGCACCTCGATGGCCTTGATCATCGAGGCGATCATGTCCACCGAGTAGTTTTTGAACGAAACGATCCGTTCCGGGCAGGAGCCCATGCAGATGCCGCAGCGCCGGCAGCGGTACGGGTTGGGTTTGGGCGTGCCTTTTTCGTCCTCGTCGAGCGTGCCAAACGGGCATTCCTCGGTGCAGCGCTTGCACTGGGTGCAGCGTTGCAGGAAGAAGCTGGGGAACGATGTGTCGCCCGCGCGGGGATGGACCGCCTGGCCGCGTTCGGCGAGTTCCACCGATTGGATGGCCTTCAGGGCCGCGCCCCAGGCGTCCTCTTCGGCGCGCTGCGCATCCATGGGAGCCCGCACGGCGCCCGCCGCGTAAATGCCCGTGCGCCGGGTCTCGTAGGGGAAGCACACAAAATGCGAATCCGGAAACCCGTACTTCAGCACCGGCAGGTCCGGTCCCTGGCGGTAGGTCAGGTTGAGGATCTCGGAGCCCTTGTGAATCTTGAGCTGCTCGACCGTCCGCGCCGCCTCGGCGCGCTGGCCCTCCGACTCGCTCTTCACGCAGCGGATCTCGGCGTCTTCCAGCGCGCGGATGGCCTCGCCATCGGCCGAGGCCGGCGCCATCCCGGTGGCCAGGACCACCAGGTCCACCCGCATCTGGATCGCTTCACCGATCAGCGTCTCCCTGACCTGGACCGCCAGCTTCCCTTCGGCCGTGACGGCCACCGAGGTCACCTCGCCCTTGGTCAGGAAATTGAGGGGATGGTCCTGGGCCGCGCGGTAGAACCTCTCGTACAGCCCGGGCGTGCGCATGTCTTTGTAGACGATGAAGACCTGCGCGTCCGGGTTTTGCTCGCGAATGTAAGTGGCGTGCTTCAACGTCGCCATGCAGCACACCGAAGAGCAATAGGAGAGATGCTCCTGGTCGCGCGAGCCGGCGCATTGCACGAAAAGCACGCTGCCGGCGGGCTTGCCGTCCGAGGGGCGGACGATCTTCCCCGCCGCGGCCAGGCGTTCGAACTCAACGTTGGTGACCACGTCCGGGCTGGCGCCGTAACCCAGATGCCCGAGGCGGGAAGCATCGTACGGTTTCCAGCCGGTGGCCAGGACAATCGCGCCGGCGCGGATCTCGCTGGTGGCTTCCGGGGTTTCGATGGTCACGTCGAACATGCCCGGCTGCCCCGCGGTGCGGAGAATGCGCGCGGACTTGAAAACCTGGATCTTCGAGTGATAGCTGGCGGCGTCGATCTTGGCCTGGAACCCGTCGCCGGCCGGCTCGGTGTAAGGCGCCAGGGCGGGAAAGCGCTGCTTCAGGGTGGCGACAAACCCGCCCAGCTTTGCCTCTTTCTCGACCAGCGCCACTTCGTAGCCGGCATCGGCCGCGGCCAGAGCGGCGCTGATTCCGGTGATCCCGCCTCCCACCACCAGCAGCTTCTTGGAGACCGCTTCGGACACCGGCTCGAGCGGTTCGCTCTTCCGCGCCTTGACGACCCCCATGCGCAGATAGTCCTCGGCCAGCATCTGCGTGTCTTCGTCCTTGGCCTTGTGCGACCAGCTCACGTGCTCGCGCAGATTGACGCGCTCGAGAATCGTCGCGCCGGGGTCGAACGAAAACACCTCGCTCTTGGCCCGCGGCGAGCAGGCCGCCACGATCAGGGTGTTGACAGCGCCATCGGCGACGTCCATTCGAACGGCCGCGATGCCCTCTTCGCCGCACAGGAACGGATGGACCTTGCACAGCGGCGCTTTGCACTCGCGCGCGGCCACCCTGGCCAGCTTCTCCGTGTCGATCGCGTCGCCGATGCCGCACCCGCTACAGATGTAGACGCCGAGCTTCTTATCCATGGTGGGCGCTCCTGACGACGCAATGCAATGCCTTCAACGCCGCGCCCGTGGCTTCCTGCACGGACGCCGATACCTCCTCGGGGCGGTGCGCGCAGCCCGCCGGATACAGGCCCGCCTTGCCGTTGCCCGCGAAGCGGTATTCGTCCACCGGGAAGGCGGCCGGAAGCCCCTGGGTCTGGGGCACGATGCCGGTGGCCAGCACCACCAGGTCCGCGTGGAGGGCAAGCTGCTTCCCGCGCAGGATGTCTTCGGCGTGAACCACCAGGTCTCCGGTGGCCGGATCTTCGTCGATGTGGGCCACCTTGCCCTTGATGAATTGCACGTTGGTGTCGGCGGCGATGCGCGAGTAGAAGTCCTCCAGACGGCCGGAGGTTCGAATGTCGATGTAGAAGACGACCACTCTCGCGTCGGGATACTGCGAGCGGACGTAAGCGGCCTGCTTCAGGGAGGCCGCGCAGCACACCCCCGAACAATACGGCAGATGGTTCTCGTCGCGCGAACCGGCGCACTGCACAAACGCAACCAGGCGCGGCGCGCGGCCGTCGGAGGGCCGCAGGATCTTCCCGCCCGTGGGTCCGTTGGGCGCGGCCAGCCGCTCGAGGACCAGGTTGGTGACCACGTTCTTGCTTTCCCCGTAGCCCAGCCCTTCGATCCGCGCGGCGTTATAGGGCGCCCAGCCGGTGGCCGCGATCACCGCCGCCACCTGAAAGGTCCTCCGCTCTTCCTGCTGGTGCAGGTCCACCGCGCCGTACGGGCAGGCCTGGGCGCAGGCGGCGCAGCCTGGCGGGCAGAGCGGCCGCTCGACGACATATCGTTCCGGCCAGGCCATCGCGTGCGGCAGGTACACGGCCTTGGTCTTCGACAGGCCGTAGTTGAACTCATCCGGCCGCTCCGCCGGACAGGCCTCGGCACAGAAACCGCACCGCGTGCAGGCGGCCGTGACGTAACGCGGCGCAACCTTCACGGTGGCGGTGAAGTCGCCAGCGGAGCCGCTCAGTTCGATCAGTTCCGCCTGGGTGAGGACCTGGATTCGGGGATTGGCCCGCAGGCGCTTGAGGTTGATCTCCAGACCGCAGGAAGGCGGGCACAGCTTCGGGAAGTACAGGTTCATCTTCGCGACGCGGCCGCCCAGGTAGGGGGCTTTCTCCACGAGAACGACCTCGCAGCCCGCCTCCGCCGCCTCGAGGGCCGCGGTCATGCCCGCGATGCCGCCTCCGAGAACCAGAATGGGTTTGCCCGCGATCATTTCTGGCGCGCCTCCAAGACCGATCCGCGCAACTTCATCGTCTTCTCCCGAAACAGGCTGAACCGCAGCCACTGCACGCCGAACTCGAACAGCTCCAGATCGTCCTTGCGCAAGGCTTCCACCCGGGCCTCGTCGACTTCAAACAGCGTCAGGAAGCGCGTCTCGAAGACGAAGCGGCGAAAGCGGTCCGGATCGTAGCAGGCCATGTGAAACATCCCGACCTGCTCCGGCGTGAGCGGCTGGCCGCCGTCCCAGAAGGAGTGCAGGGTCAGATCCCGGTACGGGGCGCCCATCATGTCGTACTCTTCAATACCCTGGGCGTCCAGCCATTCGCGCACCGTGCAGCCCTCGCCCAGGTCGTGACCGTGGCACAGATCCTCGCGCACCAGGAAGTGAAAGGCGTGGTCGGCCGGGTTCGGGTTCTGAGGCGCCGCCACTCCCAAGGGATACATGCGGCAGGCCCAGGGCCGGCCGGCGTAGATGCCGCAACCCTTCTCGCCGACAAACGGGCAGCGCCGCGACTCGCCCTCCATCCGCAGGAGGATAATCGGGAACTTCTGCTCCGCGGTAAAGGGCGAGATGGTGTACTTCTCGAGGAACTCGGAAGAATCGATGCCCAGGGCGCGCTTCATGCGGATGATATCGTACGGCGTCAGCACGATCGACACATCGCGGCAGCAGTGCGTGAAGCAATCCAGCGCGGCATCGCAGCGAAAACGGAACCGATCCTCGGGGCCCATGCGGGGGGCACCCTGGAGGATCTGTTCCTCGTTCAGAAATCTAGTCGGCACGGGCGGGTCTCTCCTCGGGCAGGATACCGCTTTTCAGCGCTTCCTTGGACCACACCGCCAGCGCGCCCGTCTCCCCGGTTTCCGGATCCAGCCGGAACCGGTAGGAGGCGTCGACATTCACGGTTTCTTTCATCCATACCCATCCGCGCACGAAATAGGGACAGTCGTCGTTGAAGCAGACGTATTGGAAGCCGCCGCTCCAGGTGCTCTGGGGCGGGTTTTCCCAGCGGGCCATCTGCCCTTCGCAATGGGGACAACGAGTTTGAAAGTCCCTTTCCATGACACGGTTCCATGCCGGGAAGCGCCGGGTGTGCCCCGGCGCCTCCCGGCTGCCTTGTTTTCTTCCAGCCGCGGAGCGGCAAGCGCTTCTAAGCCTGCGGGAAGATGTGCTTGATCGGCCGCGACAACATGGTCCACTGGCCGGTGGCGGGATTGTACTGGCAGTTGGCGAAGACCAGCCACTTCTCCTGGTCCAGCTTGGGCTTGTCGGCGCGGTAGTAGTAACCCGGCCAGCGCGTCTCTTCGCGATACAGCACTGTCCGGACGTGCGCCTCCGCCTGCCACATGCGGTGGATATTCTCCCAGCAGCGCATCAGCTCGTGGTGGTCGGAGGCGGCCAGTTTCGCCGCATCCTCCCGCAGCAGAGCCAGCAGTTCGAGCGCCCTGTTCAACTGCGATTCGTTGGTCATGAACTGCGCCGAGATGCCGCCCGCATACTCGTCCATGAGCTTCTGCAAGCGGAACATGAAGGCGCGCGGCTTGATGTAGTGGGGGTTGATCTCCGGATCCGTGGTTGCGTTCTTGTTCGCTTCGTAGGTGTCCAGAGGCTTCAGGATCTCGGCTTTCAGCGCTTCGGCCGCGGCCGCGTCCACCGCGGGCATGGTGTTGTTTTCCACGATGAACTTGATGGCGGCCTTGGCGGCGATGCGGCCTTCGGCGTGCGAACCGGACGAGAACTTATGGCTCGAAGCTCCCGAGGCGTCTCCCGCGCAGAACAGGCCCTTGGTGGTGGCCATGTGCGCGTATCCCCAGAAGTAGTCGCCCTTGGTTTCGTCGGTCTGCAAGTCCTCGGGGCCGCTCACCCAGGCGCCGGAAGCGCCCGAGTGGGAGCCGATGAAGTACGGTTCGGCGGCGGCGATCTCGGAGCTTCTCTCCTCGGGCTGCACGTTGGTGCTGGCCCACAGGATGGCCTGGGAAATGGTCATGTCGAGGAAGTCTTCCCAGGCTTCCGATTCGAGCTCCTTCATTTTTTTCTTGTAGGCCTTGTCGTCGTCCTTATAGGCGGCGGCGATCTTGCCGATGGCTTCCTCCGTGCGCATGTAGATGGGACCCTTGCCTTGCATCACATCCAGCATGCCCAGGTAGTTGCGGAGATTGGCCGGGATCGGCTTGACCCGCCCGTAAGGCCCCCAGTTTTCCAGTTCGGGTTTGCGCTCGACCATGTATTCGCCGCCCATGGCGTTGGTGGCGCGCGACTTGAACAGCAGGAACCAGGCGCCCACCGGGCCGTATGCGTCCTTGAACCGGACCGGGATAAACCGCACTTCCTGGCAGGTCATCTCGGCGCCGGCCTGGATGGTGAAGTACGCCGAAGAGCCGGAGTTCCAGGGTGGATACCAGGCGCGCCCCATGCCTTCGCCCGAACTCCTGGGCTTGAACACGTGCACCGCGCCGCCCATGGCCACCAGCGTGGCCTTGGCCTTGAAGATGTAAAACTTGTTCTCGCGGACCGAGAAGCCGGCCGCGCCCGCCACGCGGTCGCCGTCCATCAGCGGCCCCACGATGAAGATCCGCTCGTAGATTTCGCCCACGCCGGTCTTCAGCAGCGCGTTCTTGGCCGCTTCGGCGACCACGACCTTGTAGGACTCGCCGTTGATCATGAGCTGCCAGCGGCCCTCGTGCACGTAGCCGCCGTTCTCATCCGTCCAGATGGGCAAGCCCCATTTTTCGAACAGATGCACGGTGGAATCGACGTGGCGGGCGATGTTCGCCACCAGGTCCTCGCGCGTGACGCCCATCAGGTCGTTGCGGACGTAGTCCACGTAGTCCTTGACGGTGTTCTTGCCGTCCTTGAGCCCCACGTACTGGTTGATGGCCGACAAACCCATGGCCACCGCACCCGAGCGGTCCACCGCGGCCTTGTCCACCAGGGCCACCTTCAGGCCGTTCTGCTGGGCCCAATAGGCCGCTTCCACCGCCGCGCCGCACGCGGCCATGCCGCCGCCCAGAATCAGGAGATCGGTTTCAACGGTTACAGTTTCAAAATTCGCCATGGCTAGGGTCCCCCTTTACTTTCCGAGCGTGAAAACTTCCGGCATGCCCACCGAACCGGGTTCGGTAAACAGCACCGGGCTATTCAGGTCGACCGCCGTCGGCCATCCGCCGTCCGGCACGGCTTCGCCTTCCGGAGTGGTGCGGATCGGGAATTTGAACCGCTTGATGTTCCCGTTCCGGAACTTGACGGTCCACAGGATCGAATCCGTGCTCCGCAGGGGCGTGCAAGACGCGCCCAGGGGCACGAAGTCGGAGTATCCCCGGACCTCGACGGCTTGGGTGGGGCAGATCTTGACGCAGTTGTAGCACTCCCAACACATCGAGACGTCCCGGTTGTAGGCCTTCATCGTTTCCTTGTCCAGGACCATGAGGTCGTTTGGACAAATATATTGACACGCGGTCTTGTCCAGTGCCTTGCATCCATCGCATTTTTCGGGATTAACGTAACTTGGCATCAGGCCACCTTCCTCATTCGACGGCGAACTCCTCGCTGGGCGCCAGCGCGGCGTCCGCCTTGTCGATCCTTCGACGTTGGTAAAAGCAGTTGCGCCGGCCCAGCTCTCCAAACCGGCACTTCTCGCGGTAGTAGATCTCGCACTGCAGGCAGATCTGGTTCGGGTCGGCGCCCTGCTGAACAATGGCTCCCGCCAGCCGGTCGAGCAACTCCGACGACTGCTGGAGCTCTTCCGGAGAGAACTGCGCGAAGGCCCGGGCCGCTCGTGGGTTCCGGGCCGCTTCGTAAGCTTCCAAAAGTTTGCGGCTGGTCTCGGTCAGCGAGAGCTGGCTCGAGCGGCGGTCCTCCTGGATCTCGGCGCGCCGCAACAGCCGCCGGCGGACGAGTTTGTCCACCGCCTTACTGGCCGCCGCGTTGCTGATTCCCAGGAAGGCGGCGGCGTCGCCGATGGTCGTGTGTTCATTGGTGTGCGCGACCAGGTACAGCAGCTTCAGTTGAGAAAATGTCAGTTTGTCTCCGGCCACTTCCTGCAACACGATCCGTTCCAGCACCTCGCGGACGGACCAGGCGAAGACCCTGGCGCTGCCTAAGAACGTGTTCGTCAGCTCAAACGTAATCGCACCTCGACACCTCGACTGCCCGCCGTGGCGAAGCTCACCCCGGCGTTTACGGCTGCTGGGAAATACTCTAAACGCGTCGAACCTTTAATGCAAGACATTTTTTCTAGATTCCGACCTTTATACCGGAATCTGTATGGAACGGCTGAATTTAAAGGTCGTCAAGCGAATCCTGCCGCTCCCTGACGGTTGCGGTTCGGTATCGCGTTCCGTGTCCGGACAGGTGCTAGCCCCGGCGGGCGATGGCCAGTGTGCTTCCGCCTGGGAGGGCCTGGAACTGGACGGAGTGGAAGCCCAGCGCGTCCAAAGCATCGTGCAGACGGCCGACGCTCCAGTTGCGACAGCCGGCTCGCTGCAAGCGCCGGCCCAGTGCGCCCAGTACGACCTCGGGGGGCGGCACGCAGCCGGCCGGCAGGAAGGTGTCGCAAAGCGCCAGCAGACCTTCGCGGGAAAGCCGCGCGGCGGCCGCTTTCAGCAGTTCCTCGACCTGTCCGCGGGCGCAAGAGGCCAGCAGGCCGCTAAGCAGGATCACGTCGTATAGCCGGCCCTCTTCCGTCAGCGACGCGCCGAGAAATGGATTTCGAGCCTCGAACTCCGGAGCCGGAGAGCGCCGGGAGACCGTTTCGCGGTAGGACGCCTCGCCCCAGCCGACGAGGAGGAACGAACGGCAGCCCTCCAGCGGCAATTTGTCCGCCACCGTCGGAGCCGCCAGCCGGGCCAGCGATTCGCAGGCGTCGCGGCGCCATTCTTCTTCCCGCGCCTGGGGCGCGTCACCGGGAGATCCCTGCGTGGCGTAGCGCAGCAGGGCCGGCCACTCGCCGGCCGCAGCCAGTTGGAGCACGGCGGGTTTGAGGCTGCGCGGCGAGGCGTCGCACAGATAGCGAGACGCCAGTTCCAGATTCCGGAAACCTTGCTCACCCGACTCGAGCAGGCCGGCCGCCACCAGGCATTCCAGCATCTCGCCCAGCGCGGCGGCGTCCAGGTGCAGACTCTCGGCCAGCGGCGCCGCCAGGGTCCACTCCGCCAGCCGGTCGAACAGCGAGTACGTCAGGGCGAACCGAAGGACCTGGCTTCCCAATCCCCCCGTTGCCAAACGCAGCACCTGGTCCGGCGCCGGCGCCGGCTCAAAGTGAGAACTGCCGTCGGGCCGGCGTTGCAGGTCGCGCTGGGACTGGCGGAGCTTCTCGTGGAGGCGAACCACCTCGCCGATCACCAGCGTGGCGGGCGGTTTGACGCCCGCTTCCTCGACCCGCGCGGCGATGTCCGCCAGCGTGCCGGCGACCACCCGCTCGTCGTGCCAGAAGGCCATTTGAACCATGGCGGCGGGGGTTTGCGGATCGCGCCCGTGCGCCATCAGCCGCCCGGCGATGCGGCCCACGTTGTGCACGCCCATCAGGAACACAAGCGTGTCGAGTTTGCCAAGCGCTCCCCAATCCAGCCGGCTCTGCTCTTCCTTGGCCTCGTGCCCGGTGACGAAGGCCACCGCGGAGGCGATGTCGCGATGCGTCACGGCGATGCCCGCGCTCAAAGGCGCGGCCAGCGCCGAGGACACGCCGGGGACGACTTCGAACGGGATGCCGTGATCGGCCAGGTATTCCGCTTCCTCGCCGCCCCGGCCGAAAACGAATGGGTCGCCCCCCTTCAGCCGCACCACGATCTTGCCCTCGCGCGCTTTGCGAACCAGGAGGTCGTGAATCTCGTCCTGCCGCGAGTCGTGCCGGCCAAGCGGCTTGCCCATGTAGATCCGTTCGGCGGAAGGCTTTGTGAGGGCCAGCACTTCAGCCTGGATCAGCCGGTCGTAGACGATCACGTCGCCGGTGCGGAGCAGTTCCGCCGCCTTGAGCGTCAGCAACTCCGGATGACCGGGGCCCGCACCCACGATATACACTTTTCCGCGATTGATCACGTTTCGCACCCGCACCGAAACCCCTGATAGTAGCATGCGCGCGGAACAAACCGATGGAGGTGTCAGTAGACGAACTGGAGTCCGATGCCGACCACGTTGCCGCGCTGGAAGGTGCGCCCGTCGCCATAGGCCGAAACGCCTTTCCCTTTCTGCCAGGTGCGGTGCAGGTTGAGTTTGACCCGGGTTTCCCGGATGTACCAATTCACGCCCACGTCGGTCAGCTCGTCCCGTCCGTTCCGGTAGGGCGACTGGGCGCCGCCGCCGAACCGCATGTAGGCCGCCACCGGCTCTACCCAAGTAGCGCGGGCGCGGATGTTATAGCCCGAGCGAACGTGCCAGACGGTGTCCGTATAGGCGCCGCCGGCCGGCGTCCGGCGCTTCATGAGGTCCAGTTCTCCGTCCAGGTTCCAGTTCCGGTAGTTGGCCAGAAGATCGAAGTTCACCGTCTCGTTGCGCCGGAATGCATTGGTGGCACCCTGCCGGGCGTAGCTCACCGCTCCGGTGACGCCCCTGCGCCGGCCGAAGTAGTTGGTCAGGTAGTCGATGCCGAAGGAGGTCATTTCCGGGTCGCCCAGAGAGAGCGCGCCGCGCGCTACCACCAGGGGCGCCCAGAGGCCGCCGCCGTTGGCTTGCCCGGTGACCTTTTCGTGGCTCGTATCGAACACACCGAGGTTGTAGTTGACGCCCCACTTCTTGCGATTCCGAAGGCCTCCGATGTTGACGCCCACCTCGCGGCCGCTGGAGCGCCCCACCACGTGGGTGCGCACGTAGGTCTGGGTAGGCAGCTTGTCCATGCTCGAGGTGGTTTGAAAACCGGAGGTGATGTTCTCCCGGCCGATCTGCGGCCGGAAGTAGCCGGCCGTGACATTGGCCCAGGGGCGGGCATGCCAGGTCCAGAAGGCGTCCCAAAGCCCCACCTTCTCGTCTCCCGGGCTGCTTCGCAGTCCGGAGAAGCGGTCCTTGCCGAAGTTGTCGAAGGAGAGAATCACTCGGAACTCGATCGATTCCATGAGGTAGCCGCTCAGCGAAACGCGCCCCCGCCGGATGGCGAAGTCCATCCGGTTTGAGACGGCGTCCAGAGCGTTGTCTCCATTCACGTCCGCCCGGGCGCCGGTGGTGACCTCGCCGGTCATCTGCACGCCGGCGCCGATTCTCAGATCGCTAATCCTGGGCACTTGAGAAGTCTGCGCGGCAAGAGTTCCAAGCACCAGCAAGAAGCCGGCCGCGCGAAAGACCGTCCGAGTCATGCGCATGATGTATTCCGTGCCGCGGCGTCAGTCGATGGGCGACAGCCTCCCTCGAACCAGGTTTCCGGAGAGGGCGGCTGCCGCGTAGTTCGCCCCCGCCGTCAGGTCCACCATCCGGAGCGCCAGGCGCAAATCGTTGCCGGCGATCCCAATGTCCTTGGATCGGGCGCCCGTGACACGCAGGAACAAGGGGATCTCCCGGCCCACCCGGCAACCGCTCACCAGCCCGCCCATCGCGTGGTGGAACCACAACACCGGCTGAGGCCCCGCCGCGGAATCGAAACGAAAACCGCTCAGATCGAAACTCGCCACATCGTCAAACGCCAAAGCCGGGCGCGGGTCCGGCCGGACCCACCGCACGGCCAGGTTCCGGACGCTCAGTCCTTCCACGTGCCGGGCGTAGAGACCATAGGCGGGCAGCGGCCCGAACATCGCCGCCTGCGGATACTGCCCGGCTGCTTCGGGCACTTCCCCGCCGGTTGCGGCGCCGCCGCCGCTCATCGTCAGGTTGAGATCCGCCAGGCTGATGTTGCGGACCGGGTGCCCCTCCAGGCCGGCAATCGAACTGGCGATCGCGCCTCCCTCGGCGACGATGTTGCTCAGCGATACATTGCGCAGAGAGCCGGGAGCGGGCGGGTTCAAGCCTCGCCCGCGGTTGCCCAGGCGCAGGAAGAAAGGCGCGCCGCCGTGCCGCATGACCACGTTCGAGATCGCCACCCCGTCGATGCCGGCGCCGTCCACCGAGGAGATGGTGATGCCGCTCCTCGAGGGTCGTCCCGCATCGCGCTCCAGCATGGTGCAATTGCTGAGCGCGATGTTGCGGAAAGCGCCGCGGCTCTCCGTGCCCAGCTTGAAGTGGTTTTGATTCGTCCGCAAGACGCAGTTGGTCACGGTGACGTGCTCGGTGGGTTGGGGGCGGCCCAGCGCCTGGCTTGTTTTCAGGCACACGGCATCGTCCGCGGAGTCGATGTAGCAGTTGGAGATGCGCACGAACCGCGAGCAGTCGGGATCGATGCCGTCGGAGTAACCGTTGAGGATCGAGACGCCATCGATGTCCACGTCGCTCGATCCCAGCAGGCTGATAGCGTAGTTGGGTGCGTCGCGAATGGTCAGGCCGCGGATGGAGACACGCTCGCAGTTTTTGAATGCCAGCGGCTTGGGGCCTCCGCGCTTGTCTCGGTTTCCGTCGACGGTTCCCGGCCCGCGGATGGAGACGCGGCGCAAATTCTCGCCCGCCAGCAGGGCGTAGCGGAAATACGCCGTCTCCTCGTCGTCGACGGGTTTGAAGGGCAGGGTCTCGTATGCGGCGAAATCCGCGCGGTCCCGGCTGGCGGCCAGCGTGGCGCCGGCGGAGAGTTCGATGGTGATGTCGCTGCGCAGGTGCAACGTGCCGCTCAGGTACGTTCCCGCCGGCAGCAGGACCACCCCTCCGCCCGCCTTGGCCGCCGAGTCGATGGCCGCCTGAATGGCGGCGGTGTCCTTGGACTTCCCGTCTCCCTTGGCGCCGTAGCTTCGGACGCCGTAAGAGGCGGCGGAGACAAGGATGGGAACCAACAGGCAAGCGCACAGAATGGCTGGTTTCATGCCACCGTCAAGAGTATCAGATCTCAAAACGGCAGATTCCGATTGGGGACGCCGAACCACATTTCGCTGGCCTCCACCCGCGGAAGTGTGGTATAAGGTGATCCGAAAGGTCCAGATTTAGGGATCTTAGACTCGTTAACTCTGGACAACGTGAAACGTTGTCGAAAAGGTGCACGATGCGCGGCAGAATCTTGCTCTTGCGGACGAGTGCCACAGCCCTTGTTCTGAGTCTGTTAGCCGGTAACGGCATGGCTGCGGGAGGAGGAGGCGAGCTCATAGTGATCGTCGCCGACTCCCGGCGGCTTTCCGGCTGGAAGGCCTGGCTGACGAACATTTACAACGAAAGCCACTTTTACTTCGCGGCGCTGACCATCACCCTCATCCCGCTGCTCGGGTTGTTTCTGGGGACCCTGACGGAGCTGTTGCTGCGCCGTCTCGGCATCAATCTGAAATCGAGGGTTCTGGCTGAACACTGATGCCTATCCTGCGCGGGGGAGTTTTGCGGGTAGTGAGGTTCCCGGTTGGGGGAGATTCATAGCATGGACTGGCTTTATGCGACTATGCCCATTGCCGGCTTCCAAGTATTCTGGCCCGGCTTGGTGGTGCTCGGCTTTGGGGTTGGCATGATCGGCGGCTTCTTCGGAATGGGCGGCGGGTGGATGGTCACGCCGGGCCTGAACATCCTGGGCTTTCCCATGGCTTTTGCCATCGGCACCGACATCGCCCAGATGGCCGGCCCGTCGATCATTTCCACGACGCGCCATGCCCGGTTCGGGAATGTGGATTACCGGCTGGGCATGATCATGATTGTGGGGACCGTGGGGGGATTCGAATCCGGCGCCCAGTTAATCATGTTTCTGGAGCGGATCGGCAAGGTGGACATATACGTCCGCTCGGGCTATCTCGTCCTGCTGTCGTTGATCGCCTGGCTGGTCTTCACGGATGTGGCCAAGAAGATGCGAAAGGATCGGGAAGCCCGGGCCGCGGGCCGGGAAGTGGATGCCCTGTCCACGGGCATCGAATGGCACAAGAGGCTGCACCGGATCAAAATCCCCCCCGTGGTGCACTTCAAAAAAGCGGGGATTCGCTGTTCGGCGTGGCTGCCGATTCTGGTCAGCTTCTGCACCGGACTTCTGGCCGGCATTCTCGGCATCGGGGGCGGTTTGATCCGCATGCCGGCGCTGATCTACCTGGTGGGCTGCCCCACGCACATCGCGGTGGGGACGGATCTTTTCGAAGTGGCCATCTCGGGCCTTTACGGCGCCGCGTCGTACAGCTACAAGGGGCGGACCGAGCTGCTGGCGGCGGTGATCATGCTGATCGGCGCCGCGATCGGCGCGCAGATCGGCTCCATCGCCACCAAGTACGTGAAAGGCTACGGCATTCGCATTTTCTTCGGAATCGCGGTGATCGGCTGCGCCGTGTCCATTCTGCTCAAGATTGTCGCCGCCCAGTTTCCAGGCGTCCGGACGCTCTTCGATGGCGCCGCGACGGTGCTGATCCTGGGACTTGTGGCCGCCCTGGCCCTGTATATCTTCATGAAGTTCCTGAAAGGGGTAAGGGTGGAACTGGCGGAGAAGAAATTGCTCGCGCAGCATTTGGCGCGCTAGCAGGCAGGAGGAGCGATGACCATGACGGGCAGACTGTGGGCATGCGGCGGCATCCTGATGCTGGCCGCGAGTTGCGGGTGCGGCGGACTGGGACGCGTCAACCAGGGACAGGTGGTCGGCTTCGACCGCGAAAAAGGACTGGCGACTCTGATCCTGGATTCGAACCCCGCGGATCCGCTCCACCCCCGCTACGACACTCTTCCTCCGGCGGTCGTCCGGATCCCGCACGATCCGCGGGAGATGGGGCCGCTGCCGGATGCGGGAACGTTGCTCGCGGTGGACCTGGAGAAAAGCGAACTGGTGATGTTCGACCCCGCGACCCAGGGGTTGCGGAGCATCCCGTTCACGCTGGTGGACCGGCAGGACAAGATAGCCCTGGACGACGCGCGAGTGGCGCGCGCGAAGCTCCCCCGGGTGGACCGCGAGCAGCGCACCGTGACGATCTATCTGTCCAAGCGGCGCCAGTTGCTGACCATCTCGGTTGCGCCCGAGGTTCTAAACCTGCCCGCGGACCGATGGCGGGTGGGGGACGAGGTGCGATACTACTTTAAGAGTCCGGATCGGGCGTTGCGCCTTATGAATGTCACGAAGACGGACGTCAACAAATCGGGCAAGTAGGTCCGCCATGTGGAAGTGGTGGCGGAGCCGGACGACCACCCAGCCGCCCGGCTCAGTCGAAGAGAAAATCCGCTTCAAGTACAGCAGCTTTCGGGAGCTGTTGTCGCTGAACAACGAAAGCCTGGAACTGATGGCCGGCCTCCAGGAAGATCTCCAGTTCGTTCCGCCGCGGCGCGACATCCTCGACGCGCGTGTGCTGGCCATCTTCGAGAAGGTCGAGGGAGTGGTCGCCGCGCTGGAGAAGCTCAGCGGCGTACCCCAGCCGGTTCTGCTCGCCTCGTTGCACGAACAACAGCACGCGGTGGAACGCTATGCGGCCACGCTCCAGGAGTTTTCCACTCCGCGGTTGTCGGCGTGGCTGCACGAGGTGGGCGCGGACGCGGTGGCGGAGGTGGGGGGGAAGGCGGCTCTTCTGGGCGAGATCCGCAAGGAACTGGGAATGCCCGTACCGGACGGGTATGTTCTGACCACGGAAGCCTATCGCCAGTTTTGCGGCATCCCGCTGTGGACCGCCATCCGGGATGCCCTGCGCAAACTGGATTTCAGCGACCTGGAAGCGCTGCAGGCGATCTCCGCCGGCCTGGTGCGGCGGGTCATGGAATGCCCGGTGCCGCGGTCGGTGGAGGTGGCCATCACCGAACGAGCGCATGCGATGCTGAAAACCGCTTCGGGGCTGGCCGTGCGGTCCAGCGCGGTGGGAGAGGGCGGGGCGCGAACCTACGCGGGCCAGTTCACCAGCCTGCTGAATGTCGCGCCGGAAGACCTTGTGGATGCGTACCGGCGCGTAGTGGCCGGCCGTTTCAGCGACCGGGCCTTGTTCTACCGTCTCTCCAGCGGACTGCTGGAGGCCGACAGTCCCATGGCGGTGCTCTTTCTGCCCATTCTCGACGCCCGGGCGTCGGGGATCATGTACACCCGGGATCCCTCCGATCCGAAGAGCAAGACGCTTTGGATCACCGCCACCCGAGGGCTCGGGGTGGACATCGCCAGCGGGCGGGCGCCCGCGGATCTCTTCATTTTGGAGCGTCACGCGCCGCACCGGGCTGTGGAGCGTCACATCGCGCACAAGGAGGACGAGGTGGCCCTCGAGGCCGGGGGCGGCATCGCGCGCAGAGCAGTGTCCGCGGCGAGCGCCGACGAGCCCAGTCTGAAGGACGCGCAACTGGACCGGCTGGCGGGTTGGGGCGTGCGGATTGAAGAGCACTTCAAAACGCCGCAGGACATCGAGTGGGTGCTCGATCCGCGGGGAGAACTGTGGATCGTCCAGTCGCGCCCGCTGGCGCTGACCGAGTCCGCCAAATCGCGCTCCCGGATCCGCGTCAAGGAAGAGCCGCGCTTGTCGGGCGGGCGCACGATCCATCCGGGCCGGATCTCGGGGCCGGCCTACCTGCTGGAGGATTCGCAGGCCATCCGCCGGGCTCCCGCGGGGTCCATTGTGTTCGCCCGCCGGCCGTCTCCGGAGATGGTCGAGATTCTGCCCCGGATTGCCGGGCTGGTGGCGGAGTGGGGCAATGTGGCCGGACACGTCGCTGCGTTGCTGAGGGAATACCGCGTGCCCTCTGTGTTCCAGATGACGGGGGCCTTCGAGCGGCTGAAATCGGGAGAAACGGTCAGCCTGGATGCCGTGCAGTCGGCCGTGTATGCCGGCACGCTGTGGCCCCCGCGGCGGCCGGGACACCTGCTCATCGGCCAGCGGGCGCGGGACCGCAGCGATCCGATCAGCCAGAGACTGCTGGCTCTAAACCTGCTCGACCCGGCGGGCGCCAATTTCCGCCCGTCGGGCTGCAAATCGGCCCACGACGTCCTGCGTTACTGCCACGAGAAGGCGATCGGGGCGATGTTCGAAGTGGGCGACCTGGTGCACGAGAAAGAACTGAGCTACACCCGTCGCCTGGTGACGGAACTGCCCCTCAACGTGCAGGTGCTGGATCTCGGGGGCGGCCTCTCCCATCTGGATCCGGAATCCCGGCAGGTGAATCCATCGGAGATCGTCTCGCGGCCCTTTCAGAGCCTGTGGCGGGGCATCACGCATCCAGGCGTGAGTTGGAGGCGCGAAATGCCGGCCAGTTTCAGCGACCTCGCCGCAGTGATCGCCAGCGCGCTGACGCCGCGCAGCGAACCGGTTCGGGCGCTGGGAGAAAAGAGCTACCTGCTGGTGGCTCAGACACACATGAATTTGAACTCCCGGCTGGCCTATCATTTCAGCCTGGTGGACGCCAGCGTCTCGGAGACGCCGAGCGAGAACTACATCACGTTCCGTTTCGAGGGCGGAGGCACCACCCACGAGCGCCGCAATCTGCGGGCCTGCTTCATCGAACGGTGCCTGGCCCACCACGACTACCACGTGGACCGCCGGGGAGATCTGGTCAATGCCTGGTACCGCAAGAGCCCCGCCGCCGTGATGGAGGAGAAACTGGACATCCTGGGGCGCCTTCTGGGGTGCTCCAGCCAACTGGATATGTTCATGACCAGCGATGAAGTCATGCGCTGGTACGTCAAGCAGTTCACGGAAGGCAATTACTCGTTGCGGGATCCCGCCGGCAAGGCTTAGAATAAACGTGTTTCTTGAACAGGAGGCAATACTATGGCAGAGATCCCCGTTGACGTCATCGCCGAAGACATGTACCAGATGGTGGCCGAATACGCCGGCAAGAAGAACCTGAAGCCGGGCGACCTGACCAAGGCCATGATCGCCAAGCACGGCGAGGCGGCGTGCAGCAAGGACGCCTGCAAGCTGGCCATCCGGCAATTGGTGGAGTCCAGCCGCTGCGTTTACAGCTACCTGGGCGGATCCTACATTCAGTTGCCGCCCAAGGAAGGCGCACCCGAGGCGTAGGTGCCGGGCGCCGAGGGAGACCCCGCCGCGGCGCGGAGCCTGCCGCGATTGGCGGTGGCCGGCACGGCCGGCGATGCGGGCAAGACACTGGTGTCCGTGGGACTCGCGCTGGAGGCTCGCCGGGCCGGGCTGGCGGTGCGCGCTTTCAAGAAAGGCCCCGACTACATCGACGCCGCGTGGCTGACGTTCGCCGCCGGCCGGCCGGCCCGCAACCTGGACAGCTTCCTCATGGGTTTCGAGGGAGCGGCGGCTTCTTTCCGCCGGCACGCCGTCCCGCGGGGTCTCAACATCGTCGAGGGCAACCGGGGGCTGTACGACGGCCTGGACGCCCAGGGGACCCACAGCACCGCGGAACTGGCCAAGGCGCTCCAGGCGCCGGTGGTCCTGGTGGTCAACGCCACCAAGGTGACACGCTCGGCGGCGGCCTGGGTGCTGGGCTGCCAGAAGCTCGATCCCGAAGTGCATATCGCGGGAGTGATCCTAAACCAGGTGGCCGCGCCGCGGCACGAACAGATTCTGCGCGAGGCCGTTGAATCGGCGTGCGGCATTCCGGTGCTGGGAGCCATCCCCAGGTTGAGGGGCGAACGCATCCTGCCCTGGCGGCACCTGGGCCTGGTGACGCCCGCCGAGCACCCGGATACCGCGGGACTCGACCAGCGCCTGATGAAGCTGCTCGAAGGCCGCCTGGACCTGGAGCGGCTGCTGGCTATCGCGCACCTCGCTCCGCACCTGGATCCCGCGCCGGCTCTCGATTCGGATCCCGCCCTGGGCGCGGGCCTGAAGGTGGGCTGTGTCCAGGACTCCGCCTTCACGTTCTACTACCCGGAAAACATCGAGGCGCTGGAAAGCGCCGGCGCTAAGGTCGTTTCCGTCTCGTCCCTGTCCGGCACCGCCTTGCCCGCCGGCCTGGATGCGCTCTACGTCGGCGGAGGCTTTCCCGAAACCCAGGCTCTGGCGCTGTCGGAAAACCGCGTTTTCCTCGGCAGCCTTCGGGAGGCCTGCGTGCGCGGCCTGCCGGTGTACGCCGAGTGCGGCGGGTTGATGCTGCTGGCGCGCGCTATCCGCTACCAGGGGCGCCATCATCCCATGGCCGGGGTGCTGCCGTTCGAGGTAGAGATGTGCGATGCCCCGCAAGGACACGGCTACGCGGTGCTGACGGTGGACCGTCCCAACCCATTCTTTCCCGCGGGCGTGACGCTCAAAGGCCACGAATTCCACTACTCTCGCATCGTGCCGGAGGCCGGAGGGCCGCCCACCGCCGCCCGGGTGGATCGCGGCGTGGGCTGCTTCGAGGGCCGGGACGGGGTCACGCTGGGAAACGTCTGGGCCAGCTACACGCATCTGCACGCGCTGGGCGCGCCGGAGTGGGCGGGGGGCTTGCTCGCCGCCGCCCGGCGCTTTTCTACCGCGCCCGCCGCCTCACTCGGGCCGCCGCAGTCAGTCCGAGAGCGCTCCCGAACAGCAGCCAGGCGTGCGGCTCGGGAACACCGCTGAGCGCGCCGCTGACCTCAAACGCGTTCGCCGATGCGCCCACCATATTCCAGCTCGCCAGCGAATCGTCCCGATACAGGCGCTCGGAACCGGCCGGCATCGGCGCCACAGCGTCGTACCAACGGAAGAGCTCGCCCGCCGGGGCGCTCAGCACCAGCCAGTAGGTGACCCCGGGACTCAAGTTCGGGTGCAACACGCTCGAGATCGAAGCGATGATCGCCGCTCCGTCGCCGGTGTCGACCACAATGTCGCTTTCGAGTGTCGTGGCCGGCGCGGCGTCGCCGGACCACAGCGAGAGCAGGCCCTGACCTTGACCGTGGCCGCTGGGGGCGAAGTGCGAAATCGCCACGCGATAGCCTGTCACCTCGGCGCCGGCCGGGACGGTAAAGCGATTCGCCACCTGGCGGCTCGGGTAGGGCTGGCTCACCTGGGCCCCGTCACCGATCCATTGTACGTAATGGCCATCGAATGAATCGCCCGGCCCGAACGTCGAGTAAAGGGTATCCGCCGGCGCAGCACCGCCCGCGCAGACGAGGCAAAGCACGAGTTTCAACAGGGACTTGAAAGACATGGCGAACTCCTTCGGGGCAAGCTGAGCAAGTCGCCTTCCAATGCTATCTCGCTGAAATCATTGAGACCGCGGGGAGCAACGAGTTTCCGAATATTCGCCCGCCGCACCAAAACTTATCAAAAGATCCGAATATTTTAGACGCTTGGATGAGGCGCTTGCGGAAATCCCTCGCCGCCGCTCCCCGAGGAGCGGTCCTCTCGCAGAAATTCCGTGACAAAACGACTGAACGAGTTTAAGATTCGGGGAAGAACGTCTTAACGTCTGAAATTGTCTGATTGGTGGACGAGGAGCGTTCTAAAACAGGAGGCTTTTCAATGAGCAAGTTAGTGGCTCCCCATGGGAGCGCCGAGCTGAAACCCCTGCTGCTGGACGAGAGTGCCGGGCAGGAGGAACTGAAGAGAGCGCAGGGTCTCAAGAAGGTTCCCATGGCTTCCCGGGAGACCGGCGACCTCATCATGATGGGCATCGGGGCTTTCACTCCGTTGGATGGGTTCATGGGCCAGGCGGACTGGCAGGGCTGCTGCGACACGTTCAGCATGCCCAGCCGGAAGAACCTGTTCTGGCCGATTCCGATCACCCTTTCGGCCAGCACCGAAACGGCCGGCTCGATTGCCCCGGGCGAGGAAGTGGCGTTGTGGGATCTCGAGACCG
Organism: Acidobacteriota bacterium; assembly: GCA_016213755.1. GTDB lineage: Bacteria > Acidobacteriota > Terriglobia > Bryobacterales > Bryobacteraceae > JACQZT01. Next base: position 17,353 of record JACQZT010000285.1, on the reverse strand, counting down.
AAGCCATCATGGGCACCATGAAGGTGATGGAGAAGTACGGGATCGACAAGGAGCACGAGTGCAAGCAGGTCTTCAAGACCATCGACCCCGCTCACCCCGGCGTGCAAAAGGTCATGGAGCAAGGGCCGGTGAACCTGGCGGGGCCGGTCAAAGTGATCTCGGAATCGTACTATCCCTCGATGTTCGCGGGCATCTACCAGCGGCCGGCCGACTCCCGCAGGGTGTTCGAGGAGCGCGGCTGGAACACAGTCGCGGCCCTGCAACTGCGCAACCCGATGCACGGTTCGCACGCCTATCTGGCCTGGATCGCCATCGAGGTCTGCGACGGCGTGTACGTGCACCAGCTCGTCGGCAAGCTGAAACCCGGGGACATTCCCGCCGAAGTGCGCGTCAAGGCAATTGACGTTCTGGTGAGCAAGTACTTCCGTAAGGACCGCGTCGTGCAGGGCGGTTATCCGATGGAGATGCGCTACGCGGGTCCGCGCGAGGCGCTTCTGCACGCTCTTTTCCGCCAGAATTACGGGTGTTCGCACCTGATTGTCGGCCGCGACCACGCCGGCGTGGGCGACTACTACGGGCCCTTCGACGCGCAGAAGATCTTCAACGAGATTCCCGCGGATGCCCTGCTGCTGCGGCCGCTGTGCATGGACTGGACCTTCTACTGCTACGAATGCGGCAGCATGGCCTCCATGAAGACCTGCCCGCACCAGAGCAAAGCGGTCATCGACGAAGACGGCAATTACAAGGGAGGCGCCCGGCTGCTGCTTTCCGGCACCCTGCTTCGCAAGCTGATGAGCGAGGGCAAGCCGGTGCCGGCGGAGTTCTCCAGGCCCGAGGTGATCGCGGTGCTCAAGGAATACTACGACAGCCTCGAGCAGAAGGTGGAAGTGAAGTTGCACGGCCACGCCACCGGCGCGGCCGAGAAGTAGCTGTGCGCGCCGCCCCGGGCCGGTTCCGGGGCGGCGCGGCGCGGTAAGACCAAAACAGGCGGGGGTGAGCTATGTCGGTGGTCACCATTTCCAGGGGTTCGTTCAGCGGCGGCAAGCTGATCGCGGAGTGCCTGGCGAGCGATTTGGGCTTCCGCTGCATCGACCGCGATGTCATTGTCGAGCGGGCCGCGGCCGCCGGGGTGTCGCAGTACGAATTGAGGGACGCGCTGGAAAAGCCGCCCTCGTTTTTGGAGCGGTTCGGGCATCGGAAATATCTGTACCTGGCGCTGATCCAGGCGGCGCTGACCGAGGAGGTTCGCACCGGGAAAGTGGTCTACCACGGCAACGCGGGACACCTGCTGCTGAAGGGCGCCAAGTCCGTGCTGCGCATCCGCGTCATCGCGCCGCTGGAGATGCGCATCCGGATGTGCCGGGAACGGCTGCGGATCGGCACCGACGAGGCGATTCACCACATCAAGAAGATGGACGACGACCGGCGCAAGTGGGCGCACTACCTGTACGGCGTCGACCCGCACGACCCCGCTCTCTACGACCTGGTTCTGAATCTCGAGTCGATCGACGTGAGCGAGGCATGCACTCTGCTGGCCGGATTCGTTCGGGGGCAGAAGTGCTTCAGTTTCGGCCCCAGTTGCCGGGAGGCGCTGGACGACCTGGCGCTGGCCAGCCGGGTGAAGGCGGATCTGGCGATCGACGCGGCCACATCGGATCTGGAAGTGGACGTCGCCGCCAAATCGGGAGCCGTGCGCATTCGCGGCAGCCTGAACACCCCGCAGCAGTTGAGAGAGGTCGAGCGGGTTGCGAGAGCCGTCGCCGGAGTCGCCAGCCTGGATCTGGACGGTCTGGGTTGAGCGTTCCTTCGCAGCCGGTCTCATACACCGAAGCGTTTAGAGAGGGCGTAACTTTATGATGGTCTTCTTGCCGATTGCCGGCATCAGCGTGAACGTGTTCGCGATTGGCGGCGCGGGGGCGCTGGTGGGATTCCTGTCGGGACTGCTCGGCGTAGGCGGCGGGTTTCTCCTGACGCCCCTGCTCATGCTGCTGGGTGTGCCGCCCACGGTGGCGGCCGCCTCGGACACCTGCGCCATCGTGGCGACATCTTCTTCCGGCATGGCGGCGCACTACCGGCTGGGCAACGTGGACAATCGCATGGGAGTCCTGCTGCTGTTGGGCGGGTTGAGCGGCGGCGCCTTGGGGGTGCAGATCATCAAGGTTCTCCGCGCGATGGGCGCGGCCGACTTGCTGATCACGCTAACGTACGTGGTGGTGTTGGGCGGGGTCGGCGTCTACATGCTGGTCGAGAGCATCCAGAGCCTGCGCCGCGGCGCCCTGGTGCGCCCTCCTCTGGTGGTGCGGCCGGCAGGCGTCTTCGGCAGACTGCCATTCCAGATTTACTTCCCCAAGTCGGGCATCCACGCGTCGATTTTCGCTCCGTACCTGCTCTGCGGGCTGTTGGGAATACTGGCGGCGATCATGGGAGTGGGCGGCGGCTTCATCATGGTGCCCATGATGGTGTACATCCTGCGCATGCCGATGCGCGTGGTGGTCGGCACGGACCTGTTCCAGATCCTGTTTACGTGTTCGGGAATGACGGTGATGCACGCGATCACCAACCAGACCGTGGATGTGATGCTGGCCCTGCTGGTGGCCGCGGGATCGACGCTTGGCGCTCAGGCGGGCGCCCGCCTGAGCCGGCATCTGAAGGGCGACGTGCTCAAGATTATCCTGGCGGTGATCGTCCTGATGGTGACCATCCAGATGGCGGTATCGCTCACCCTGACGCCCGCCAGCAGACTGATCTACACGAAAGGCTGACCTTGCATGCGGATGGCGGGAACAAGCACGGCATTGGCGGCGGCAATGATTCTGTATGCGGCTCCGGCGCCGGCGGCCGGCGGCGATTGGGATCTGCGGGTACGGGTGAGGCCCGCGGCGGTTGAGATGGGGACCCGTTTCACCGGCGCAGATGTCGAGGTGAGCGGTTTTGTGCGGCCCGGGTCGAAGGTCGCCGTGGTGATCCGGGGGGAGAATCGCACCGAGACCTTCTACCGCAAGGCCAGGGCCGGCCCCATCTGGATTACGTCGGGAAAGGTCCAGGTTTCCGGCGTCCCCACCCTGTTCCTGCGCTTCACCGACGGAATGCTGCGCAACTTCCTGGCCCGGGACGCCATCGATCATTTTCAGATGGACCAGTCCGCTATTCAGCGCCAATTAGAGATCCATCCGGACCACGACCACGAAACCATGGTGGCAGGCTGGCTGAGCCTGAAGGCGCACGATGGAACCTACGGCCTGGTCCGCGACGGGGTGAGGATGGGCCAACCCGGTCCCGCGGGCGTCCCTTTCACGGTGGCGTTTCGGTGGCCCCGGAAGGCGGCTCCCGCCGAGTACTACGTCAACGTGTATGAATGCCGCGACAACGCGGTGGCCGGCAGCGCGTCTCTGAAACTGCCGGTGGTGAGAGTTGGCTTTCCCGCCTGGCTCTCCGCCCTAGCCAAACAGCGCAGCCTGCTGTACGGGGCCCTGGCGACCCTGGTGGCGGCCGCCGCCGGTTTCGGAATCGACTTTCTGGTGGCGCTGGTGTTCGGCAGGGGAGCCGTCGCGGCCCGCTGATCCGCCGAACGCCGCGCCGCAGGGGTAGCATTGAAGCGATGAGTTTCTGGCCCGCTAGCAAGCGCGACCGCGCGGGGGAGGCGCCCGAGGCCCGCATCCGCCGGAAGTACACCACCTTTCGGCGCTTGCTCTCCCTGAACGACGAGTGCCTGGAAGTGCTGGCGGCGTTGCAGGAGGACTTACAGTTCGTCTCCCCCCGGCAGGAAGTGGTGGAGACGCGCACCCGGGCCGTCTTCGAAAGAGCGACCGAGATCATTGCGTCCCTGGAACAACTCACCGGGAAGAGCTATCCATCGCTGGCGACCGCGCTGGGAGAGCAGCGGCGGGAAGTCGAGAAGTTCTTCGCGGCTCGGGAGCGGCAGCCGGCCCCCCGGTTGTCGGCCTGGCTTTCCGAGGTGGGGCTCGCTTCGGCGCCGGAAGCCGGCGGCAAGGCGGCCATGCTGGCGGACGTGAAGAACAGCCTCGGTCTGCCCGTGCCGGGCGGCTATGTGCTCACTACCGAAGCTTACCGGCAGTTCTGCGGCGTGCCGCTGTGGCGGACCATCCGGGAAGAGGTCCGCAGCCTGGACATTCACGACCACGAGGCGCTCCAGGCAGCCTCGGTCCGGCTGACGGAACTGGTGATGAACCGGCCGTTGCCGAGGCCGGTCGAAATCGCCATCAGCGAGCGCGCGGCAGTGGTGGGGCGCGAAGGCGGATCTCTGGCGGTTCGGTCCAGCGCCCTGGGGGAAGGCGCCGGCGGAAAAACCTTTGCGGGGCAGTATCTGTCCCTGCTCAATGTGCCGCCGGATAGGGCCGTGGACGCTTACCGCCGGGTGGTGGCGTCCCGGTTCAGCGAGCGCGCGCTGTTCTACCGGCTGGCGACCGGGCTGCTCGAAACCGAATCCCCCATGGCGGTCCTCTTTGTCTCGATGGTGCCGGCGCGCGCCAGCGGCGTCATGTACACCCGCGACCCCTCGGATCCGAAAGACAACGTAATCTGGATCGCGGCCACTAGCGGACTGGCGCCGGAACTCGCCAGCGGCCGGGTATCGGGGGACTTGTTCGTCCTGTCCCACGGCGGGCGGCATCGAATTCTGAGCAGCCAAATTGTGCGCAAAGAGGGTTTCTGGGTGCCGGCCGAGGAAGGCGGGCTGGTGCGGGTGGAGGCCGGCACACGCGAGGCGAGCGCGCCGACTCTGTCGTCCGCGGAGTTGCGCCGCCTGGCGCAGCTTGGAGTGCAACTGGAGAAGCACTTCAAGGCGCCTCAGGACGTCGAGTGGGTGGTGGACAACGAAGGAAAGACGTGGATCATCCAGACCCGGGGCCTGGCCCTTTCGGGCGCCGCCCGGGACCGGCCTGTGGGGAACATCGAGGGAGAGGCCGTGCTGAGCGGCGGCCAGACGGTTTATCCGGGCCGGGTCTCCGGCGCGGCGTTTTTGGCGGAGAGCATGGAGGCCGTAAGCGGCGTTCCGGCAGGAGCGGTGCTGGTGGTGCGGCGGCCGTCCGCCGAAATCGTGGAGGTGTTCCCGCGCATCGCCGGGCTGATCGCCGAGGGCGGAAACCCGGTGGGGCATGTCGCCGCCCTGTTGCGGGAGTTCAAAGTGCCCAGCGTCTTCATGCTGCCGACGGCTTTCGGGCGGCTCAAGCGGGGGGGGCCGGTGAGCCTGGACGCGACGCGCGGCAGCGTCTACACGGGGTCCTTCTTTCCGGCCCGCGAGATGGAGACCACCTTTCGGGAGCGGTATCTGGAAGGACCGGCGGATGCGGTCAGCCGAAAGGTTTTGGCGCTGAATCTACTGGACCCGGCGGCTCTCAACTTCCGCTCCGGGGGCTGCAAGTCGATGCACGACGTGCTCCGCTTTTGCCACGAGAAGGCGGTGCAGGCGATGTTTACCGCCAACGACCTGGAATCGTCCGGCAGCGGCGAGTGCGTCAAGCTCTTGCGGTCGGCGCTGCCCATGGATCTGTACGTGCTCGACCTGGGCGGAGGGGTGCGGGCGAAATCCCCGGACGCTAAATCGGTGACGCCCGCCGAGATTGTCTCCCGGCCCTTTCAGAGCCTGTGGAAGGGGTTTACGCATCCCGGCGTGAGCTGGACCCGCACCATACCGGTGACGCTCTCGGACCTGGCCAGCGTGCTGGGCAAAGCGTTCTCGCCGCTGGGTTCGGAGACGCGCACGATGCTCGACAAGAGCTACCTGCTGGTGGCCGACGAGTACGTCAACATGAACTCGCGGCTGGCTTTTCATTTCGCGCTGGTGGACGCCTGCCTGTCCGAAATCGTCACCCAAAACTACATTTCTTTTCGGTTTGCCGGCGGAGGCGCCACCCGCTGGCGGCGCAACCTGCGGGCCTGCTTCATCGAAGCCTGCCTGCGCCAGCACGGGTTTCGGGTGGAGCGCCGCGGCGACCTGGTCAACGCCTGGCTCAAGAAGACGCCCCCGCGGGAAACCGATGCCATGCTGGATGTCCTGGGCCGGCTCATGGCTTCGACCTGCCAGTTGGACATGTACATGACCAGCTACCGCGCCATGGAATGGTATGTCGAGCAGTTCCTGGCCGGCAACTACAGTTTTCGGCCGGCGGCCGGATCCGCCCCGAAGGGCGGCCATTCCTGAGGTTCGCGCCGCGGTCGGGATAGTTCCGAGTCATGACACTAAACGCGCCGCAGCGACTGCGCGATCTGCTTTTCCCACGCCTCGCGCACGTCGATCAGCGCTTGCAGCCGGTCCGGAACCTTGGTGGTTTCTTCCACCAGGCACCAGCCCTGCCACCCGGCATCGATCAGCAGGTCCCACTGCAACTGGTAGGGAAACTCGGGTCTTCTCGGGTCGCGAATGTGCATGGTATGGGCGAGGCGGCCCTTCACCAGGGCGAAGTTCGCGGCAAACCCGTCGCCGGCGGCGTCCTTGGCGTCGCAGTTCAACTTGACCCCCACGTTTTTTTGGTCCACCTGGTCCAGGATCTTGCGCAAGGTGGTGAGCCGCCCGGCGGAGCCGTGATTCTCGATCCGGATCTCCTGGTTAAAGTCCGCCGCGAACTTCCCCAGCGTATTCATGGCCTGGGCGATCTGCGCGATGGTCTTCTCCTCGGGCACGTTCTTCTGCCAGTCGTTGGGGAAGACGCGAATGCCGGAGGAGCCCACATCGTGGCTGAGCTTCACGTGCGCCTTGCCGTCCTCGATGGCGGCCGCCAGCTTGGCCGGATCGGGCGAGTCGAAGCGCGCGGCGCTGGCGATGCCCACCAGCTTCACCGGGCTGCCGGCGAACATCTTCTTCACCTCGCGGCGCCGGGCGTCGCCGATGCCGGTCTCCACGCCGTGTTTGTAGTTCGCCGTGGTGCGCATCTCCACGCTGAAGGCCTTGGCCTTGGTGCAGTTGGCGATGATGGTGGGAATATCCCAGTCGGCGCCCCACTGGTAGGTCGTCAGTCCGAAGCGCAGCTTGGAGACGCGCCTGGCGGGCGCGCCATAGGCGGTCAGGGCAGCGCCGGCGCCCAGAAAACAACGCCGGGTGAGGTCTTGGTTTTTCATCATGGAATTGAAATCTCCTCTCCTTCAAAATTGCAGCCGTGCCTGAATTTGAATCCAGCGGTTGCTCGAACCCCGGCTGGAGGTCGCGGTGACCTTGCCGAAGTCGGTCGAGATCGGATTCGTATTGGGAGCGGCGAACATCGATCGGTTTTGCGGGTTCATCAGGTCCAGGCGGAACCGGAGCGCCACGGATTCCCGCAATTTGAACTCGCGCTGGACGGAACCATTCCAGCGATGGCGTTGCCCGTGAAACAGTGCGGGCGGCGGCTGTTGCTCGGGCGCCACGACGGGCTGGCATCGAACTCGTTCCAAAAGGAGCGCCTCCTTCGCGGTGAAGGTCTGAATCTATCAAGTCCCCGTGCCGCATGCAATCGTCCGCGGCCGGAATATCCCTGGCGAGCGGCGCGCTTCTGCGCACCCAAGCGGCTGTGCTATCTTCAAGAATCCGATTGAGGTCCTCCGATGTCGAAAGAATCATCTGCCTCCATGCAAGTCCCGGTCATCGCCGAAGGCATGACCCTCGGGGTCGTCGGCGCCGGGGTCATGGGCCAGACCCTGATCCGCGGCCTGCTCGCCAGCGGCCTGATTGACCGGCAGCGGGTGTGGGCCGGAGACAAGAACGGCGGCACGTGCGAACGAGCCGCCCAGGAACTCGAGATTCCTGTGGAAGCCGAATTCCAGAGGCGGGTGCCGACTGCGGACCTGATCCTGGTCTGCGTCAAGCCCAACGACGCTCCCGTGGTGCTGTCCACCATCCGCAACGCCGGACTGCGGCGCGAGACGCTGCTGATCTCGATTCTGGCCGGCGTCTCCACCGACCGGCTGGAGGCCCTGCTGGGCACCGATAACCCCATTGTGCGCGCCATGCCCAACACGCCCTGCGTGGTGGGCGAGGGCATGACCGTGATCTGCCCGGGCCGCTACGCCGCCAAGGCCCACCTCGAACGGGCCACGCACATCTTCGAGGCGGTGGGCCAGTGCACCCCCATCGACGAAATTCACTTCAACGCCATTACGGCGCTGAGCGGCAGCGGGCCGGCCTACCAGTTCCTGATCATGGAAGCGCTCGCCGACGCGGGCGTGCGCGTGGGCCTGCCGCGCCAGTTGGCGCTCACGCTGGTGGCGCAGACGGCGCTCGGCGCGGCCAAGATGGTCCTGGCCTCCAGCCGCCACCCGGCGGCGCTGCGCGACGATGTAACCACCCCGGCCGGCTGCACGATCGCCGGCCTGCTCATGCTCGAGGATGGGCGGATCCGCTCCGTGCTGGCGCGGGCGGTCGAGGAATCCGCCAAGGTCGCCGCCCACCTGGGCGCGGCTCCGGCCAAGATCTCGGAGACCGCCTCCGGACACCGGGCGGGCCACTAAGAGATCCGCTCCATGCCCGACGCCGATTCCCGCGGTCTCGCGGACGAACTCATCGCCATCGAAAACCGCTGGGGGGCGCACAACTACCGCCCGCTGGATGTGGTGATCGAGCGCGCCTCCGGCGTGTGGGTCTACGACGTGGAAGGACGGCGCTACCTGGACTGCCTCAGCGCCTACTCCGCGCTGAACCAGGGCCATTGCCATCCGCGCATTCTGCAAGCCCTCCAGGAGCAGGCCGCGCGCGTCACGCTGACCTCGCGCGCCTTCCGCAACGACCAGCTTCCGCGTTTTGTCGAGGAACTGGCCCATCTGTGCGGCATGGAGATGGTGCTGCCCATGAATACTGGTGCCGAGGCGGTGGAGACGGCCATCAAGGCCGTCCGCCGCTGGGGCTACGCCCGCAAAGGCATCCCCCCCGGCCAGGCCGAAATCATCGTCTGCGAAAACAACTTCCACGGCCGCACCACCACCATCTGCGGTTTTTCGTCCGAGCCTCTGTACCGCGACGGATTCGGCCCCTTCACGCCCGGCTTCGTCACCGTTCCCTTCGGCGACGCCGGCGCGCTCGAACAGGCCGTCACGCCCAACACCTGCGCGTTTCTGTTCGAGCCCATTCAGTGCGAGGCCGGCATCCTGGTTCCGCCCGACGGATACCTGCCGGACGTAGCGGAGGTTTGCGCGCGCGAACGGGTCCTGACGGTGGCCGACGAAATCCAGACCGGACTGGGGCGCACCGGGTGCTTCCTGGCCTGCCAGAACGATGGAGTCCAGCCCGACGTCTTCATTCTCGGCAAGGCTCTCTCGGGCGGCCTGTACCCGGTTTCGGCGGTGGTGTCCAGCGAAGAGATCCTGGGCGTGTTCCGGCCCGGCAGTCACGGGAGCACCTACGGCGGGAACCCGCTGGCTTGTGCCGTGGCACGGGCGGCCTTACAGGTGCTTCAAGAGGAACGGCTCGCAGACCGTTCGGCGGAACTGGGTTCCTGGCTGCTCTACGAGCTGCGGAAAATCCGCCATCCCCACATCAAGGAAATCCGGGGCCGCGGCCTGCTGGTGGGTATCGAACTCATGGTTCCGGCCCGGCCGTATTGCGAGCGGCTGAAGGAACTGGGCTTGCTGTGCAAGGAGACGCACGACTACGTCATCCGCCTGGCGCCGCCCTTGATCGTTTCGGAAGAAGACCTGGCCTGGGCGGTGGGACAACTGCGGAAGGCGTTCGGGGCTTAAGGACCGGCGTCTATGGCACTGGACCGGCGGTCCGGATGGCGCCCAATTCCGGAGCGTCCGCCCATTCCCGCGGCACAATCACCTGAAAGACGCGCACGGATTTGTGCTGGCGCCTTTCACGGATCTCCAAAACCATGGCCGGCACGCCCCTGGCTTGGAGCGCTCCCGCGGCCGTATCGGCCTCGGCCCGGCTGTTGTAAAACGTCACGACCATTCCGATAACTCTTGTCCCCTCGTCAGTTATCGACTGAATCCTCTAAATCTTTAGGGAATCGTCCGGTTAACTCTTCGAGGCGCGCTCGCGGCGCAGGTCCAGCACCAGCCGGATCACGCGCGATTCGATTTCGTCGCGCACCTGCTCGTAGACCTTCTCGCCGGCCTGAATCGGATCCCGCACCGGCCAGTCCGCCACCGGACAAGCCGGGGTAAAAGGCAGTTCGCAGCCGCTCAGATTCACGATCAGGTCGTAGCGGCCGGGGTCCATGATCTGAAGGTCCATGGGGGCGCTCTCGTCGAGCGAGATGTTGCGCGCGCGCATCACCTTTTTGGTCAGCGGCTGGATGATCGTGGCCGGGGCCAGGCCGGCGCTGGAAGCCTCCATCACGTCGCCGCCGTAAGCGCGAGCGAAACCTTCCGCCATGGGGCTGCGGCAGGAGTTGCCGATACACAGGAACAGGACGCGCTTCTTGGGCGTCATCGAAGCTTCTCCAGAAAGAGGCGGTGCACGCGGACATCGGCGGTCAGCTCGGGATGGAACGTGGCCGCCAGGTGGCGGCCTTCCTCGACCAGGACCGGGGTGTCCAAGTAGGTCGCCAGCACGCGCACGCCGGGCCCCACCCCGCGAATAATGGGCGCGCGGATGAAAACCGCCTCCAATTCGCTCAGGCGCACCACGCGGCTGTCCAGTTGGCGGCCGTAGGCGTTGCGCTCGATCTTTACGTCCATCAGCGCAAGGGACTTCTGCGCCGGCCGCAGCACCTCTTTGGCCAGCAGAATAGCCCCCGCGCAGGTGCCGAAGATCGGCTTTTCGAGGCCGAACCGGCGCAGCGGCTCGAAGAGATTTTCCAGCTCCAGCAGTTTGAGCACGGTCGTGCTTTCCCCGCCCGGCAGGACCAGGCCCGCCACAGCGTCCAGTTCGGCGGCGCTGCGCACCTCCACCGCCGCCGCGCCGGCCCGCTCCAGGGCCCGCTTGTGCGCCTCGAAGTCGCCCTGGAGCGCAAGAACACCAACTCGCCGCATGGTGTTACCAGCCGCGCGTCTGGAGCAGCTCGTTCTCCGGGATCTTGCTCACATCCAGACCGGGCATTCCCATCAGGAGTTCTTCGCTGGCTTCCAGCAGCTTGTGTGGATCCGGGTAATAGGTGGTCGCCTTGACGATGGCGCGGGCGCGCGCCTCCGGGTCGTCGGACTTGAAGATGCCCGAACCGACGAAGACCGCTTCGGCGCCCAGCGCCAGCACCAGCGCGGCGTCGGCCGGGGTGGCGATACCGCCCGCCGAGAAGTTCGGCACCGGGAGCTTGCCGTGCTCGGCCACCCATTCGACCAGTTCGAGCGGCGCGCCCAGGTTCTTGGCCTCGTGCACCAGCTCTTCCTTGCCCAGCACGGTGAGGTGCTTCATCTCCTTGACGATGGTCCGGATGTGGCGCACCGCCTCGACGATGTTGCCCGAGCCGGCCTCGCCCTTGGTGCGGATCATGGCCGCGCCTTCGGCGATGCGCCGCAGGGCTTCGCCCAGGTTGCGCGCGCCGCACACGAAGGGCACTTTGAAGTTGCGCTTGTCGATGTGGTGCTCTTCGTCGGCCGGGGTCAGCACTTCGCTCTCGTCGATGTAGTCGACCTCCAGCGCCTCCAGGATTCTGGCTTCCATGAAGTGCCCGATGCGCGCCTTGGCCATCACCGGGATGCTGACCGTTTCCATGATCTCGCGGATCTTGCGGATGGGCGCCATGCGCGCCACGCCGCCCTCTTTGCGAATGTCGGCCGGCACGCGCTCCAGCGCCATCACCGCCGCCGCGCCGGCTTTCTCGGCGATGAGCGCCTGCTCGGCGTTGGTGACGTCCATGATGACGCCGCCCTTGAGCATCTCGGCCAGGCCGGCCTTGACGCGGAACGTTTCGTCCAAATACATTGCTCTCTCCTCCCGTTAAACCATCGCCGGAGCCGGGCCGGGCCGGCCGGTGCGGCGCACGCGGTCCATCTCGTCCGCGAACACCTCTCCCAGCACGGCCACCCCTTTCCGGATTTCGGCCGGCTCGAGTCCGGCAAAACTCAATCGCAAACCGCCCGGTTCGTGCCGCGAAACGGCAAAGAACCGCCCGGGCAAATAACTGACCCCCTCCCGCTGCGCGCGCCCGAGCAACTCCCCCGCGTCCAGTGGTTCGGGCAGACGCACCCACAGGTTCATGCCGCCCTGCGGCCGGCTGAAACGAGAGCCCGCGGGCAGGCGCCGCTCGCAGGCTTCCAACACCGCGTGCAGGCGCTCGGCGCCGGCGGCCACGATGCGGGCATGGTGCGCCGCCAGGCGTCCCGACTCGGCGAAGCGCAGCAGGATGGCCTGCGAGAGCTGGTCGGTGTGCAGGTCGGTCCACTGCTTGGCTTCCGCCAGGCGCGCCGCCAGCGGGTGCGGCGCCACTACCCAGCCCACGCGCAGGCCCGGAAAGGCGATCTTCGAGAAGCTGCGCAACAAAACCGTGTCGCCGGTGTCGTCCAGTTCCTTGATGGTCGGCACGCGCTCGCCCGCATAGCGCAGGCCGCCGTAGATGTCGTTCTCTGCCAGCACGGCGCGCGCCTGCCGCGCCAGCCGCAGCAGTGCCAGCCGCGAATCCAGGGGCATGGTCGCCCCGGTCGGGTTCTGGAAATTCGGCGTTACCACTACCAGCCGGGGCGGGTGGGCCGCCATGGCGCGCTCGAGCGCGTCGATGTCGATGCCCGACGGCCCCACCGGGATCCCCGCCAAGTGCGCGCCCGAGTGCTGGAACAGCGTGCGCAGCCCGGGGTAAACCGGGTCTTCCACGATCACCGTATCGCCGGGCCGCACCAGCACGCGCTGCAACAGGTCCAGCCCCTGCTGGCAGCCGCTGGTCACCACCACGTCGTCGCCGGCGCGCGCCGCCCCTTCGCTCCGCGCGCCTTCCGCCAGGTGCTCGCGCAGGGGAGCGTAGCCGGCCGGCGAGCCGAGTTGCAGGATCTGCGCCGCGCGCGAGGAAGCCAGCACCTCGGCGCAGGTCAAGCGAAAATCGTCCAGCGGAAACAAACGTTCGGAGGGACGCGAAGTGGCGAAACTGATAGCCGCCTCTGGCGCCGCGCCCGCCAGGCGCAATCCTTCGTCCTCGGCCAGAACCTGTTCCCAGGCCAGCGCGATCCGCGGCTCCGGTCCGCGGACGAAGCTGCCGCGGCCCACGTGGCCTTGGATCAGCCGGTCCGTTTCGAGCCGCTCATAGGCCGCCGAAACAGTCGTGCGGTTCAGTCCAAGTTGGACTGCCAGTTCGCGGGTTGGAGGAAGCCGTTCGCCGCGTGCCAGGGTTCCGGATTCAATTTGGTCGCGTATTAAATCAAACAGTTGGCGGTAGAGAGGCGTTTCCGACTGGGGATCGAGCTGGATATGGCTCAGCATGCCAATTACGATCAGTACCATACCATATTGGCGGGTGCGCGGCAAGCCAATCTCAGGCTGGCCTTCTGTTAAGATTGTTTCACACACTCGTGATGCGAAGGCTCAGGCTGATTGCGCTGGTCGCCGCCGCTTCCCTGGCGGCGGGCTCTCTTTTCGCGGCGGAAAAAAAGAAAAAAAAGAAGGAAGAGCGGGAGATCACCCAAACTCTGGAGATCCCCAAGGACCCCCCCCAGGCGGTGGTGGCCGAGGCGGCGCGCCTGGTCTTCCACGTCTCCGCGCTTTCCTCCAAGGGCCTGCTCTCGCAGCAGGTGCGGGACGGGCTGAAGGACTTGCAGCGGCAGGCGCGGGGAGCGGCCATCGTCAAACTGCGCGCGTTTGTCGCCGGTTCGGGCGACATGCGGCGCGTGCAAGCCATTGTCAGCGAGACCTTCACGGATCGCCGCCAGCCGCTGCCGGCGCTGAGCGTGGTGCAGGTGGGCGGCTTGCCTCTTTTGGGCGCGCAGGTGGTGCTGGAATCCGTCGCGGTGGCGAAAAAACCCGTGAATCCGTCGGGGCTGGCTTTCATCTCCGGCCAGCAGGAGCGCTCGGACGCGCCGCTGGATCCGGCGGCGCCGCTGGTGGGCCAGTCGCTGGCCGGGGTGGGCGCGGCGTTGCGCGCGGCCGGCGCCGAAAGCGCCGACGTCGCGCGCGTGACCTGCTATGTGAGCACGCTCGCGGACGTGAACACGGTCCGCGCCTCCGTGGCCCGGGCCTTTCCCAAAGCGGCGTGGAACGTGGTGCAAGTGCGCCGCGCCTCGCTGGGCTCCCTGGCCGAATGTGAAGCCGTGGCGCGCTTGCGCGCCGTGCCGGACGGCCGCTTGAAGATGCTGAATCCGGAGGGGCTGCCCAAGTCGCCCCACTACTCGCAAGTGGCCCTGGTAGCTCCCGGCCGGCTGGCCCTGAGCGGGATGCAGATGGCCTTCGGCTACCAGGACCAGGACCTGCGACTGGCCTTTCTGCGGCTTGCCAAGGCGCTGGAAAGCGTCGGCGCGAAGATCTCCGACACGGCGGTGTCCAGCATCTATCCGCTGTCGGAGCGAATGACCGAGCAGATCCGCGCCGTGCGCGGCCAGTTCTACAACCCCGCGAGCCCGCCGGCGGCCACCCTGCTGGGCTTCGAAGGCCTGCCCTCGCTAGACGCCTCCTGCGCCGTGGACGTCGTCGCCCTAATTCGGTGACAGGCTACTCTTTCCCCAATTACGAAATTCAGATTTCCTGATCTCGCCGGATGCCACAGGAAGGCCCTAAGGACCAGGAAGACCCTGAGCCCGACAACTGACGCCCCGGATAGTCGGCTAAATCCTGCCCGGCTGTTACCAGGGCGAAATCCGAGTTCCGCGGTCATTGGGATCGCCTCTTCTTCCTCGGGATCAGGCGGTCTGAAATTGGGGAAAGAGTAGCCCGTCACCGAATTAGCCGGACAAAGTCACCGTAGGCGGCGACGCGGTCGTCGGCGGTCAGCAGGGTCAGGTTCTCTGCTTGCGCCTGGGCCGCCAGCATTCGGTCGAAGGGATCGCGATGGTGCCAGGGCAACAAGGCGACGCGGCGGGTCTGCGCCGCCGTCAGCGGCAGACTCTCGAACGATTCCTCCGCGGTCCTCTTCTCGAAGTCGGCGGGCAAGCTCAGTTTGCCCAGGCTTACCTTGAGCCAAATCTCCCAGTGGCTGACCGCGCTCACAAAGACCGTGTTCTCCGGATCGGCAATCAGTGCCCGCGCCGGCACTGGAAGGGAAGGGCTGTCCGACAGCCACCACAAGAACAGGTGTGTGTCCAGCAGAATCCTCAACGACCCGGCTCCCGCATCCCGAACGCTTCCGCCATGTCCTCCGGGAGCGTATCGAAGTCCGGTGCAATCCAGATCTCTCCGGCCATGGATCCGGGTGTCCGGGGCCGGGCCGGACCGCGATAAGCAACCATCCGCGCCACGGGCTTGCCCGCCTTCGCGACGATGACTTCGTTGCCCTTCCGCACTTCTTCGATGAGCGCGGAAAGTTCAGCCTTGGCCTGCGAAATGTTGCGCACCATCATCACAATCATTCTAACACAGACCAGACCTGGTCTGGTCTAATGGGGTTGTTAGGGAACGCCCGTGTAGCGCCGTGCGTTAACCGACTGGATTTCGGGCTCAGTCGAGTTTCACGTTCCAGCGCAGAAGCAAATCCCGATCGTCCCACAACGCCTGCAAACCCGGGCTCACCGCCAGGGAGGCCGTTGTTTTCCCAAATCGTCTCCGCGTTCTGGAATCCGCGCCGCATCCGCGAACTCCGCGGCATCCAGACCGCCCGCAGCGAGCGCGAATCCCTCGACCCGAAGAAGGCCGCCGGCACGCCGCCCCTGGCCGATCTCCGCCGCCAAGATGACGCCCGCTGGCTGACTGTCATATACTGCCGTGCATGTTGACGCGACGCGGATTTCTAGCGGGAGCGGCGCCGGCCGTCCTGCGCGGCACCCGGCGGCGGCCGCCGAACATCGTCTTCGTCCTGATCGACGACATGGGATGGCGCGACGTGGGCTACAACGGGAGCCGCTTCTACGAGACGCCGCACATCGACCGGCTGGCGGGCGACGGCATGCGGTTCACCAACGGGTACGCCTCCGCTCCGGTCTGCTCGCCCACGCGGGCGGCGCTCATGACGGGGAAGCACCCGGCCCGCCTGGGGCTGACGCGGCACTTGCAGGGCGCGCACCGGTTTCACTACTCGCGCGTGATCCCGCCGCCGTCCCGGCTGGAGCTTCCGCTGGAGGAGGTCACGCTCGCCGAAATGCTCCACACGGCCGGCTATCGCAGCGCGGCCATCGGCAAGTGGCACCTGGGGGATACGGGCTTCCTCGCCTCCGACCAGGGGTTCGACGTGGGTGTGGGCGGCGACACCGCCGGGTCGACCAACAGCTTCTTCTATCCCGAGTGGAAAAAGAAGATCCCCCTGGAAGGCGCGCGTGACGGCGAGTACCTGACGGACCGCCTCACCGGCCTGTCGCTGGAATTCATGCGCGAATCCGCCGGCAAGCCCTTCTTTCTCTACCTCCCGCACTTCGCGGTGCACGTGCCCATCCAGGCCAAAGCGGAGTACATTCCGCGTTACGAGAAAAAAGTCCGCGCCGGCGACCCGCAGAATTACCCCACCTACGCGGCCATGGTGCAGAGCGTGGATGAAAGCGTGGGCCGGGTGCGCGGCCTGCTCGACGAACTGAAGCTGGCCGGCGACACCATCGTAGTGTTCACCTCCGACAACGGCGGGGTCAGCTCGCGCGAGTGGCAAAACCGGCCCGTCACTTCGAACCTGCCGCTGCGAGCCGGAAAGGGACACCTGTACGAGGGCGGCATCCGCGTGCCGACAGTCGTGCATTACCCCGGAGTGACCCGCGCCGGCTCGGTGTGCGAAGAGCCGGTCTCGACCATCGACTTCGCTCCCACGCTGACCGGGGCCGTGGGCCTCGGCGCGAAGGCGCTGCCACGCATGGATGGCCTCGACCTGCGTCCCTTGCTCGAAGGCAAGCCCCGGCTCGAGCGCGACCGGCTGTACTGGCATTTCCCGCACTACAGCCCGCAATTGGGATTGCCCAGCGCCGCCGTGCGCGAGCGCGACTGGAAGCTGATCCGCTTTTTCGAGGACGGGCGCGAGGAACTGTTCAATCTGCGCGACGATCTGGGAGAAACCCGCGACCTGGCCCGGCAGCAAAGCGATGTCCGCCAGCGGCTGAGCGCGCAGCTCACCGCCTGGCTGAAGGAGACCGGCGCGCTGCTGCCCGTGCAAAACTCCAACTACGACCCCGCCCGCGAGCGGGAAGCCGGAGCGCCCATGGGGCCGGTGCCCCCGAAATAGTCGCAATGTTGACCACTCCCTGAAGGTCGTGGCTCGGAATCGGACACCGAACCGTGACCGTCAGGAAGCGGTCAAGGGCTCCAATTTAGCGGAACAGCAGGGGCACAAACTCGCCCAGGTATTGACGCCAGACGGTGTAAGTGTGCGCGCCCGCGGTGGCGCGGACCGTGTGTCGGATGCCGCGCGCGGTCAGCAGGTCGGAGAGCTTTTGCGAG
>JACQZT010000288.1 GCA_016213755.1 Acidobacteriota bacterium | reverse complement strand
TTAGGCGCGTTCCCGAAGAGCAAAACGCCATCGTAGGATTCCATCAAAGCGCGGGATAAGAGCGGTGCCCGTCGCCTCGGCTTCAGCATGACGCCCCGCCGTTGCATCAGGTTTCTCAACCGACCATCCTCGGCTGCGTTGGAAAACTCCGGGTTACCGCCGGTCATATACGCTACGCGGACACACCGCGGACGCGCACATTCCTCTGCCGCTGGATGCGCCCCCGGATGAAGGTCCACGATCAACTCGTAGTGTCTTCGGGGTGTGAATTCTCGATCATGAAAGTCAATGACGTCAACGTTGTAGCCCAAGGAGTCGATCACTCGAGCCATTTCCCGGGACTGCCATCGATTCTGATGAACGTTGTGGTTTCCCGGGTTCCAAAAAGGCTCCGTCGTGTAGATGAGCAGACAGGTGCGCTCATGTCGGCCTCGCGCGACATTCTGACAGAATCGTCTTCCCGAGAACCGGCTAACGGTCCCGGACAGGTTGAACATTTTTTGCCTCCCGAAGTCCAGCGAGAGCCTCCAGGTAGTATCCGTAGGTCGCCGCAGCCGTTTGCGTCCACGTCAGCCGGGCCAGCGACGCCGAAAAGGCCGGCTCCAGCCTGCCGCGCGCCCACGCCCGCTGGACGGCGGCCTCCAACTGGTTCTCCGCCAACGGGTTGAAGTACTCTCCCTCGAAGCCGAAGTATTCGGCCGCACAACCTTCGACCGTGGCTGCCGGCCGCGCGCCCAGGCAGGCAGCCTCCAGAAGCGCGATACCGGGCGTCTCACAACTGGATGCCAGACATGCCACACGGGCCCGTGCCAGTACCTGGTAGAAATCCGCGGAACCGTGCTGGACTGTGCCGAGAAACTCCCAATGCCGGGGTGCCAGGCGCCGGCAGGCCAAGTGGTACTCCTCGCATTCCCTGCTCGGCAGCGGGCCGCCCATGAACACCACCTTGTGCGGGAAGTTCCGCATCGCCTTGATGAATCCGATCTGGTTTTTGCGCGGCGCGAACATCGCTGGATACAGCAGGTACTCGTCATTGCGGGACTCAGTCTGTTGGGCCCACCGCGGCACTGGATCCACCGCATTGGGGACGCTCGCGACCACGGCGTGGTCCAAGATACGATAGTCCCTCGTTAGGACCTTGATCTCGGCCTGTGAATTGGCTAGCACCAAATCGTAGGGCAACTTCTTAAAGGGGCGCGGCAGAGCGCCGTTCACAAAACGCTTGGCGAGATACTGAAGCATCAGAGAGGGCACAGCCCGGCGGCGGTTGCGGTCAAACACCCGGCGATGAGTCAGAGAATCCCAGTAAACCGGCGAGCACACCAGAAGAGAACCTGGCCACCTTCGCCGGAGAGCGTCGAGAGATCGCTCTGGAACGGGCATGCCAGGGAGGAAGTGATATACATCGGCCTCGGGCAACGCATCGAGAGCAGGTGTTGCCCCGCCCTTTCCGCCGGTGAGAACCGACGTTGCCGAGTATACGGAGTGGACGACCTCCGCTCCCAGGCTTCGGAGCGCCTCCGCCGTCTTCCGGGCTTGTACCCAGTCTCCCGCGCCGAGCCGAAAGATGTGTTCGGCTGTTAACACCACGACGCGCAGTCGCGGAGCCCGCTTGCCATCCGCGAAAGTCATGTACTCACCGTTGCAGGTCTCGATCATGCTCTCGATCGAAGCAGGCGCCATACGTAATAAGACGAGGGAATGACGGTGAACGCAGCTTGTGCGATCGCCGAACCGAACACCGGACCTGGCAGACCGATCTTCATAGTCAATCCGATCGACACCGCTACGTTGGCGAGGGCCATCAGGAGAGCGCAGCGCACTTGAAAGCCAACTACACCGGCGGCGTTGAGAAGCATGGCCAGTGGGCCGTTCACGCTGCACAGCATCGTCCACAGTCCCAGCCCCAGAAGTAGCAGCGCCGACGGCCGGATCGCGCCGCCGGTCCACCATGCGGTGAGAGGTGCCCCGACTAACAGCAGCGCGAAGGAGCAACCGGCCGACAGCGTCCACGCCCAGGACAGATACCGCAGTAGCGCGGACCGCACCCAGTTCCACTCGGAACGGGCGATGGCCTCTCCAAATGCCGGCCACAAGGGCATGATCGCAGTGCCGAGAAAGGCGGGGATCAGCAGAAACAGCTTCATGGGAACCGCGTAATGCGGCACTCGATCCGCGCCTATCAGCCAGGCAATCACCAGATTGTCCGCTTGAAAAGACACCGCGGCCGACAACTGAATCACGCTAAAAAGAGCACCGAGCGCCGCACTCTGTTTCACTCGCCCGGCTTTGACCCATCTCAGCCTCGGCGCGAGTTCCGGCCGGCGGATCCCAAAGCTCCAGACTCCGTTGAAAAACATCGCCAGTGGAACTCCGCCCGCAGCGCACGCCACCAGAGCGGGAAGCCCGGCCTTCGCCCGAATCGCCAGCAGGATTCCGGCCAACCCGGCGAGGCTGCCCAGCGCTTCCCAGAGCGCGGCGAGATGGGTTTCCTGGTGCGCCATTTGGATGCGCGCAACCAGGCCAAGCGGAAGAGTCAAGAGAAAACAGGCTACAAGCACCAGGACTGTGGAACAGGCTTCCTGTCGTGCCAATTCCGATC
Organism: Acidobacteriota bacterium; assembly: GCA_016213755.1. GTDB lineage: Bacteria > Acidobacteriota > Terriglobia > Bryobacterales > Bryobacteraceae > JACQZT01. Next base: position 11,280 of record JACQZT010000288.1, on the reverse strand, counting down.
GAACGTTGAACAACGCCCCCCAGTCTACGTGAGGATGAACAACCAGAAACGCCAGAGCCAGCACTATCGCCAATAGAGTTAGCGTGAGGAATGCGCTGGAAACGTATTCCCGCGCCCCTTCTTCGTCGTCGTTCCCGTAGCAGTCGGCGAGTTTCGTAATGAGTCCTTCGCTCAAACCCAGGTCCGCGAAACGAAACATGGTCAGTGTCGATGCCGCAGTTACCCATAGCCCGTAACGTTCCTCGCCCAGATGGTGAAGGGCCAACGGCACGGCGACAAACGAACTCAAGCTCGAGATCGTGCGACTCGCCGCCAGGCCTACCGTGGAAAGCCGAAGACGCCGCAGTCGCGCCTGAACTCGTGCCGCTCCAACCCGGCGATTTTCGACTCCCTCAGCCCGCGGATCCAATCTTGCCGGGAGAACCCCGCTGTGCTCGCTCATTCGCCCTTGCCACTGCTCAGCCAGTTGGCAAAGTCTTCGGCTGAGACCAGTTCACCCCGGAGTATCGCTAGCAGCAAACCAGCGCTCCTGGATGTGTTGAACTCCGACCGAAGCAGCATCCGAGAGGACCGTCCCGCGAGTTTGAGCAGGAAGGGCACGCGGCGCTCAGCGACTCCATCCAGTTCGGGAGATCTGCGATATGCGTGGTCCGAACTAAGAAGCACGGTCGTTTCCTCCCACACACCGTTCTGCTCCATCGACCTCCGTAACTCGCCAAGCGCGCGATCGACTAGAACAAGATTGTCCACATACAGAGCCGCCTCTTTGCCCTTGGTTCGGAAACGACCGTTCTGGCGATCCCAGATAAACGGGGCATGTGGAACGGGGAAGTGCAGGTACACCAAGTCCAGACTCCTGTCTGCAACGAATCGCCTTCCGGCGGTGAGAACAGTCGAATACTGCCGGCGATGATGGAGCGCAGTCGCCCGTTCCGCAACCGGAGACATCCCTCCCGTCTCGAGAGGGATGAGCAACTGGTTCCGAAACAGGTCTTCAAACCGAGTTCCTATGCTGTTGTGTTCGGTGCTGATCTCGCACCATTCACAGGCGTCCAGATCTCCGGCAAAGAGGCGGCAGTAGGGCAAATACCAGCCGGCGGCCGCAGTCCGCGCGCCCAACATCCGGGCTGCTCGAAAAACCGTCTTGGTTCGGCTCAACAATGTGCTGTGGCCGGGATCGACCTCCAACAACATCTCGTCAGGAGCAGTGGGTCGGGCGTTGCTGATGGTTCGTCCGACCAGCAGAGCCGGAACCGACACGATTGTCGACATCGCCGGAGATACTGCGCCAACCACTTCTAGCGCCTCCGAACGAAAACGGTCGAGTTCGGGGAGTTGAAGACCCGCGGATCGCTTTTCGAATGTCAGCCGATAGTCCCACTCGTCGAATAGAATCCAGATCGCGCGCGGGGGACTGCTTCGCGGCGCTGCCTCGGCCGCCTGAACAGCCGTTGGACGCGATGTTCGCCCAGTGCCCGCCATCGCCCAAACCGCCCTGCCAATCGTCAGAGGCACCAGGGGAAGCAGCAGCGCCAGAACCAGCCGAGCTATCCGTACGACACGTCCAGGGTAGAGGAGTGAGCCGATCAAGAAGGCCGCGGCCAGACAGAAGTGAACGATGAGCCACTGGAACTCACCGGCAATTGAGATCAGAGACTGCTTCATGCCTGGGACCGCGTGGAGCGTCAGACTGCGTACCGCGTTGGCCGCGATTAGCATCATTGAAAAAACCGCCGCTCCGCCGGCGGCTCTCGCCAATCGGTTGCTGGCGCACCGGATCGCACCGAATGCAACGGCCGCTGCGACACTGACAACACCAGCCGCCGCGCACAGAGCCGCGATCTGGGCAACAGACGGCCGATCCTGCATTAGAAACCTCTGCTTGGTGCCACAGAAGACCAGTGCCGACCAACTGCGCAGGAAGCACAGATTCGCCAGCGACAGCCCCAGCGCGATGTCCCGCCCCACGGCCTTCAGGTTCGTTTTCGCCATAGAGACAAGCTGCGGCGCCCTCCGGCCAGCCGCCGCCGGCGCACGAATTCGAAGCGCTGCCCGAGGGCTTGTTCGAAGACCGATTCGCTGAGGTTTTCGTGCAGGTAGAGGCGGCCGCGGGCCAGGCGGCGGAACATGGGATCGGAGGGGTCGACGTATTCGACCAGGAACAGGTCCGTGGTAAGGTCGGCGGCCAGGGCGACCAGTTCCGGCAGCGGCACGCGCTCGTTGACCAGCAGATGGTGCACCAGGGCGAGCATGAGGACCAGGTCGAAGCGTCCGCGCGCCCGGTCGAGAAACGAGTCGCATTCGCGGTTGCGCCAGCCGGCGGCCGGCGTGGGGCGCGCGATGTCGACCACCAGCGGCAGAATGCCGAGATGCGCGGCCCGGGCCAGTTCCCAGGTCCGGCCGGTCACCGCCGCGTCGGCGTCGATCGCCACCACGGAAGCCCCGCAGCGGGCGGCCACGGCGCTGAAGCGCCCCGTGTTGCAGCCCACGTCGAGGACGCTGGAAACCCGGAAGTCCCCGATCGCCTCCCGCACGAAACTCTCCTTGGCGCGCAGGTCGTCCTGAGTGTAGTGGTCCGCCCGGGCGGAGTAATCCAGCCACGGCGAAGCCGCGTTTTTCCTCGGGACCAGGCGCGCCAGCGCCCGGCGCGCGCGCCGCAGCAGGTGCAGGTAGATGAAACGGGCCCGCTCGGGATTGGCCAGTTCCTTCTCCCGGTACAGCTCCTGGTCGTCCGGGTTCAGGCGGCGTCCCAGCCAGACCGGAATCGTCGCCAGCGTCAGCAGCGGCGGTGTCGCGCGCTGCCAGGGGCTGGCCCATTCGTACACCTGCTCGGGTTTCAGACCATCCCGGTGGGCCAGCAGCAGCGGGCCAAACGGAAGCCCGAGCCGGCAGTCGACGGCCAGCGGCAAAAGGAAAGTCCGGACGAATTGCGAGTAAGCCCGCCACGTCGCGACCGAGGGAGAGCGCCGCTGGAACGACAGTAGGTCGACGAACACCGGCTGGGCTCCGTCGAACAGGATATTGTGAGGGGTCGCGTCCTTGAGGCCGAAACCTTCCGGTGCGGCGCCTTCGGCCAGATCCAGGGTCAGAAAGGCGGCCGCCCGCAGCATTTCCGCCGGCCATTCGTTGGGGAAGGACGGGAAGAAGACCGGCTGATGCTCCAGCACCACCGATTGGGGGCACTCGGCGCGGACCAGCCGGGCCAGCTCATCCTCGCCGGTGGTCCAACTTTCGACCAGGTCTTTGCGCGCGATGCACTCGCGGGCAAACCGGGTGTTGAGAAACGCGGACAGGGTTTCCCAGCCTTCCGGCGTGACGGCGCGAAAGACGCGTCCGGCGACGCGGAGGGTCCGGCCCGCCGGATCCCGGAACGAGGACCTCGCTTGCGCGACGGCGGCGCCCGATTCCATGACTTCGGCCACGGTCAGCCCTTCGGCCCGCGCCGGCGCCGCTCGAACCAATCGGTCAGCCTGCGCAAGTAGAAGAGACTGCCCACGAATCCCGCGGCCAGCATCTGCCAGAGCATGGCGCCGGCGCCGGGATCGGCGTAGGCGGCCAAAGGGACCTCGATAGCGGCCCCGAAGAGAATGATGGCGGCGACTCGCCGAGCGATTCTGGTTCTCAATTCAAATCCTCCTCAGACGCGGACTTTGCCGTTCTTTTCGCCGTAGTACTTGCGGTAACTCGTGTAGTAGTAGTAACCCCGGCTGGTTTCCTTGTGGACCTCGTTCAGCACCACGCCCAGCACCTTGGCGCGCAGGCGGGTGAGCGTCGCCAGTACGGTGGAGACCGCGTTGCGGGGGGTCTCGCCGGCGCGCGCCACCACCACCACGCCGTCCACGGCGGTGGCCATTTGCAGGGGCTCGGCGAAGCCCAGCATGGGCGGGGCGTCGAGGATCACCAGGTCGTAGTCCAGGCTGGCTTCCTCGAGCAGTTCCACCAGGCCGCGGCCGATCAGGTCCGAGGCGCGGCGCGAGGGCGGACCGGCGGGGAGAATGTGCAGGCCGGCCGGGTGCTCCATGCGGACCAGCGCGTCGCGCCACGGCGTTTCGGCCACCAGGACGTTGCTCAAGCCCAGCGCTCCGGGGACGTTGAAGCGGCGGTGCACGCTGGGGCGGCGCAGGTCGCCGTCGATCAGCAGGGTGCGGTAGCCCTGCTCGGCGTGGGCCGTGGCCAGGTGCGCGGCGGTGGTCGATTTCCCCTCGCCGGGCGCGGCGCTGGTCACCAGCAGGGACTTCATGCGCCGGTCGAAGTCGGCCAGCAGAATCGAGTTGCGCAGCGTGCGGATGGCTTCCTCGAAGCCGGTGGCGGCCAGGTCGAGATCGGGGGCCTTCACCAAAGCGGTTGAGGCGCCATTGGCCACCGCGGGACCGATCCGGCCGCGCCAGGCTTTGACCACCGGCAGCGAGCCGATCACTTCCGTGTTCAGCGTGCGGGCCACCTGCTCCGGATCGCGCACCGTGTTGTCGAGCACGTCGCTCACCAGCGCCACGCCCACGGCCAGCAGGGTCGAGAACAGGAACGCCAGCAGCAGGTTGAGACGAACGTTGGGAAACACCGGCTTGACCGGGGGCCGGGCCGGGTCCGCGATGCGAATCGAGGAGTTCTGGAAGCCCGCGTTGATGCCCGCTTCCTTGATCTTGCGCACCAGTTCCTCGTACAGCTTCTTGTCCGCCTCGGCCTCCCGCTTGAGAGACTGGTATTCGAAAGAACGCGCGTTCAGGCGGTCGAACTCGGCCTTGGTTTCCTTCACCGCCGTGCCGAACATGGATTCGCGGTTCAGCGCCTCGCGGAACTCGATTTCGATGCGGCGCGAGATCTCCGACCGCGTGCTGTCGAACTGGCGCTGCAACTCGGCGCGCTGCGCCGCCAGCCGCCGGTACTCGGGATGGTTGGCGCCATAGTGCGCCTTCGCCTCGGCGAACTTCTCCTCGGTCTCGTTCACCCGTTCGCTCAGTTTACGCAGCGACTCGCCCTGGCCGGAGACCAGGGCCGCCTCGGGCGTGCCGCCGCGCGCCGAGTGAAACGCCGCCTCCTTGCCCACCCGGTCGGCCTGGGCGCGGGTGAACTCGGTGTTCAACTGCAACAGCCGCGCCGAGAGGATGCTGGTCTTCTCTTCCGGGCTGATGACGTTCAGCTCGCGCTCGAACTGGACCAGCGCCTGGCTGGAGCGCTCCATCTTGGCGCGCAGCTCCTCGATCTGTTTCTCCATGAAAGAGGACAGGCTGGCCGAGGACCGGATGCGGATGTTGTAAGTGTGTTCCAGGTAAGATTGCGCGATCGCGTTGGAGACGTCGGCGGCCAACTGCGCCTCGGGCGAGCGGTAGCTGATGAGCAGCAGGTAGGTGTTCGGCGGCCGGGTCACCTTGAGTTTCTTGAGCAGAACCGGAGCGTCCTCGGCGCTGGTGCGCGCGGCGGGCGGCAGGTCCTGCACCTGCCGCTCCCGCTCCAGGAGGCGATAGCGCTGGGCCACCGGCCGCAGCACGGAGTCGGACTGAACCAGCCGGACCTGGGTGGCGATGAACTGGTCCGAGTCGTTCATCACCGTGCGAGAGGCTTCCTGACCCACGATGCCGGGCGGCATCTGCCGGTCGATGTCCACAGTGGCCGTGGCCTCGAACACCGGCATAATGCGGGAGGAGACCACCAGCGTGGCGGCCAGCGCGGCCGCGACGAATCCCAGGATCTTCCAGCGGTGACGCTTGAGCACCCACAGGTAGTGGGTCAGCGGAACCGACGCGGCCTCGGCCTCGGTCTCGACGGGCGGCGGCCCCCAAAAGGCCGCGCGCAGGTTGTCCGGCAGCCGCACGCCGGGCGGCACTTCCATGAGTTCTCTGGAATCGTTGGCCATGAATGTTCTCTTTGTTTCGCCGGGGACGCCTACCGCCGCCAGATCAGCACGCCGGAGGCGGTGGCGATGCCGAATCCCGCCATCCGTTCCAGCGCCCCCAGGGTCATGCGGCGGCCTTTGTTGTCGGGGATGTACAGGATGTCGTTGGCTTGCAGGGGCACGTCCTGCGCGCGCCGCGCGATAATCCGCTGCAATTCGATGGGGATTTCGTTCTTCGAGCTGCTGCCCGCCTCGCGCCGGTAGATGAAGGCCTGTTTGCCGGCGTAGGGCATCAGGCCCTCGGCCAGCGCCAGCATCTTCAGGACCGTGGTGTCGGAGACGTCCTGAACCGGATAAGCGCCGGGTTTCTTGACATTGCCGACCACGAAGACCTTGCCGGCCTCGGGAACGCGAATCTCCTCCCCGCCCAGCAAGGGCAAGTTGAGATCCGGGTCCGCGGCATCGATCAGCGCTTTTACCGGAATGCGCTGAACCAAGGTGTGGCTTTGCCCGTTGTCGCCGGCCTGTCTGCGGCTGACCAGGATTTCCGGGCCGGCGTCCGGGCCGAACCCTTCGGCGCGGGCCAGCGCGTTCATCAGGGTAACCGTGCCGAAGGCCTGAAAGGTCACCGGCTTGCGCACCGCGCCGCCCACCGTAATGGGACGGCTGGAGTACTCGACCACGGTGACCGTGACCACCGGGTCCACCAGAATCCGCTCGCTTGTGAGGGCCTCGATCAGCGCGGTCTCGAGGGCCGCGGGCAGCAGTCCCTCCGCGCGCAGGCGCTGGCGCAGCATGGGGAGGCGGATGGAACCGTCGGCGCCCACGCGCACGGTGCGTGTCAGCTCCGGCGCGCCATAGACCGAAACCGCGATCAGGTCGTTGGCCCCGATTTTCTGAGCCGGGAGGTTGGCGCCCCCGATATCCGAGTTCCCCGCCGCCGGCGGAGGCTGGCGGAGCTGGCCCGCCAGCAGGCCGGCGGTTATCAACAGACAGGCAAGCTTCTTCATATGGCTGTCGCTCTCTTCCGGGTTTTCGGGGACGGGCCGGCAGCCTGTCCCCGAAACTCTTAGCGGCTGGCCGAGGGTTTGTCGTCGCCCTGGCCGGGCAGTTTCTCGGCTGCGGCCAGACCGCCCACCAGGCCGGCCGCCGCCACGCCGCCGATGATGGCGGCCTTGGCGCCCACCGCCAGGCCGGCCCAACCCGCCGCCCCGGCTGCGCCCGCCGCCGCGCCCTTTCCGCCACAGCCCTTGGCCAGGCGCTTGACCTCGCTCACCTTGATCAGTTGAGAGACGTCGGCGGCCGGTTTGGCCGAGGGGTCCATGGCGCCCACGATCTCCACCCGGTTGCCGGCCTCGGCCTGCAACTGGCCGCCCTGCAACTCCACCGTTACATTGGTGGTCTCGTCGGTCAGCAGGAACCGCGCACCCTTCTTCTGCAAGCACCCGGTCAGCCGCGACGGAGCGGCCGCGCCGGCCGCTTGCGGCTCGAACTCCATGGCCGTGCCGGACGCCAGGCGCGCCACCAGAAGGCCCTGGGAGTTCATCACCCGCAGTGCGCCATTGAGCGCCGCGACCTGAACCTTGCCGGCCCCCGCCAGGGCCACCCGGCCGCTGGCGCTGGCGCCGTCGGATGTGATGCGCAGGCTGCGCGCGCGCACCGCGTAGCCGGCGGCGGCGTCGAGCCGGCCCTCGCCCCGTTCGAGCGAAAGATGATCCTGGTAGACGCGGCCGCGGGTTCCGGCCCCCAGCGACAGACGGGCGCCGCTGTTGAGACGCACCTGCGAGCCGGCGGAGCCCGCCTGGATCGTGGTTCCGTCGAAGACCGTTGCGTTCCCGCTGACGCGGGCGTCGTCGAGCTGGAACCCTCCGCTCGCCACCACCGTCCCGATTGCGGGCGGCGCCGCCTGCCCCACGGCCAGGCACCCCGCCAGAACGAGAGAAACCACCGCTTGAATTGTAAGGCTCTTCACTGCTTCATCTCCCTGTATGGACTTGTTATCGTGAGGACACCCAACCGGACCTGGTCTGGATGCCGGATGCAGGGCGGCGAACACCGCCCCTCTGCCCAGGAATTCCGTGTTACCGCTCGAAAGCCGCCCGCGGCGAGGCATCCTCGCACTCGACGGAGTAAGTCCGCCTCAATGCGGCGACGCTATCTCGCGGCGGAGTTTGCACCATTCCTTTGAGCGTCCCTCTCAGCAGATCCGTCAGGCACTGCAGAGTCACGCCCAGGTCGGAGATCTTGGAGTCCAGTGCGGCGAGTCGACTCTGAATCAGCAATCCGGGTCCGGTTTGCGATTCGATGGCTTCCAGCACCGCCCCTCGGGCAAAGTCGGAGACGTTGCGCGAGCCTTTGACCAGACACGCCATTCTCAGGCTTTCGAGTTCGTCCTGCGTGAGGCGGAAGTTTACCAGCCGATTGCGGGTCTTTAGAACCGACATGCGAGTTTGTTGGGGAACCGGACTGGAACGGGGTTCCCGCGATAGACGGTTTGACAAACCTACGGCCCTGTGAGTCCCACGGCGGATTCCCACATGCAGTTTTCTGCCGACGGCTCAGACTGCACGAACCGTACAACAGATTGTGTACGGCAACAGAAAATACTCTCCCACTTAATCGACCGATACCCCAAAAGAAAGCAGGGAGTAAGTGTCTTTTGCCCTCGGCGAGGGCCCGGCTGCTTCGTCACGGGACCTAAACTATAATGGACTTGCTTATGCGACCCCTTGCCTTCGCTCTTGTGACCCTGGTTCCCGCGCTCTGCGCCCAGCGGGAACTCCCGCCCGGTTCGCTGAACAAACCCGAACGTCTGGAATGGTTTCGCGACCAGGGGTTCGGGCTGTTCATCCACTGGTCCGTGGACTCGCAGACCGGCACGGTCATCTCCCATTCCATGGCCGGCGCCTCGGACGACTACAACCGCCGTTTTATCGAGGAACTGCCCAAGACCTTTAACCCGCGCAAGTTCTATCCCCAGGACTGGGCGGCGCTGGCGCGGCTGGCGGGCATCAAGTACGTGGTTTTCACCGCCAAGCACCACTCGGGCTTTTGCATGTGGAACACCCGCACCAACGACTTCAACATCCTGCGGACGCCGTTCCGGCGCGACATCACGCGCGAAGTCCTGGAGGCGTTTCGAGCCCAGGGCATCGCGCCCGGCCTGTATTTCTCGCCCGACGACTTCTGGTGGCTGTATAAGAACAGGATCGACATCCAGCGCCAGATTCCCGGCGTGCAGCCGCGCAACAACCCGGGCCTGATGAAACTCGACCTGGACCAGGTGCGCGAGCTGATGACCGGCTACGGCCCCATCGACGTGGTCTTCTTCGACGGCGAGCCGCACGGCCTGCGCGAGCTGGCCTGGAAGCTCCAGCCCAACACCATCGTCACGCGCGGCGCCATCCAGACCCCCGAGCAATATGTGCCGGGCGTGCCGCTGGAGGGCGTTTGGGAAGCCTGCATCACCATGGGCACGGCCTGGCAATACCAGCCGCAAAACGAAAACTACAAGACCGGCGGACAGGTCATCGGCTTGCTCATCGAGACCCGCGCCAAGGGCGGCAACCTGCTCATGAACGTTGGTCCCAAGCCGGACGGCGAACTGCCCAACGAGCAGGAAGAGCGTCTGCGGGAAGTCGCTTTGTGGATGCAGGTCAACCAGGAGTGCATTTACAACGTGCGCCCGTGGGTCATCACCAACGAGCAAAACGTGTGGTTTACGAAGAAGAAGGACGAGGACACGGTGTATGCCATCGTCAAGCACGAGCCGCGCTGGGTGCGCGGCCAATGGCGGGACTTTGTGCTCAAGAGCGTGCAGGCGACCGACCAGAGCGAAGTCAGCGTCCTTGGGCAGAACGGCCGGGTTCTGGAATACCGGCCTGAAGTGAAACCTCAGCCCACGCTGAAACAGGGCTACGACGGCCTGCACCTGCGGGCCATGTTTACGCACCGGTTGCAGGACAACAGCCGCTGGCCCAACCCGATCGTGCTGAAGATCACCCACGTGAAGCCGGCCTTCACTCCCCCCAAGGTATTAGCCGCGGGCGCCGACAAGCGCCTGCCGATGAAGTGACGCTATGATGACTCGTATGGATTCGGATCATAATCTGGCACGCAGACATTTTGTGAGCGGCGCGGGCGCCGCCTTCACCACTTCGCTTTTCACCGGCCGGGTCAAAGGGGCCAACGACCGCGTCGCGGTGGGCCTGATCGGCCTGGGCGCCATGGGCTCGGGCAACCTGGGCTACGCCATGAAGACTCCCGGCGTGCAGCCGGTGGCCCTGTGCGACGTGTACCAGCCGCACCTGGAACGGGCCGAAGCGGCGGCCCGCAAAGGCGGTTTCGAGATCAAGGGGGTGAAGGACTTCCGCGAGATCATCGCCAACAAGTCGATCGACGCGGTGTGCATTTCGACTCCCGACCATTGGCACGCTTACATGACCGTGGAGGCCTGCAAGGCGGGCAAGGACGTGTACGTCGAGAAACCCGTCTGCACCTACGTGGAGGAGGGACAGAAGATGGTGCAGGCCGCGCGCAAGTACAAGCGCGTGGTGCAGGCCGGCACCATGCAGCGCTCGGGCGGCTACTTCAAAAAGGCGGCCGAGATCGTCAAGCGCGGCGACCTGGGCGAGATCACCTTTTGCCACGCCTTCCAGAGCGGCCTGACCTCCAAGAAAGGCTACGGGAATCCGCCCAACGCCGAACCGCCCCTGGGCTTGGACTGGGAGATGTGGCTGGGGCCGGCGCCGAAGGTGCCATTCAACCTCAACCGCTGGGGCGTGGGCGTGACCACCTTCCCCACCTTCCGCTATTTCTGGGATTACGCCGGCGGCGCGATGACCGACTGGGGCGTGCACCTGATCGACCCGCTGCACCAATGCTTCGACGACGTCATGCCGCATTCCATCAGCGCCATGGGCCAGAAGTTCTACGTCCAGGACAACCGCGACACGCCCGACACTCTGCTGGCCACCTTCCATTACCCGAAGTTCATTGCCAGCTACGAGAGCCGCACCTGCAATCCCATGCCGATGTTCGCGGGGCACGGGTCGGGCACCACGATTCACGGCACCGAAGGCACCATCTTTCTCAGCCGAAGCGGCTGCTGGGTGTACCCCAATCCGAAGTCCTCGCTGGCCCCGGCGGCTTTCGAGAAGGACAAGGAGATGAGCCAGATGAACGTGCCGCACTGGATGAACTTCATCGAGTGCATCAAGACCCGCGCCAAGCCCATCAGCGACATCGAGACCTGCGCGCGATCGTCGAGCGTCTGCATCCTGGCCAATCTTTCGATGCGCCACAAGAAGTGGCTGGACTGGGACGAGAAGAACTGGACCGTCCAGCAAAACGACATCAAGCCCTTCTTGAAGGCCCGCTACCGCAGCCCCTGGAAACTCGAAGTCTAATTCGGTGACAGGCTACTCAATCCCCAATTCCGACGCCTGGAC
>JACQZT010000294.1 GCA_016213755.1 Acidobacteriota bacterium | reverse complement strand
CTCGAAATCGCCGCAGGTCGGCAAGGCTCGGATGACGGGTGGTGGCCAGCAGGTGGCCGCGCATCTCCCTGGGCAGCCGGGAGCGCAGTTCGCGCAGCACCAGGTCTCCATCGCCCAGGTCCACGTTATCGAGGACGATCAGCCAGCCGTCGTTGTTCTCCAGCCAGCGCTGCACGTTGCCCAGCGACGCCTCCTGGTCGCCTCTCACCGCGATTCCCGCCGCCTCGGCAAAGAGGGCATAGCCGGCCTGAAACCCGGCCACCGTGCTCGCGTCGGCCCACAGAATAGCCGAATACGAGGCCCGGTTCAGATCCACATAGCGGAGAACCGTCTGGGTCTTGCCGAAGCCACCCTCGGCCCAGAGCGAGGCTTTGCCCTCTTCCTGCAGCGCCCGCTTCAGGTCTTCCAGCAACTCCTCCCGGCCGCAGAAATAATCGGTCGCGGGCCAGGGCGTTGTGTCCGGTTTGCCGGCAACAGGCGGTGTTGGGGTGACCTTTTCCTCTATCGCTCGGAGGACAGCTTGAGTTCCGGCCTGGACCGCGACAGTGATCCTGTCTTCGGACTCGCGGACTGCCACCAGCACCCCGCTGAACGCCCGGTTCCATTCCTCGCGGTCGAGCAACCTGCCGTTACCCAACTCAATCCGGATCTCGGCCAGCCACCGGCTGTGCAACTCCGCCGCCAGGCCCGGCTGTGTCTGCACGAGTTCCTGAAAGTTCGCCGCGAGCAGGTCGAACCAGTGCGTCTCGAAGAAATCGCGGAATTCCTCTGTGAGCCCTTGGCCATCCGGGTCCAGCGTGCTGTAAGCCGCCTCAACCGCCGGATGCGGGCCGTCCGGGTCCCGCGCGAAGAGATCTTCCAGCCGGTCCAGAATCGCGGCGTCCACGGCGGCGGGCGCGGGCAGTGGCGTACCTGCCAGGAGGTCCTTGACCTGACTGCGCGCCGCGAGGTAGATGGCGCGCAACGACTCCTGGTCCGCCGCCGCCAGCACTCCCGGCGCGGTTTTCACGAACCGCCGCGCCAGCCAATCCGGGGCCCCGAGCGCGTCCAGTCCAACCTCGACATCCATCCCTTGGGTTCGCGCGTAGAAGACCGTCGCGTGGCAAGCGGACTTCCAGTGCGCCAACGCTACCGCCCGCTGGAGTACCTGGTTTTCCGGCAGATCCAGCTTGTGCCAGCAGGCGCGGATCTTCTTGAATGCCTGCCAGCCCAGCGTCCAGCCCTTGACAAAACCGGCGTCGGCCCGGCTTCCCACCACCTCCGCGGCGATAGGGTCCCTTTCGCACACTTCCCGCACGGCCCGCACCGCGAGTGTGGCGAGCCCGATGCTCTCCAGCAACGGCATAGGTCAACTAGCGTATCGGTTTTTCAGGTTCCGCTGCTGACCAAATCACGCCTTCCTGTCTGAAATCCGGGCTGCCGGCCAGACCGACGGATTCCAACTGCCGAAATCGCGCACCGAGACGGAAGTAAGCCGGAGAGCGTCGATGCGGCGGAGTTTCACGCTTTCGGCAAAACGATAGGGCGGCGCGCTCTCACGGCCGGAAGGTCCAGCGAAGCTTCACCGCGAACATCTCCGAGTCCGGTTTCAGGAGCAAGTCGTCGCGCGAGGTAAGCAGGCGCTGCCAGCCGCGGTTCCACACCACGAAGAACTCGCGGCCGGGCTTAATAGTCCAGCGCAGGCGGGTATTGGCGCCCAGGTTCCCCGACTCGCTGTCGTATTGCAGGAAACTCGCCAGGGTCAAGTTGGGGTTCCAGGCATAGGCGGCTTGCAGTTGCCACAGGCGCTGAACGAAGCTAGCCTCGCGCAGGCGGCCGAAGTTCTGTTCGACGGAAAGTCCGGTCTGGAACCGGCCGCGAGGCGCGGTCCAGGAGACGGCGTTCTGCCACTGCACCAGGCGGCCGCTGTAGAACGTCCCGAAGGTGGTGGAGGATGCCGTGCGAATGCTCCGGTGCCGGCTGGTTTCGCCGCCCAGCGCGTAGCGGTTGAAGCGGTAGGCGCCCGGCCGGATGCGCACGCCATCGGTGATTTCGAACGCCACGGGCAGAAACTCGTACTGTGGCGTCCACTCGAATTCGATTTTGTCTCCGCTCCGGAACTCGACGCCGGCGGGCTTCAGGGCGAACTGCCACGACTCGTTCCCGCCCCGCAGATTGTCCACCCGCGAGTAGTCGCCCTCGAAGAACCACTGCCGGCTCCAGTTCCACGGCCCGTCGCGGGACGGGCGCGGCGTGAAGTCGCACTTGGCGCCGTAGCGCCGCACACCCGGGCGGGGCAAAAAGCCGAGTTTGGGGTCCAGCGCCTCTCCGAATTCGTTGAACGTGCTGGCGCAATCCCACAGGTCGTTGGGATAATCCACCTTGTAGCCCCAGCCGTGACTCTGGCCCGGCCCCGCCTCGCCCGCGGCGAAGGCGCCCCAACCCGAGAGCAGCAGATTCTTGTTGCCGCGGAAGGCCGACGTGCGCCACACCGCGTCGAAGCCGGCCAGGGTGTTGCGGGTCCGGCCCGTGGGGTCGCCGTGAGTCAGGATGGCGCCCACGCGCAGGTGCTGGTCCACGTCGTAGCTGGCGCGCCCGGCAAACAGGTTGGTGCGCGGGGCGAAGCTGGTGGCGCGCGTTTCGACGTCCAGCAGCGCCAGGTTCCAGCGCCCCGCGCGCCCGCTCAGTTTCACTCCGCCCTCGAGGGGGACTTGCCGCCCTTCCAGCAGCCCGATGCGCCGGGTGAAGAACGGGCTAAAGGTGCGGCCCAGGTTCAGGCCAAAATCGAACTGGTTCGCTCCTTCCATAAAAAAGGCCCGTTTCTCCGGAAAGAAGAGCGGAAAGCGCGTGATGTTGATCTGCCGGGAGTCGGCCTCGGTTTCGGCGAAGTCGGTGTTGGCGGTGAATACCGCGGCCACCTGCGGCGTGATGCGCCAGGTGGCGTCGGCGCCCAGGGCGCCCTGCCAGGACCGGGGCGAGGCGCCGAAGATTTCCCGGGTCCGCCCGGCGGCGTACGGCGTCAGTTCCAGCCCGCGGCCCTGATCCAGATTCCCGATCCCGGTCAGCGAACCGGCGCGGCTCAGGTCGAAGAGAAACGCATCCAGCCGGGGCGAACTCCAGCGCAGCGCCATCCGCTCGCGCGCCACCCAGCGCTGAAGATTCAGGCTCCACGCGCCGAGACCGGGCCTGAAGCTGAGCGTCCGCGCGGGAATCTCGATTTCGGCCGACCAGAACCGCTCTCCGCGGTGCACGCGCGCGTCCCAAATGCCGTCCCAGTCCAGCGACACATGCTCGGGGTCGGAGATCAGGCCGTCGGCGCGGGCTCCGGCGGCGTTGATCTGAAAGTAGAATCCCGTGCGCCCGTCTCCCGAGGTGCCCAGCACGACGCTCAGATTGTCGTCGCCCTCAAGGGACGCGTCGCGCTGCATGGTGTGGATGGCGATGCGGGCCGGCTCGGGGTCGGTGCATTCGAAACCGAAGTAGAGCGTGTTGCCCGCCACCAGCACGCGCAGGGTGCGCGACATAGAAGTGGCAGATCGCTCGGAGTCCCTTTTTTGTGGCATTGGTCTGAGTGTGCTGATACACTCAGTATCAGGAGGCCGCCCCTATGCCAAATTCTCTGCCGGAACTGGAAGCTGAGCGTTCCAAGAT
>JACQZT010000290.1 GCA_016213755.1 Acidobacteriota bacterium | reverse complement strand
CTCATACTGCCGGGAATTGAACGTGCCCTTGCTGTCGGCCGTGTTGGCGTTGCCCTTGATGCTGACCACGCGCAGCGCGCCCTCGGGTCCCAGGGCCAGCGCGGAGGGGAAATAGCCGGTGGGGAGTGTGCCCGCCAGCGCCCATCCCTGGCCGCGAGCGGTCACGACGGCGATAGCGTTGATGCCTCCGCAGGCCACGTAGACCATCTTGCCATCGGCGGCGAACACGGCCGAAACAGGCAGGCTGCCCGCGGAGCCTTCCGGGTAAGAAGGCATCGCGACATCCGTCTTCCGCAGGGTGGCGGTATCGAGCAGACTGACGCTGTCGGAATGGCCGTTGGCTACGGCCAGCGTCTTTTGATCCGGGCTCAGAGCCATGTGCGAGGGCGCCAGCCCCACCGCGACCTCGCGCGGCGCGAGCGACGCCAGGTCGATCACGGTTACCGTCCCGGTGGGGGTGGATCCGGTCCGGGCGTCGGTGACCACGTCCGTGCCGCTGGAGGGCGCGGTGGTGTCGCCGGCAGCGGGCCCGCGGCCCCCGCGGTTGGTGACGAAGATCTTGTCGGCCTTGGCCGCCACGGCCACCCCGAAGGGCGCCATGCCCACTGGGATCTCGCGCGCGACGCGCCGGCCGGCGGCGTCGACCACGGCCAGCGTGTTCGAGCGGCTAAAGGCCACGTAGGCCGTCGCGCCGTCAACCGAGAAGGCGATGCCGGCCGGCAGGGGATGGTTCTCGGCCAGCTTGATGCGGTCGATTTTGCCCGCCCGCCCCAGCTCGTCGATCTCGATAATGGCGATCGAATCCGGGCCGTTGCGCGAGGTTTCACTCACCCATAGCTCGCGGTCGCCGGGGCGAAAAGCAACGCCGGTGTAGGAGGTCGCAAGCGTCTTGACCTCGGCCAGCCGCGCGCCGCTGGAGGCGTCGGCGAACAGGACGCCGCGCCAGTTCAGAATCGCCAGCACGCGCTTGTTCGAGTCGAAGGCCAGGTCCACCGGCCGGCCCGGAAACAGGGTCTGCTCGCCCCAGGGCCGCAACAATTGATTGGTGGGCACCAGGTGCACGCCGTCCGCCTGGCGGCCGATGCGCGCATCGCTCTTCAGAATCGAGAAGACGCCGGCCTCGTAGGCCACCAGGGCCGCCGCGGCCGAGCACACAAACAGGAGAATCGCCTTTCGCATAGCGTCTCCCATTGGAGCACAGAACGGGCGAGTCTCAGAATTGCAGCGGAATTCCGGCGTCCGGCCTTGGCTCACAGCATCGAGACAAACCTTCTCACCGCCTTCCACGGTTATGCGCGCACCGCTGCGCCCGGCGCCGACCTTGACTCCGTCACACTTGTGTGACACAATCGACTCGTGACCTGCGGGGAACTACGGCGCTGGCTGAGCCGGCAGGGAGCGACCTTCGAAGAGCGCCGCGAACATACCAAGGTGATGCTGAAGGGCCGGGTCTCGTTCCTGCCGAGGCATCAGAAGGAAGAGATCAAGCCTCGCACGTTCTACGCGATCTTGAAGCAGCTTGGTTTGAAGTGAGGTGCGCGATGGTGCAATTCCCAGTCATCCTCGAACCGGACGAAAAGTCCGGGTGGACCGTCCTGTTTCCGGACCTGCCCTATGGAGTGACTCAGGGAGACACCGTGGGGGAGTGTCTGACGCGCGCGCAAGAAGTCATCTTGCTTGTGCTCGAAGATCTGATGGCCGGAAACAAGCCCATCCCGGTGCCCCGGCGGCGGAGGGGAAGAAGAGTCCACTATGTCACCCTCCCTCTTCTGGAGTCGGCCAAGATCGAACTTCACGAGTCCATGCGCGCAGGCGGCGTAACCAAGGCCGCCTTGGCGCGCCGGATGAAACTGCACCGCCAGCAGGTCGACCGGCTTCTGGACCTCGGCCACGGCTCGCGGCTGGACCAGGTGGAAGCGGCCTTCGCGGCGCTTGGCAAGCGGCTGAGCTTCACGGTCGAGGACGCGGCGTAAGTTGGTGGGACGCTCGCGCGGGCTACTTCCACAACAGTCCGCCCGGCGCGTACGGTCGGTATTCGTGATAGTATCAGACCGTCATGCCAGACAACGGCAATGACAGCCCGTCGAGACTGGACCGCATTGAGGGGATCATCGAGGCGATTGCCACGCGCCAGGCCGATCCCGAAGACGAGTTTCGGCGGCTTCTGAGCGCTCAGGTGGTCATGGTCGATACCGTGCAAGATCTCGCCGAGGCGCAGCGCCGCTCGGACGAACGCATGAACGCCCTCATTGCCGTTGTGGACGACCTCGTTCGACACCATCGCCGCGAACAGCCGTGACGGCTGCTCGTAGCTTTCATGAACAGGTGCCCGTCGAAGGCACGTAACATTAAGTCGGTTTAAGTCGTTCCCGAGATGTCCGTTATAGGGCTCGAAGATTGATACAATGCCGAGTAACGTTACAGTCGCGCCGATTGCCTTGTTTCAGTTCGTGAGGGATCCCGGCCTCAATGCGAAGTGCCTCCCGACCCGAGGCAGCTTGCGCATCGTGTCAAGAACCGCCGCGAGCGCCGGCCAACCGTGCAAAGAGACCGGGTCGGATTGGGAAGTTCTCCATCTACGAACGGGATAAGCTTTGACCAGTAGAACCAAAACTTGAAGGAGGATGATGAATGCCTGGTAATCCCTGGTACGCAATACCTGACTGGTGGGCTGTCGTCGGCACGCTGCTCACCTTAATCTATGCAATCTTCCACGAGGAATTATGGACATGGTGGAGGCGTCCGAAGATAAAGATTTCCATTCAGGTGAAACACCCAGACTGTGTGAAAACCACCTTGCCCAAACAGAACTCCAGTGAGTTCTACTCCGAATGTTACCGTTTTCGCTTACGGGTGCAGAACTTCGGAGAAACGACAGCAGAAGCCGTCGAAGTTTACGCCGAACGGCTCCAGCATCAACTCGATGACGGCAGCTTAGAGGACGTCGAGCGTTTCCCACCGATGAATCTACTCTGGGCGCATGTCAGACGATCGACTCAGTCGATCTCACCAGGACTCTGCAGGCACTGCGACCTCGGTTTCATAGTCGGTCCCAACACGGTGGCCGACGCCATTGACATCCATTTTGATCACACCTTAAGACTCTCTCTCGATCTGGAGGTCCAGCCTGAGCACAGCGGATTCCGAATCGCAGCCGGCAGCTATCAATTAACGGTTGTGGTTGGCGCTACCAACATGAGGCCCCAGAGGAAGGTCATCAACTTGAAATTCTCAGGCGAATGGCACACGGATGAGAACGAGATGTTCAGCCAGGGTATCCCGATCGAAGTGATCGCGTGAAAGCCAAGTCGGCCGCATTCTCCGACGCGCGACACGTTTGCGGCTACGTGCCGAGACCCCTACTTCTTCCCCTCTGGCGGCCGGTAGTTCCACAGCAACTCGATGAGCGCGCCGCCGATGGGGTCGGTGTCGATGTAGGCGAAGCGGCCCGAGCCGGGTTTGCCGGTTTCGCCCCAGCCGCCGGATTGCGCCACCGGGTAGCCCAGCGATTCCCAGCGGGCGATGGCGGCGTCCATGTCGCCGTCCACGGCCACGCCGAAATGGTGGAAGCCTTCGCCGTGCGCTTTCAGGTGATCTTCGTAGGTGGTCGGGCCTTTGAGGGGCAGCGCCCATTCGTAGACGATCTTGCCGTGACGGTGCCAACCGAGTTTCATGTCGAAGTCGGCGGGTTTGCCGCGATAGCGCCGGTCGGTCGAGGGCGAGTGAGTTACCGCCATTTTGGGGAAGCCGAGTTTCTCCCAGTAAGCCGACAGCGCGTCGAAGTCGCGGGCCACAAACGCGAACTGGGTAACCCGGATGGGGCCGGGCGCGGCTTCGGCCGGAGGCCGCGGGTCGTACGTCAGGCCGAGCACATACTTGCCTTCCGCGCCGGTGTCGAAGTAGACGAAGCGGATGGGACCCACCTCGCCCTGCTGAAGGACACCGACGCCCAGAGCGCCCAGGCGCGCGACTTCGGCGTCGAGGGCTTCCGGTGACGGCACGCGGTGCATCAACGCCATCACGCCGCCGCGGTTGGAACGGAGGAACCCGGCGAAGGCGTCGTCGCCCGAGAGCGGCTGGACCCAGTCCCACCCCAGATCGCCCGCGTAGGCGGTAGCGGCGAGCCAGCGCGCGGAGACCGGCTGGCCTTTGTGTTTGACGGCTATGGCCAGCTCGCCGTGCTCCTCGATCGCCGTCAGGCCGGCCTTGCGCCAGGCGGCGATGGTCTTGGCCAGGTCGGGCACCACCCAGGTGACCCGTTCGACCTTCTTGTAGAAGTCCGGCAACTCGGCGAGCAGGGCGGCGGCGCCCAGAAGAGCACAGAACAGCGCGCGAAGCATCATGCCAGTAGGATGCCACACCTTGTATTCTGTTAGGCATGGCCATTGTAGCTGGTGTCGATTTCGGGACCCTGAACGTCCGCGTTTCCATCGTCGCAAGCGACCGGGGGCGGCTGGGCTCGGCCACCGCCGAGTACCCGCTGTTCCGCAAGAAGGAAGACCCGGACCATGCCACGCAGCGTCATGCGGACCACATGACGGCGCTGGCCGCCGCCACCAAGGACGCGCTGAAGGCGGCCGGCGTCGAGGGCGAACGGGTGGAAGCGCTGGCCATCGACACCACCGGATCGAGCGTGATTCCGCTGGGCGAAGGGCTCGAGCCGCTGGACGACTACTACCTGTGGTGCGACCACCGCGCCAAGCACGAGGCCGCGCTGATCACCGAAACGGCGCACGCCGCGGGCCTGGAAGCCATCGAGTGGTGCGGCGGGGTGTACTCGTCCGAGTGGGGCTTCTCGAAGCTCCTGCACTGGCTGCGCCATAACCCCGGCCAGCGCGGCCGCATGATCACCGCCATGGAGCACTGCGACTACATCGCAGCGGTGCTGTGCGGCATCACGGACCCGGCCGCCGCGCCGCGTTCCATCTGCGCCATGGGCCACAAGTGGATGTGGAACGCCGCGCTGGGCGGGTTGCCGCCGGAAGAGTTCCTGGTGCGGGTGGATCCGCTGCTGGCGGGGGTTCGGGCGAAGCTCAACGGTCGCTACGAGAACTCGCGCGCGCTGGCCGGGCGCCTGACGCCGGAGTGGGCCGGCCGGCTGGGCCTGAAGGCCGGCATCCCGATCCCGGTGGGCGCCTTCGACGCGCACTGGGACGCCATCGGCGCCGGCATCGGCGAGGGCGACGTGGTGAACGTGGTGGGCACCTCCACCTGCATCATGGCCATCGCCAAACAGACGGCTCTGATTCCGGGCGTCTGCGGCGTGGTCAACGGGTCCATTCATCCGGACTACGCCGGCATCGAGGCGGGCCTGTCGGCCACCGGAGATATCTTCGACGCCGTAGCGCGCCGCGCCGGCAGCTCAGTGGCGAGTCTGTCGCAGGGACTTGAGAGTTTCCGCGCCGGCCAGACCGGCCTGCTGCGCCTGTCCTGGGACAACGGCGACCGCACTGTGCTGGTCAATCCCGAGCTCGGCGGCGTCACGCTGGGTTGGAACCTCACGCAAACCGCGCAGGACGAGCTGTTCGCTGCCATCGAAGGCACGGCCTTCCACAAGCGCATCGTCTTCGAGCGCATGGCCGAGCACGGCGTGCCGCTCGAGCGCGTCATCAACGGCGGCGGCATTCCGCAGAAGAACGAGACCCTCAATCGGGTTTACGCCAACGTCTTTAACAAGCCGGTGCTGGTGCCGGAAAGCGAGGTCACCAGCCTCGGCTCGGCCATCTTCGCCTTCCTGGCTTGCGGCGCCTTCGAGACGGTGGAACAGGCGCAGCGGGCACTGTGCCCGAAGTTCCGCACCGTGGCGCCCGACCCGCGCGAGGCCGCGGTGTACGAACAACTCTTCCCACTGTACAAGAGGCTCTACTTCGCGCTGGGAAGGCCGAACTCGGAAGCCGCGGCCATCGGCGGCGTGCTGCCGGCCTTGCGCCGCATCGCGGCCGAGGTTCGGCGTGGCTGATTGGGCCCAGCACCCGCACCGCCGCCTGAACCCGCTGACGCGCGAATGGATACTGGTGTCCCCGCACCGCACCCAGCGTCCCTGGCAGGGGCAGGTGGAGCGCGAGGTGCAGCCCACGCCGATCGGTTACGATCCCAAGTGTTACCTGTGCCCGGGCAACGCGCGGAGCGGAGGCGCGCGCAACCCGGCTTACACCAGCACCTTCGTCTTCGAGAACGACTTTGCGGCGCTCAAAGCCGATACGCCGCTGTTCACGCACGACGAGTCCGGGCTGCTGGTGGCTGCCGCTGAGCCAGGCAACTGCCGCGTGGTGTGTTTTTCGCCCCGCCACGACCTGACGCTGGCGCTCATGCCGCCGGCCGAAATCCGCCCGGTGGTGGACGTCTGGGTGGAGCAGTTTCTCGAACTCGGCGCCCTGCCGCACATCGGCTACGTGCAGATCTTCGAGAATCGCGGCGACATGATGGGTTGCAGCAACCCCCACCCGCACGGGCAAATCTGGGCCAGCCGGACCTTGCCGACCGAAATTGAAAAGGAAGACCGCGCGCAGAGCGAGTACCGCCGCGAGCGCGGAAGCTGCCTGCTGTGCGACACCCTCGCGATCGAGAGCGCGGCCGGCGAGCGCATCGTGTGCCGGAACGAGTTATTCACCGCGCTGGTGCCCTTCTGGGCCGTCTGGCCGTTCGAGATTCTGCTGGTGAGCCGGCTCCACCGCACTGGGATCGACCAGTTCGACGGCGCCGGGCGCGATGCGCTGGCCGCCCTGCTGCACGAGATCGCCGTGCGCTTCGACAACCTTTTCGAGTGCTCGTTCCCTTACTCGATGGGTTTTCACCAGCGGCCCACGGACAGCGGCGCGCACGAGGCCTGGCACTTCCACGCGCATTTCTACCCGCCGCTGCTGCGCTCGGCGACGGTGCGAAAATTCATGGTGGGCTACGAAATGCTCTGCCAGCCGCAGCGCGACATCACCCCCGAGGCGGCCGCCGCGCGCTTGCGCGAGCTCTCAGATAAACGCTACTGAGCCGTCGGCGCGGTAGTCGAAGGCGCGGTGCCAGCGTTTGGCCGGGTAATGCTTAAAGGCCTCCTCGTTCAGCTCGACGCCGAAGCCGGGCTTGTCGGGCACGGGGATGTAACCCTGCTTTACCATCAGCGGCTCTTTCAGCAGGTCCTTGCGCGGCGACTCGTCGTCGGGGTGGTACTCGAGGATGTAGAAGTTGGGCGTGGATGCCGCGAAGTGGACGTTGACGGTGGTGGCCAGCGGTCCCATGGGGTTGTGCGGCGCCACCATGACGTAATAGGCCTCGGCCATGGCGGCGATCTTCTTCATCTCCAGGATGCCGCCGGTGAGGCAGATGTCGGGCTGGATGATGTCCAGGGCCTGCAAGGCGAGCACCTCGCGGAACTCGAACTTGGTGTAGTTGCACTCGCCGCCGGCCAGGGGGATGCGCATCTGGCGGGAGAGTTTCTGCATGGCCTCGGCGTTCTCCATGCGGATAGGCTCTTCCAGGAACATGGGGTTGTAGGGCTCCAGCTCGCGAGCCAGGCGGGCGGCGCGGTGGACCTCGAAGAACTTGGCGTGCACGTCGACGCCGATGTCCACGTCCGGCCCCAGCGCCTCGCGCACGGCGCGCACGCGCTGGCCGGCGGCGCGGGTCACCAGGTTGTAGGGCTGCGCGTTGCCGCGCGGAGGGTGCGGCGACATCTTGACGGCCGTGTAGCCGTACTTCTCCACCAGCCGTTTGGCGCTTTCGGCGACCTGCTTCGGCTCGTTGCCGCCGGCGCTCTGGTAAACCCGAATGCGGTCGCGCATCTTGCCGCCCAGGAGCCTGTACACCGGCAGCCCGGCGGCCTTCCCCGCGATGTCCCACAGCGCGTGGTCGATGCCGCTAATGGCGGCGTTCACCACCATCCCGCCGGGGAAGCGGGTGAAGTTGAACATGGTGGCGCAGAGGTGCTCGATGTTGCGCGGGTCCTGGCCCACCAGCCAGGTTTTGAAATCCTGGATCACCGCCACCGTGCCTTCGTCCGGGCCGCAGGAGTAGGCTTCTCCGATGCCGTGGATGCCCTGGTCGGTCTCCACTTTGACGAAGACCAGGTTGCGGCCTCCGGCGCCGACCAGCCAGGTCTTGATGTCGGTAATGCGCAGCCGGGGAGAAGTTTCCGCGGCCAGCAGAGGGACGGCCGGCGCGAGTCCGGCGTGTTCGAGGAATTCGCGGCGTTGCATGCAGGACATTATGTCACTGTTCGGCGCCGGTTTCGCGGAAAACGAAGGCCACGGCGGTGAGGCAGCCGTCTTCGTCCCGCACCGGCTGGGCGCTGCCCCGGATGCGGGTGCGCGTGCCGCCGCGGGCCACCAGCACGGCGCGCGAATCCAGCGGCACTGCGGCGCGTTCGAAGTGAACGCGCGCCACCGGGGGACGCAGCGGCGCGCCGGTGTCCCGGTGCAACGTTACAAAGACCTCTTCGACATAGCGGCCGCAAGCTTCGCTCTGCGGCCAGCCGGTCAGTCTCTCGGCGGCGGGGTTCAGGAAGACGACCGCGCCGGTGGTTTCGGCCAGAATCACGGCGTCGGCCAGGCTCCGCAGCGCATCGGCCAGCCGCCGCTGCCGGCGCCGCTCGTGATTTTCGTCGCGCGAGCGGCACAGCGCGAGCTCGACCGCGGTGCGCAATCGCCGCCCGTCGAACGGTTTCAGTACGTAGCCCGCCGGGCCGGTGCGCTTGGCGCGCTCCAGCGTTTCCCCGTCGGCGTAGGCGGTCAGGTAGACCACCGGGATGTCCAGGTGCATGCAGATGGCTTCGGCGACATCGACGCCGTCCAGCGGGCCTTTGAGCTTGATGTCCATGAGCACCAGGTCGGGGTCGGTCTCGACAATCCGTTTCAGGGCTTCCAGGCCCGACGCGGCCGCTCCCCGGACGGTGTAGCCCGCCTCGGTGAGACACTCTTCAATGTCGGCGGCGACGATCTTCTCGTCTTCTACAATCAGGATGCGTGGCGCGCACATGCGGGATCCTCGCGGGAACGATCGATGGCTTGGGTCGGACTGGCCATGGATATTACCTCCAGATGGGATGGGGAGCTTCCTGCTGGAGGCAGGTGCGGCTCCGGTCACAGGGTAGCAGGCGGAAATGTGGGAAACTCGGGCTACGAGCTTCGAAGTTGAAGAAACTGAGGGGATTATTCCGCCGCTTGGGCGGTGACTCTGCAAGCCGCCTGCCGGCGATTCATGAACCCAAAAAACGGCGGTTGGCGTGGTATGCAGCCACTCCCTGACGGTCGTGGTTCGGAAACCGCGCCTTGATTCCACAGCAGTTTCTGAGCCGCGACCATGAGGGAGCCGTCAAGAAATCGGGACAGGCACCGAGTCTGTCGGAGATAGAATTTGTCGAACGTAAAATCAATAACTTACGAGCACGGCATGGCCTGTAAGTTGTTGATTCTTGGTCGAAAACAGTTTCATTCCGACAGGCTCCGCCCGTGTCCCAACGAGGAAGTCCGGTAAAACGATAAGTTTCGACATGGGACACGGCTGCCTGTCCCATTTTTTGACGGCTCCTGAGGGAGCGGTCGGTTGCTGGTGTCTTCCGAACTGCCGCGCATTTCACCCAACGGGTGATAAGATCCGCGCCTCCAACTCCTTGCGAGCCGTGAGTCTACAGATGGTTTGGTGCGGCCGACTGCCGTTTTTAGGTTCATGCATCGATGGTCTTCGACGCCCAATCCCAATGCGACCGGACGCGGGCCACGATCGCCTGGTCACGACCGAGGTCCGCCTCAACCTTCCGCCTGAAGAGGTGATAAAAGAAGTTTCAGAGCAAATGGAAGACACCACTGGTAGAATTACGAAA
Organism: Acidobacteriota bacterium; assembly: GCA_016213755.1. Lineage (GTDB taxonomy): Bacteria > Acidobacteriota > Terriglobia > Bryobacterales > Bryobacteraceae > JACQZT01. The sequence continues at coordinate 332 of JACQZT010000290.1, read as the reverse complement.
GCGAAAGCAGGCCCCATGAACAAGCGTGTATTGATTGCTTCAGCGTTAGGGCTGGTGTTCGGTGTCTTGAACTGGCTATTAGCTGTGTTCGCGGCGCCCAAGCCACTCCCCCGGTCTGGAATTGCGGCTATGATTCTGGGCCGGGCGCTCTTGGGATTCGTTATCGGCAACAGCGCCTGGAGGATGAACTGGTGGTTGCACGGGCTGCTGCTCGGGTTTATCGTTAGCCTGCCGGCGGCGTTTGCCGTGCGGTTGATGTCGGCGCAAATGGCGATGTCACCCAATGCTGCGGGAGTACTGGTGCTTGTGCTTGGCATGGTGATTGGATTTCT
>JACQZT010000289.1 GCA_016213755.1 Acidobacteriota bacterium | reverse complement strand
TTCCCGATCCCGAATTTCTCCTTGATCCACGCGTTCGGCGATTCGGCCACCCCGCTTCGCCGTTTGTACGCCTGCTTGGCCGCCGCCGTTTCCATCGTGCATCACTTGCGCCAGGTCCACCAGTCCGGCCGTGTCCGGCACCGCCAGCAACTCCGTGAACAGGCCGTTCAGCGCTTCCTTGTGTTCGGTGCGGAACTCCGACAGCGTGGTGGGATTGATGACTTCCAAGCCCGCCAGCCACCGCAAGGCCGGCTCGTGCTCCATCTGCCTGAAAACCTGGCGCGCCGAACTGATCCCTTCGCTATAGGCATACAGCCAGATGGCCAGCAGCAAGCGCGGGTCGTTGTGTTCCCGTCCCGCATGCCCCACTTCGGACCGGATCCCCACCAGGAACTTGCTCAGATCCAGAGTCCCGGTCAGCCACCCGATGGCGCGGACCTTGTGATCCGCCCCCGCCAGGGTGTCGACGTCCAGCATCCGCATCTTGAACTGGTTGCGATCCACCACTTTGAGCTTCGGCATCCCCTCCGGCTCTTCCGGGCGAGTCTTCGGACCGCACTCGGCGGCTGGCATCTCAAACAGGGTTTCCTGATCCGGCATCACGATCAGGACAAACCAAAACATAATCCTATGAAAATGTTTTAGGCCGAGTTTTTGACAGCTCCTCAGGGAGCGGTCATCGAATAAGCCGGACGAAACTCACACCGTGGCGGGCGATCTTTGACGACACCTGGCTGCCGACAACCCCCAGGTCCTTCTGACGCCACACGTCGCGGCTGCGGCGGCGGCCGGTGACGCCCAGTTCCCGCCACGTGGCGGACATCTCGCGCTCGCTTTCACCCAGGTTGAAAAGACCCACGGCCAGCGAGCCGTCCCGCATGGGCTTGGCCAGCACCAGTTCCTCTTCGCTCTGGCGCACGATGCGCGCCTGCTTGCCCAGCGGGTCCTGGTTGACTCCGATCACCTCGGCGTTGCACAGCACGTTGAGCGTGAACTCGTCCAGCCGGCTCATGTCGCCCGAGTAGAACAGCGGGGCGGCCATCAGCGACCACATCGACATGTAGCTGTACTGCTCGTCTGGCGTGAGCGCCGCCTGCTTGGGCGGCTCGCCCTGGCGCCGGGCGTTGCCGATGTAGCCGATCAGGATGTAGTCGGGATCGTTCCAGCGGCCAGGGCCGGCGTATTCCCAGTGCTTGGCGTTGGCGAGGCCGATGTGGAAAAAACCCGGCAGGCGCGTGTCCTTGGCCAGGCCCAGGTCGCCGGTGGTCCGCCAGGCGTGGCCGCCCACTTCGCCGCCCCATTTCCACACGTCACCCATGCCGTACTGGCAGAGGTTGAAGACCATGTCGCGGTCGAGCGATTTCAGGATCGCGCCCATCTTGATATAGGGCTTCTGGCGTTCTTCCAAGCTCTGGTTGGCGGCGATCTTGCCGTAGGAGCACCAGTCGTGCTTCAAGAAGTCGAAGCCCCACTCGGCGAACTTGCGGGCGTCGATCTCCTCGTGCTGGTAAGAGCCTTCGTACCTCGCGCAGGTCAGCGGCCCGGGCGAGGTGTAGAGGCCGGCTTTGAGGCCCTTGCCATGGATGTACTCGGTGAGGCCCTTCAAGTCCGGGAAGCGTTTGTTCGGCAGGATGGCGCCGCTGGCATCGCGAGCCGGGCCGGACAGCGTGGGGTCGTTCGAGCCGGGCTTCATCATCCAGCAGTCGTCCATGTTGACGTACTGGTAGCCGAAGTCCGCCATGCCGGAAGCGATCATGGCATCGGCGGCGTCGCGGAACAACTGGTCGCTGATGCGGTCGTAATGCGTGTACCAGTGGTTCCAGCCCATGGGCGGAGTCAGCGCGAGCGTGTCGCCCACCACGATTTTGAACTTCCGCTCGGCGACGCCGTGCGGATTGGCCGCGCGAAGGGTGACGTCGTACTCTCTGCGCTTCTTCGGCGCCGTGCCGGTGATGATGCCCGTGTCTCGATCCAGCGTCAGCCCGGAGGGCAGTCGCCGTGCGTCAAAGCGAATGGGCCGCTGGCCGGTGCAAGGAATCCGATATAGGAACGGATGTCCCGGGCGGACGCCGTACACCGCGGGACCGTTGATGCGGGGTGCGGGTCCCGGCTTGGGGGTAAGGATCTGGCCCTGGGCCGGCCCCGACATTAACAACGCGGAAAGGCAGAACAGAGTAGCTTTCATAGGTCGTCACGCTGGTTTCGGCAGCGCTCCCATCCACTCCAGTTGGCGATCGATTCTGGGGTGCAGTTTGTACTTCTTGCGGATGCTTTCGATGCTCACGCCGCCGCGCAGGTCGATCTTCGCCAGGTCGTACTGCCCCAGACCGGCGTTGCAGCAATATTGCAGATAGCCCGGCCACTCGGGGTTCACGCCCATGGCCTCGACGCCCACGCGGTCGGCGGCCACCAGGTCCACCGAGGCGATGGCCACCCGGGAAGGCACCGGCGTGCCGCGCAGCGGCCCTTCGCCCTCCATGCCTTCAAACCCGTCGATGACCGTGGCGCCCCAGAAGGGGCGCATCCGCCGGGCCGTAATCGCCAGGTTCATCTGGATCTGCCGGTAGCCGGCGTGGTAGCGGGCCTTGTCGTGCCACTTCCGGGTTTCCTTGCGCGAGTTGTGCAGGGGCGCGGACATCACCAGGTTTTTCACCGACAGCGTGGCCACCACGTTGTCGTGCGCCTTCAGAATCGCCGAGCCGAGGATGAACGCATCGGGGTCGAACATCCGCCCGGCCAGCCGGACCTGGGTCAAATGCAGGTCGCGGTCGACGATCTCCTGCGCGACAAAGCGCTCTTCGTCGTTGAAATCCACCAGGCTGACCTTCTGCGCGCGATACTCGGAAACCACGCGGTGGTAGTGGAAGTTTTCGTAAGCGTCCCAGGTCACGTCCTTCGACGAGTCGGCGATGACGATGGGGCCTTTGAAGCGCGGCGCGAGGTAGTCCAGAATGCCCCGCAGGGCATCCGCGTGAGTCGAGCCGAGCTGGTTATTCACCGCCACGCAGTTGGGCTTCAGCAGCACGTACTTTTTGCGTTTCAGCGCCGGCCGGATCTGGTCGTCCACCGCCACCAGTGCGTTGCAGACGTTCTTGCGGCGATCCTCGCCCCGCACCAGGGAAACCGTGGCGCGCTGCTCGTAAGGCTGCGACTGGGCCTTCGCCGCGGCGGCTCCCGCGGCCAGCGACAAAAAGGTTCGGCGGCTGTGTGACACCATGGGACCGATTGTATCCCACGTGCCGGGCCAGGCGGTTCAGGGCAGGCTGGCGGGAGCGTCCACCACGAAGCAGTAGTCGCCGGCGGGATGCGCGCGGAACAGGCTCCGCCGCCTCTGGACGGGTATTTGCGTGGTGTCGGCCTGAAAGCGGGCGCACAGTTCATAGCGCGCGCCGCCGAGCGGAGAGTAGCGGTAGGGCACACCGGAGATCGGGTCGGTGAGCCGCAGCGTGGCGCTCTCCGGCAGTTCCGCGATCGATTGAGGAAGCTTGGGAGTTTCCTCGCCCCGCGCCGCGATCCAGCGGCTTCGGATCACCCGTGCAATGGCTTCCAGGTCCTCGCTGCGCCGGTCGTCGGAGGCGGACAACCGCTGCCTGGCCGGCGAGCCGAACTTCGCGAACGACAGCGCCAGCGTCAGCACAACCAGTCCGGCGGCGGCCGCCGCGCCCGCGCGCCCATGGCGGCGCAGACCCTCGCCGCGAGCCTCGCCGCCGGGTTGCACCGACCGCACATAGAACCAGAACACACCTCCCGCCAGCACCAGCACCGCTACCACCTTGGCGGCGAATCGCGCGGTGATCTCGCCGCGAAGCAGGTGCTCGACGAAGGCCACCAGGTCGCCGATCATGGCGCCTGCCGCCACCAGCAGAGCCAGGTAGGTGAGCCAGCGGCGCAGCGCCGAATCCGCCTGTACGGGCTGGCCGAGCAGTTCGCGCCAGACGACACGCATCACCAGCAGGAACACTGGAAAGGCCACCAGTACGGACGCAAGGCTGAGGGCCATTCCGCCCAGCGGATCGCCGAACACCCGGGCGGCCGGATCGGGGAACCAGAAGTCAATCAGGGTGAACCAGAGCGATCCGGCGGCGGTGCACCAGACCGCCAGGGTGAGGAAGCTGAGCAGGTGCAGGAATGCCTCCCTGGGTCCGCCGATGGAGCGCAGGCGGCTGGGAGCGGCAAGGCCGGTCAGGGCCTGGTAGTAGGAGGACAGCGCGGCCACCGCCTCCTTCTCCGGCCACCCCGCGTTGCGCAGGATGGCGATGACGGCCTGATCGCCGGCCCCGTTCCGCTTCAAGGCGGCGACGTATTCGTTCGCACTTTGGGGGTTCATATTCCTTGAAACTAGCCGCCGGCGCGTCCGAAAGTCCTTCTGGAATCCTTACGGAATCCTTACATCCTCGTGACGTCCGCGGCCGGCGGCGGGAAAGCAGGGCGGCTTTGTGATACCATGCGACCGATTGTACTCCGGCACGGCTGCCATCCGGCGGCGCGGGAATTGCGGGTATGCGACGTTTCGCGGGCGTGAGTCTGCTGTTGGGGCTGTCGCTGTGTGCGGCGGCCGAGGTGTACGAAGTCGGCCCCGGCAAGACCTTCGAGGCCATCGGCCTGGCTCCCTGGGCCGCGCTTCAACCCGGAGACACGGTGCTGATTCACTGGCGGCCGGAACCGTACCGGGAGAAGTGGGTGATCTGCCGGCAGGGCGCCGAAGACGCGCCCATTACCGTCCGCGGCGTGCCGGGGCCCGAAGGCCAGTTGCCGGTGGTGAGCGGCGACCAGGCCCTGACACCCGCGCCGCTCAACTACTGGAACGAGGCGCGGGGCGTGATCAAGATCGGCGGGGCCAACGTGCCGGCCGACCTTATGCCCGGCTACGTGGCGATCGAGAACCTGGAGATTCGCAGCGCCCGGCCGTCCTACCAGTTCACGGACCGCTACGGCGCGACGCAGACCTACGCCCTCAACGCCGCCGCCGTCTATGTCGAGAAAGGGGAGCATCTCACCATTCGCAACTGCATTTTGCGGGACTGCGGCAACGGCCTGTTCATCGGCTCCAGCAACGCGGCGGCCACCCGCGACGTGCTGGTCGACAGCAACTTGGTCTTCGACAACGGCAATGCAGGCAGCCTCTACGAGCACAACAGCTACACCGAGGCGCTGGGAATCGTCTTTCAGTTCAACCGTTACGGCCGTCTGCGCGCGGGCGCGCTGGGCAACAACCTGAAGGACCGCTCGGCGGGCCTGGTGGTGCGCTACAACTGGATCGAGGGCGGAAACCGGCAGCTCGACCTGGTCGACGCCGGTGCCGAGCCGCTGTTGGCCAGCCCGCGGTACAGCGCCACGCACGTGTACGGCAACCTGCTTCTGGAACCGCCCGACGAAGGCAATCGCCAGATTGTGCACTACGGCGGCGACAGCGGTTCGAGTCGGAACTTCCGGAAAGGCACGCTGTTCTTTTACCACAACACCATCGTTTCGACCCGCACCGACCGCACCACGCTGTTCCGGCTGTCCACCAACGAAGAGAGCTGCGAGGCGAGCAACAACATCTTCTACGTGTCCGCGGGCGGGAAGACGCTGTCGCTGGTGGATTCGAGCGGCCTGCTGCGGGTCGGCCGCAACTGGGGCATGCCGGGCTGGGTCGCCACGTTCAGCAAACTGGACGGCGTGATCGACGACGATGGAACCTGGATCACAAGCGATTCGCCCGGCTTCGCCGACCCGGGCGAGCGGGATTTCGGGCTGACGGCCGAGTCGGCCTGCGTGGACACCGCCGTCGCCCTGGCCGACCTGCCGCTGAAGAGCCAGTACGTCAGGCACCAGCGCGGGGAGGAACGTCCCGACGACGGCAAGCCCGACCTGGGAGCGCTGGAGCTTGCCCAGCCGGTCAAGAAGGAGTGAATCCATGCGCGTGCTTTGCTGTCTCGCACTGGCGGCGGCCGCCTGGGGACAGGCGCCCACCGCGACGGTCGCAGGGCGCTTCGAGGATGCCAGCCGGGCCTCGCTGCCGGAAGTCACCGTCCGGATTCGCAACATCAACACGGGAGCGTGGCGGACCACGGCCACCGGAACCGACGGCGAGTTCGCCGTCACCAACCTGGCGCCGGGGATCTACGAACTGCTGGGCGAAAAGCCGGGGTTCAAAAAGATCCACGAGACCGAATTTGAATTACAGGTGGATCAGACGGCGCGGTTCGAGTTCCGGATGTCGGTCGGGGATGTTACCGAGTCGGTCGAGGTGAGGGCCGAAGTGCCGCTGCTCAATACCGAGAATGCCTCCCGAGGCGAGGTCATCGTCACCCAGGAGATTATCGAGATGCCCCTGGAAGGGCGGGATTTCAACGACCTGACTTTCATGACTCCCGGAGTGGCGCGCCGGTCGCAGGGCGGCTCGGGCAGCGCGCTAAACATCAACGGAGCGCGGGCCGACAACACGACCTTCCTCATCGACGGCTTCGGCAATAACAATATGCGGGGCGGCGGAGCGCAAGCGCGCCCGCCCATCGACGCGTTGCAGGAGTACAAGCTCCAGACCAACGGGTATCCGGCCGAAAACGGTCAGCGCGCCGGGGGCGTCATGACCATGGTGCTCAAAACCGGCACCAACCAGTTGCACGGAACGCTCTTCGAGTACCTGCGCGACGACGCCTTCGACGCGCGGAACTTCTTCGACGCCGGCAAGTCTCATTTGCGCCGCAACCAGTTCGGCGGAACCGTGCACGGGCCGGTGTGGCTGCCCCGGCTGTACAACGGGCGCAACCGGACGTTCTTCCTCGGCAGTTGGGAAAGCTACCGCCAGGCCCAGGGCGCCACGCGCCTGGGCCGGGTACCGACCGAGCTGGAGCGCGCCGGCGACTTCTCTCAGACCGTAGATGCGGCCTTGGGCAAGATCGTGAGCCTCAAAGATCCCTTGGGGACCGCGGGTTTCCCCGGCAACCTGATTCCGGCTTCGCGCGTGCACGCCGTTTCGCGCAGCCTTCTGCCCTTCTACCCCGTGCCGGACTTGCCGGGCCAGGTGAACAACTTTCGGGCCAACCGTTCCGACAACGACCGGTGGGACAGTTTTCTGGGCAAGATCGACCACCGCCTGACAGACAAGGACAATCTCTCGGGCCGCTACATGCGGCGCCAGAACAACCAGCAGAACCCTTTCAGCGGAAGCGACGCGGGCCTGTTCGGCAACCGCACGCGGGAAGCCTTGAGCCTGGGAGGAGTGAGTTGGACTCGTGTGTGGACCCCGGCCATGATCCACGAAATTCGGCTGGGCTTCTCGCGCCAGGCGCAGAGCACGCGCACCGTGCAGTCCGGCACGGACTGGAATTCTCGTCTGGGACTGCCCAGCCCGGAGAACCCGGAAGTCCACGGCTTTCCGCGCGTCACCGTGCGAGACCTGGCGGCCCTGGGCAACGCCGCCGACCAGCCGATGCGCTTCACGGCCAGCGGCCTGGATCTGGGCGGGACCGTCACCCTGGTGCGCAGCCGCCACATCTGGAAATTCGGCGGCGATGCCCTGCAAATGCAGTTCTTCCAGCCCTCGCTGAATAACATGCGCGGGACTTTCAACTTTCTGGGGCGGTGGACCAACGATCCCTTCGCCGATTTCACGCTGGGCTACCTCAACAACGCCACCCGCAAAGTGAGAAGCGCAGATCCGCAACTGGTCAGTTGGCTGGGCGGTCTGTTCGCGCAGGACGACTGGCGCGTGGGCCGCGCTCTGACGCTGAACCTGGGTCTGCGCTACGAGATCAACCTGCCCATGTACGACCGCAAGGGACGGCTGGCGAACTTCGTGCCGGAGTACGGCAAGATCGTCCTGGCCCAGCGCGACACGCTGCCGGGCCTGGACCAGATCGTGCAGGATGCGGGCCTCACCGCCCGGATCGGCTATGCCGAAGACTATGGATTGCCGCGTTCGACCGTCTTCGCCAACTGGAAGATGCTGGCGCCGCGCTTCGGCTTCGCCTGGAGGCCCTTTGGGACCGGCCGCATGGTGGCCCGCGGCGGCTATGGCGTGTTTTATGCCGTCTCGCTGACCAACCCCGTGCGCGGGGACCTGGCCGACGTTTTCCCGTTCAGCGTCAACCAGACTTTCAATCGCCAGACGGCCAATCCCGAGACGGTGTCTTTCTCCAGTCCCTTCCCCGCCAGCCGCGTGGTGCTGGACGGCGTCACCAACTCGGCCGGATTCCAGGTGCGGCCGCCGCCGCAGTACCTCCAGAGCTGGAACCTCACCATCGAACGCGAAATCGGCAGGGCCACGGCCATCGAGATCGCCTATGTGGGGTCCAAGGGCACGCATCTGGGCCGGCGCTACAACGTGAACCAGCCGTTCCGCGACCCGGCCTTGCGGCCCTCCGGGACGGGTGCGTTTCCGCGCCCGTTCGCGGGCATCAACGACATCGACTTCTACGCGTTCGGCTCGAACTCGATCTACAACGCCGGCATGATGATCTGGAGGCGGCGCTTCGCGCGCGGCATCTTCTTTCGCGCCAACTACGTTTACTCGAAATCCATCGACGCCGCCTCGCAGTTGTCGGGCTCCGGCGACGGCGGCGTGGGAGGCGCGCAGGACGCGCGCAACCTGAGGTTGGAGCGGGGACGCAGCGATTTCGACACCGGCCACACCATGACCATGAACTTCAGTTGGGAACTCCCCTTCCGGCGGACACGGTGGCTGCGCGGATGGCAGTTGACGGGTTCCGGGCGCGCCTACACCGGCCAGCCGTTTACGGCCAAGACGTCGAATGTGCAACTGGACCAGGGCGAGGCGAACCGCCCGGACCGGATCGCCAAAGGCACGCTACCGAACCCCACGCCGGAGCGCTGGTTCGATTTGAGCGCCTTCCCGGTAGTGCCCGCGGGCGCGTTTCACTTCGGCAATTCGGGCCGGAACATTCTCGACGGGCCCGGCTGGGCGGGCATCAATCTGGGCCTGTACAAGCGCTTCCGCACCGGCGAGCGGAGCTACTTGCAGATCCGCTGGGAGGTGTTCAACCTTCTCAATCACCCCAACTTCCAGTTGCCCAGCGGCAACGTGAACGCCCTCACGGGGGGGACGATCACCCAAGCCGATCCCCCGCGATCCATGCAGTTGGCGGCGAAGTGGGTGTTCTGACGGCTACGGCTGCCGCAGGGCCACCACGGGATCGACCCGGGTGGCGCGCCGCGCGGGCAGGCAACTCGCCGCCAGGGCCACGGCGCCCAAAAACAGCGAGGCGCCGGCGAACACCATGGGATCGGCGGCCCCGACGCCGGTCAGCAGTCCCTGGATGAGGCGCGCGGCGGCCAGTGCGGCGACGATGCCGGCGGCCAGCCCCGTTCCCGTCAGAACCATGCCGTGCCTTATAACCATGGCGAGCAGCTTGGGGCGCTGCACGCCCAGCGCCATGCGAATGCCGAACTCGTGCATGCGCTGGCTGACGGTGTAGGCCATCACGCTGTACAAGCCCACTGCCGTCAGCAGTAGCGAGAGAGCGCCCAGGGCGGTCAGCAGAATCGCCGCAATCCGCTGCGGAAACAGAGGGGCTTCGATGTACTCCGTCAGGGGCACGGCATCGAAAGCCGCCGCGGCCGGGTCGATGGCCGCCGCTTCCCGGCGCAGCGCCAGCAGAGCCCGGCCGGAGTCGCCGGCGGCGCGAACGTAGAACGCCACGCCCAAACCCTGAAGGGAGGCGCCGAACTGCTGGAACGGCGCGTAGAAGAAAGGGCGCGGCTTTTCGGTTACATCGTAATACTTGCTGTCCTGGACCAGGCCGGCCACGGTCAGCCATTTGCCGAAAGCGCGCACCTTGCGTCCCACCGGATCCCGGCCCGCGAAGAAGCGGCGGGCAAAGGCCTGGTTGACGATCATCACCGGAGGGGCGTTCGCATCGTCCCGCGCGGTGAAGTCGCGGCCGTTGAGCAGCGGGATGCGCATCAGGCCGAAGTACCCGGGCGCGACCAAGGTGCGCGACACGACCATGTCTTCGCTCCGGGCCGGCAGATAGCCCTCGATCTCCAGACCGGCGCCCGGCCCCAGACCGAAGCCAAGCGGAATGGTGTCCGCGTAACTCGCCGCCGACACGCCCGGCGCCGCCTCGAGGCGCTCGCGCAGTTGCGCGCAGAACTGCTTCTGCCGGTCGCCCGTGTAGCCCGCCGCGGAAAGGTAGAAGCGCGAAACGGTCACGTTTTGGGCGTCGAAACCGGGATGGATGGCCCGGGAGTTGCGAAAACTCTTCGCAAAAAGTCCCGCGCCGACCAGCGCCACCAGCGCCAGCGCGACTTCCGAAACCACGCTGAGGTTGCGCAGAGCATGCGAGCGCGTCCCCGAAGTTCCGCTGCGTCCATTCTCTTTCAGGCCTTCGTTCACATTGCGCCGGGCGGCGTACAGCGCGGGCGAGATGCCGGCCAGCAGGGACGCGGCGCCACAGACCAGAATGGTGAAACCGAGCGCCGCGCCGCTGACCCGAAAGTCCAGGCCCACGGGAGTGCCGATGAGGCGAGGCACGAGATAGGGAAGCCCGTCCGCCAGCCACATCGCCAGCGGCACGCCGGTCACCGCCCCCAGACCGGCCAGCAGCAGAGCCTCGGTCAGCAGTTGCCGCGCCAGCCGGACCCGCCCGGCGCCCAGGGCCAGGCGAATACTGAACTCCTTCTGCCGCGCGATGGCGCGAGCCAGCAGCAGGTTGGCGACGTTGACGCAGGCGATCAGCAGCACCACGAAGCACATTGCCAGCAGAATCCGGAGCGGCGCGCGCAGCCGGTTCCGTGCGCTGCCCAGGGAGTTCTCTTCCCGCACCAAAGTGGCGCCAAAGCCCTGGTTGGTATCGGGGTAGGCCGCCGCCAGGCGCCGCGCCACGGATGCCACCTCCGCCCGCGCTTGCTCGATCGGTGTGCCGGGCCTCAGGCGGGCCATGGCATTGATGCCCCTCGACCGGCGGTTGTCGAGCGTCGTTTGGGCGACCAGGTTCAGTTGCGGACCCATCATCAGCGGCGCCCACATTTCGAACAACAGGCCGCGGGCCATGCCGCGGAATTCCGGGGGCGCAACGCCGACGATGGTCAGCTCGCGCCGGTTCACGCGCACCGTCCGGCCGACGACTCCGCGATCCGAGTTGAAACGGTTGCTCCACAGGCGGTGACCGATCACGACCACGGGGTACGCCCCGGGCTTGTCGCCCTGCTCTTCGGGTGAAAAGAAACGGCCCAGGAACGGCTTGACCCCCAGCACGTCGAAGTAGTTGCCCGACACCAGCTCGCCCCACACGCGCTCGGCGCGCTCTCCTTCGCCCAGGCTGAAGGAGTTGGGCTGCAACCCCAGGGCCAGCCCTGAAATCAGCTTCAGGTTGTCGCGGTAGTCGCGGTAGTCGAGCCAGGAGGTGTTGCGGCCCTCGCCGCTGGGCTGGATGGTTTCGAAGACCACCAACCGGTCGCCGCCGGCGACGCCCGGCAACGGGCGCAACAGCACCGTGTCCATCCAACTGAAGACCGTGGTGTTGGCGGCGATACCCAGCGCCAGGGTGAATACGGCCACCGCCGTGAATCCCGGGTTGTTCCACAAACCGCGCGCGCCGTAGCGCAAATCCCGCCAAAGAGTCCGCACAGCGTTGGATGTGCAATTTCGGTTCCACCCGCAATTCGCTGATTCTGTTGCCTCAGCGTAAGCGCCCCTGTCCATTTCTGGGATTCCCCTGCACGACACCGAGTTTCGGGGACAGTCCGGAAACTCGAGTCTCCTCGTGGGATAAGTCTCCCGACTTGTCCCCCGCCGCGAGCCGGCGGCCGGCTGGACAAGACGGAGTCTTATCCCACGGAAGGGGGAATGATTGAGCCGCGAATAAACGCGAATGAACGCGAATAAAGATTTGATTTCTTATTCGCGTTCATTCGCGTTTATTCGCGGCCAATTGAACCGAAGGTTCGGACCCTTTCCGTTACTTGCACGCGCTCCCGGCGCGCGCGCCGGTGAGCTGTCAGGTGGGCGGGACCGGCAGCGCCGGCTCGGCGCCGCCGAGCGGGAACCCCAGGTACTCGGCCACCGTCCCAGCGACCTGCGTGATGCGGGCCTCCAGCGAGGTATGGCCGGCGGGGCCACCCGGACGCACCACCACCAGCGGCACCGAAAGGTCCAAAATGTCGGCGTTTCCGTGGTGCGACCCGGCGCCGGTGTTGCCGAAGTAGTGGCTCGGTTTCAGAAACACGCTCAGGTCGCCCCAGCGCGCCGAATCGCTCGACTGCCGCACGCGGATCTCCAGCACCAGCTTGGCCAGCAAAGGGTCTGCCAGAATCTCGCGCCGAACCGCGTCCACGGTTTCCGGAGCGGGCATCGCCTCCCATTCCTCTCCGTTTTTCAGATAGACGTACGCCATGCCGCCATTGGCCGCCACCCGGAACTGGCCTTCTGCAAAGCCGGCGCGGCCGAGGGCGGCGGCCAGGTCCCGGCTCAGCGTCCGGTCTTCCGGGTTCGCCGCGGCGTCCGTGCGCCCGTGATCGGAGGTGACGACGATCATCGCCGACGCCAGCCAGTCGCGGTCCCGCGCATCCAGGGCATCGGCCAGGCGGCCTACCAGCGGGTCCACCACAGTGGCCAGATAGGGCGGCTGGGCCGCGATACCGTGGCCGTGCGCGATTTCGTCCGCGCCCGTGAAATACACGGTCAGGATATCGGTCCGCTCCTCGAAGGCCACGAAGTTCGCCGCGCGCTGGGCCATCATGCGGTCGAAGGCCTCGAAGTTCAGGCCGTTGCCATCCAGCAGCGTCAGCCCGTCGGTGAGAGAGGGCAGCACGGCGCGCGTCGCGCCGCGCCAGACAGGGTGAAAGACCACCGCGCTGGTCAGCCCCGCCGTGGCGGCGGCTTCGTACAGCGTTCCGGCCAGCAGGTGCCGGTTCAACAGGCCCTCGCGGCATTCTCCGCCTCCGAACAGCGTGAAAGCATACAGGCACGGCGCCGTGCCCGCGCTGACGTAGTCGTAGAGCCGGCCCGTCGTGCGGTCGAACCAGCTATTGCCCGGAATCCCGTGCCAGGCCGGCGCCGAGCCGGTGAAGATGGACGACTGCGCGGCCATGGTCACCGTCGGCAGCACCGACTCGGCGCGGTCGTACCACAGCGCCCCGCCCAAAATGCGCTGGAAATTGGGCAGCGTCCCTGCCTGGTAGGCCTGCTCGAACGTATCCCGCCGCACTCCGTCGATATCGATGATCAGCGCCCGCCGGCGCTCGGCGGCCTGGGCCCCGCTCCCCGCCACAAGCAGAAGCGGAACCCAAACCCATCGTGCGCTGGCGGCCGGCCTTCTCATTTGTATGGAACCGTCTTGGCGTCCAGGAAGAAGTACACCGCCAGACCCTGGTCCAATCCGCTGGCCGTAAAGGTCTGGAACGGAGCCGCGGGAATGGTGCCCATCATGAGCACTCCCACGGTCTGTTCGGCCTCCTCGCCGACGCTGGCCGGCAGGTTGCCTAACACGTTGGGCGGCACCGTGAAGCTGCCCTGGGCGGCCGGAACGGCGCAGAAGAAACCCGCCGCCACCTGGTTCTTCTGATCCGTGGACGCCCCGCCGATCAGCACAATCTGCGAACTTCCGCCTCCGGTCCAGTTGAACGAAACGGCGGAGTCGCGGTTCACCTGGCTCAGCCGGTTCCGGTCCGTCCAGGTGACGCCGCGCGGAACGTCCAGCGAAACCGAGAACGCTCCCACATCGCTCCCCCCCGGGCCCCGCACGGTGAAACGCCCGGGGTTAAGGAACAAGGGCAGAGCCGGGCCGTCGCCGATCGGCTGCGAGGTTCCCAGCAGGGCCCCGTAGGGACCGGTGGGGCTGTCCTCGTTGAAACGCGGCAGCGGGATCGAGTTTCCGCCCGGCCCGGTCACCGTCAGTTGCGGGCCGGCGTTCAGCGCCCGGCCGCTGAATCCGGTGGGATCCTGGGCGCTGGTGCCGGAGCCTAACAGTCCGCCCAGGTCCAGGTTCCCCGAGAAGTTGGTGCAGGTACCCATCGGGGGGTAGGACAGCAACGGGTTGTACCCCAACTCGCCCCCGGCGGCAAATTGCTGGAACAGCCCCGCTCCCAGGTCGAGGGTCAGGTCCGTGGGCGGTTTGCCGGCTTCCAGTTCTAGCGAAGCGTTGGCCCGCGCCAGAATCACCACTCCGACTTTGCCGCCCCGCTCGGCCACCGGCGCCAGCGGATTGATGGTCTCCTGGCAAGCTCCTCCATTTGGGCTTACCGCCATGGTCACGATGTTGCTGTACGCCGTTCCGCTCTTCACCTGCACCGGTATCGTGCACCCAGACGGCGTGTCGGGCGGGAGCTCGAACACAATCTGATCCACGCCCGCGCAGCAGGGCGCGCGGCCGGAGTAGAGCTTCCGGGCCAGTTTCCCGGCCACGTAGATCTCGACCGGGATCGGAAGATCGCCCGCCGGCGGCGGCATGTCATCCGGCGCGCCGATAGCGCCTAACCCGGTGCCCCACAGCGTCACCACCTGGCTGGGTGTGGCCGAATTGCCGCGAGTGTTCAGCGGCTGTTCGGTGGCCGAGATGTAGTTCTGGAAGATCCCCGGTCCCCTCCCGCCGGCGGTCGAGAACGCGCCGAAATTCGAGGCCACCACGCGAATGGTGGCCGGCGCGCTGGTGCGACCCCGGTAGGTGACCGTCACCTGCACCTCGCCCAGGGGCGTGTTCGAGGGCATCACCCCGTTGATCTGCGTCGCCGCCACAAAGACCGGCAGCGCGTTCACGCCGTTCGAACCTTGGGTCACCCGAATCGAGACCTCCGCCAGCGTCGTCTGGATCGGGTAAGAGGTGGCCTGCGCATACTGCGCGGGTCCCAGGTCGGTCCCGAAGATCGAGAAGAACGATCCGCGCGCGATGGCGCCCGAAGGCAGCGCGGCCGAAATGTAACTGGCCGCGTTCACCACGCCGCTCCTGGCGATCGCCGGCCCGCCCGCCGCGGGCTGCCCGGCCTGGGTCACGGTGAAGGTGCGCCCCGCCACGGTCACCGTGCCGGTGCGCGAACTCGCGCCGGTGTTGGGGGCCACCCTGAGGCTCACCGTCCCGCTGCCGCTGCCCGACGCGCCCGAAGCGATGGTAATCCAGTCCGCGTTGCTGCCGGCCGTCCAGGTGCAGCCCGAAGTGGTGTTAACCACCACCGCCGTGGTCCCCCCTGCGGCCGCCACCGAGGTCGAGCTCGAGTTCAGCGAGTAGCTGCACGCCGCCGCTCCGGCGCCTTGCGTCACCGTATGCGTGACGCCCGCGACGGTGAGGGTCCCCGTGCGCGCCGCCGAACCGGGGTTGGCCGTCGCGCGGTAGCTCACCGCGCCGTTGCCCAAGCCCGACGCGCCCGCCGTGATGGTGATCCACGCGGCATTGCTGGTTGCCGTCCAGGCGCAGGTGGAAGCGGTGGTCACCAGCACCATGCCTGTCCCGCCCGCGCCGGCCACCGTCGACGACGCCGGCACGTTGTAGCTGCACACCGCCGGTGGCGGCGTTGTACCGCCCCCTCCGCCCGTGCCCGCAAGGGTCAGCGAGAGATTGTCCGCGTAACCGTCGTTCTGGTTGCCGTCTGTGCGGTTAAACTCCAGCTCAACCAGAACGCTGCGAGTGCCGGAGGGCACCGAGCCGGAGGCGGACCTCAGCAGGAAGGCGGTGATGCTGTTGCGTTCGGCCATGGTCACCGGGCCGACGCTGGCGGCACCCAGCGCCGAACCGCCGGCGCCGCGGAAGGTGGCGGTCAGCTTCGCGTTGTCTCCTTGGGTCTCCCACCCGCCCAGCCACGCTGAAAGCGTGTATGGCGTGCCGGCATCGATGGTGGCGGCGTAGGAGGAGAGGTCGATCACCTGAGTAATGGAGGAACGGGCGGCGTAGCCGCCGCCGAAGAACTGATTGCCTCGGTCCGGCGCACCCGGCACGGAAACCGGCACATAAGTCCAGCCATACCGGCAGACCGCGACGATACCGGCGGTGGTCCAGCCGGGAATACTGGCAACCGCACCGCAGTCCGCGTCGGACGGGCCGCTCTCGGCGCCGGGATTGACGATGAGGTTCGCACCCGTCACCGGGGTAGTCCCGCCCCCGCCCGGCGTGGCGCCGCCCGTACCCGCGATGGTCAGGGAGAGATTGTCCGCGTAGCCGTCGTTGGCGCTCCCGCTCGTGCGCGTAAACAGCATTTCAACCAGGATGCTGCGCGTTCCAGCCGGAAGGGTGCCGTTCGCCGACTTCGACAACAGGGACATCACGCTTCTTCGTTCGGCTGCCAGCACCGGACCGATGGAAGCGGTCCCCAGAGTCTGACCGGAACTGCCCTTGAAGGTCGCCGTGACTTTGACGTTGTCGTCGTCGCTGTCATAGCCTCCCAGCCAGCCCGACAGGACGTAGGGCAGTCCGCCCGCGTCGATCTGCGCGGCCGAGGAAGAGACATCGATGGTCTGCTGGATCAGCGTGCTGCTGCTCCCGCCTCCAGTGAAGAGATTGCTTCCGCGATCGCTCGGGCCGGGCGTGGTCGCGGCCGGATACCCGCCGCTGCTGCCGTACGGGCACACGCCCGCCCGGCCCGCGGACGTGGTCCAGCCCGGAATGCTCGCCACGCCGCTGCAACTGGGACTGACCGGACCGGCCTCGGCGCCGGGGTTAACGATGAGGTTTGCGCCCATCACCGTCGTAGTGCCGCCTGTGCCGCCTGTGCCGCCCGTGCCCGTGTTCACTCGGATGTTGTCCAGCAGCGGGCCATAGGAACTGCCCGCCGGGCCCAGGCTCGCGAACTCCAGAGTCGTCGAGGCGCTGCTGGCGGTGAAACTCCAGGACCTTGAACTCCAGCCTGGACTGGTCCAGCTTCTGCCCGTGGCGTCGAAGCTGAATTCCTGCGACTGCCCCGCCGCCGACACCCGCATCCGCTTCACTTTGTCGCCGCCGTCGGGGTTGCCGGCCTGGTCGAACATCACCTGGTAAGCCGAGCCCGGGGTGGTCGCAAAAGTTTGGGCCATGGCGCCGGCCGTATTCCCGTCCAGATCGATACAGGCCCGGCCCTCGGAACAGACATACCCGGCGGCATTCAGGTAATCCACCGTTCCCCGCGGGATGTTCCATCCGGTGATGTGGGTGCTGCCCGGTCCTTGGTCCAGACGGTTTCCGGTCCCGGGCAGCTCGAAACCGCCGTTGGTGAATGCTCCCACGCTCCCGCCGCCGAACGGCGTCGTGCCGCCCCCGGGGGTAGTGGTCCCCGAGGCAAACGTCAGCGACAGGCTGTCGGCGTAACCGTCGTTGGCGGATCCCGACGTGCGGGTGAATACCTGATCCACCACGATGCTGCGCGTGCCTGCCGGGACCGTGCCCGTGGCCGACTTGAATAGCAGCGAGGAGACGTTCTGCCGCTCGGCCGCCAGCACCGGACCGATGCTGCTAACCGCCAGAGTCTGGCCGCCGGAGCCTTTGAAAGTGGCCGTGACCTTGACATTGTCGTCCTGGCTCGCGTAGCCGCCCAGCCAGCCCGACAACGTGTAAGGCAGCGTGCCCGCGTCGATCTGCGCCGCCGAGCTCGAGACGTCGATGGTCTGGTAGATCATGGAACGATCGGCCGAACCTCCGCCAAAGAAGTTGGCGCCGCGGTCCGCCGGGCCGGGGGCCGTCGCGGACAGATCGGCGCCCCACTTGGCGACCGTGGCTTTCCCATCCGCGATCCAGCCGGGGATCGCCGCCATCCCGCTGTAGCTGGAGCTGGCCGGCCCGGCCTCGGCGCCGGGATTCGCGATCAGGTTGCTCCCCGCCGCCGGAGCCGTCCCCCCGCCCCCCGTCGCCGGACCGCCCACGCCCGGCGACAGCGCGATGGTCATAGTTCCGATGGTGAAATTCAGGGAAAACAAGGCCGCGCCGTTGAGGGTTACTTTCACCGTCCAGACACCCTGGTTGGAGGCCGGCAGCCCGCCGGCAATTCTGAACTGCGCGTCCGTGAAGCACCAGTTGCCCGCACTCTCGACCGGGCGGAAAGGCCAGCTAACCTCGCTGTGCAGCCGCCCTGTGGGGGTGGTGTACTCCGACGCCAGCACGTCGCCCGCCTTCAGGTCCGTCACATAAAACCACAGGTACGCTTCCGGCTCCCCGGTGGAAAACGCCATGTAGCCCAGGGGTGGGTTGACCGACAGCTCAGAGCATGGGGCTGTCGGTTTGGGCTTGGTCATCAGGTATTTCTGAACTTGCGCCGCGTCCACGGCAACGACGCTTAGGGTTGCCAGCACGATAAGAGCGCTCAAAGATCGGATCGTCTGCATACGGTTGTCTTTCCGGACCACGCCCTGATTGTAGAGTCTCGCGCCTCTCAGTTCAAGGTATTTCCAGCCCGGCGGGCGGCAAGACGCGCTTCCAAAGAAGCGGAGAATTATCCTATTGTGGAAGCTGTGGTTTCGAACCAGGAAGAAACATGAGCCTTGCCCTCACGCGCCGCCGCGAGTTTTTGAAGGCCGGAGCGCTGGCGCCGACCGTCGTGGCGGCCCAGCCGAGCCATTCGCTGCCCCAGATCCGTCTGGGGCGCCACTCCGTCTCCCGCCTCATTTGCGGCGCCAACCCTTTCAACGCCGGCTCGCATCTGTCGGTGTTCTTCAACCAGGAACTGCGCCGCTACTACACGCCGGAGCAAATCCTCAAGACGCTGCGCCGCTGCCAGGAGGTGGGCATCAATTGCTGGCAGTCCACCTTGGGCAACCTGGATTTGCACCGGCGTTTGCTCGACGAGGGCGGCAAGATGCACTTCCTGGCGCTGGACACCGGCGAAGCCCAAAGCATCGAAGCGCTGGTGAAAGGGGGCTCGATCGGCATCGCGCACCACGGCGAATTCACCGACCGCTTTTTCAAGAAGGGCGCCCTGGACCAGATGCGCGACCCGCTCAAGCGCATTCGCGACGCGGGCGTGCTGGTGGGCGTCTCGACGCACATGCCCGCCGTGGTGGACACCATCGAAAGCCAGGGGTGGGACATCGACTACTACATGACCTGCGTCTACGAGCGCCACCGCACGGCGGAGGAACTCGAAAAACTGCTGGGCCAGGCGCCGATTCCAGTGGGCGAGGTCTACCTGCCCAACGACCCGCCGCGCATGTTCAAAGTCATGCGCCAGACCAAGCGCCCCTGCCTGGCCTTTAAGATCCTGGCCGCCGGACGCCTCTCCGAGCGCCCGGCCTGGGTCGAGCGTGCGTTCCGCGAAACCTTCGCCGGCATCAAGCCCGCCGACGCGGCGATCGTGGGCATGTACGACCGCCTGAGCGACCAGCCCTTGCAGAACGCGGAGTTCGTGCGCCGCTTCGGCTCAACGCCCGGCAACCAGGCCGCGCGTGCGGAACCAGTTAGCTAGCAGAATCGGCCACTGGGCCAGCGCCGGGTCGGTGTTGCCCAGGCCCACTCCGTGGGGGCCTTTCTCGAAGATGTGCATTTCGGCCGGCACGCCCGCCTTGCGCAGCGCCAGGTAGAACAGCACGCTGTTTTCCGGCGGCACGCCCGTGTCCGCGTTGGTGTGGAACAGGAAGGTGGGCGGCGTTTGAGACGTGACCTGCAACTCGTTCGACAGGCTTTCGACCAGCTTGGGATCCGGGCTGTCGCCCAGCAGATTCCGCAGCGATCCCTTGTGCGTGTAGGGCGTAGTGAAGGAAACCACCGGGTAGCCCAGGATCAGGAAGTCGGGGCGGCAGCTCAGGCGGTCGATGGGATCGGCCGCCTCGGCGTTGCCGGCGTCGAAGTGCGTGCCGGCGGTGGAGGCCAGGTGCCCGCCGGCGGAGAAACCCATGATGCCGACGCGGTCGGCTTGCAGCCCGAACTCCTTGGCCCGCGAGCGAACCAGGCGCAGCGCCCGCTGCGCGTCGCCCAGCTCGATGGGGTGGTGGTAGCGCGGTCCCAGGCGGTACTTCAGCACGAAGGCCGCCAGGCCGTGTGAGTTCAAAAAGTTGGCGATCTGCCGCCCTTCGTGGTTGGCGGCCAGGGCGCCGTAGCCGCCGCCGGGGCACACCACCACACCGGCGCCCACCCCGGTTTGCCGGCCATAGGGCAGGAAGATCGTGAGGGTGGGCCGGTCGCGGTCCTCATTACCCTGCGCGCCGGGCGCGTCGCCGGGCCACAGCGGAACGGTTTGCGGCTCCTGTTGGGCATGTGCGGCCAGGGCCGCGAACAGGCAAGTCCAGAGCAGTCTTTTCATTTTCAACATCAGCCTCGCTATTGAACGTATACTTTCTGTTCGAAGCCATGCAACTGAGCCGCACGCTGTCCGCCGCCTTGCTTTTCGCCTGCGCCGCCGCGTCCCAGGACCGGCGCGCGGCGATTCTGGAACGCGCCAAAGCACTGGAGGTCTTCCCCGCCCAGCAGACGGGCGACGCCACTCCCCAGGTGCTCGAAGAGGCCGGGCGCATCGCCGCGGGCACGGTCTACTTCTACGGCCGCACTCCGGTCGAGGTCGGGCTGAAGGACATCGACTGGTCAGGCAAGCACATCCAGCACCAGGAATGGCCCGCGCAACTGAACCGCTTCTTTCATCTGCGCCAGCTCGCCGCGGCTTACCGGTTCACGCGCGAAGAGCGCTTCTCGCGGGCCGCGCGCGCCTATATCGAAGACTGGATTCGCGGCGACCCGTACGAAACCGCCACCACGCTCCGGCCCGGCGACAACACGCTGAACATGTGCATCCGCCTGGGCACCAGCGTGCAAGCGGGCTGGGGCGGCACGCTGCCCGTATTTCTGGCCAGCCCGTCCTTCGACGACGCCTTCCTCGACCGCATCTTCGCTTCCATGGGCCGCCAGGCCCGCTTCCTTTCGCGGCGTCTCACCGCCGCCGGCAACTGGCGCATCGCCGAGCTCGACGCGCTGGTGTTCACCGCCCTGCGCTTCCCGTTTCTGCCCGAGTCTCCGGAGCTGCTGCGCACCGGCATCACCGGCATGCGCAACGCCCTGGCCACGCAGTTCCTGCCCGACGGCGTGCACATCGAGCGCACTCCCGGCTATCACGACTGGATGACCCAGGTGGCCGCCAACTACCTGCGACTGGCGCGGCTGTTCCCCGCCGCGGACGCCGGCGTGCGGCCCGACGCCCTGGCGCGCGCGCTGGATTACGGCGCGCAGAGCGAGCTGTTCGGCGTCAACGACTCCACCGCGCCGCACCGCGATCCGGCCACTCTGTCGAAGCTCGCGCTGCGCCTGGACGGCGCGCCGGGGACGCCTCCGCTCGACCAGGTCTTCCGCGACGCCGGGCAGGTTTTTTCGCGCACCGCCTGGACGCCGGGCGCCGATTACCTCGCCTTCGACGCCAGCACCTGGGGCGGCGGCCACGGCCACTTGAGCCGTCTCTCGTTCGCCTTCCGTTCCCGCGGCCGGATGCTGGTGGCCGACCCCGGCATCCTGACCTACGAGATGAGCGACCCGTTCGGTCCCTACGGCAAATCGACCGCGGCGCACAGCACGCTGAACCTGGGCGGGCGCAACCAGTCCGGCGCGGACGCCGAGCTTCTGAAGACCGCCTTCACGCCCGCCGTGGCGCTGATCCAGGCACGCTACCAGGGCGCGTACTGGGACGGCGGTTATCAATGGAGTTTCGGGGCCGGTCGCGGCAATGGCGCCTGGGGCGACCACGAGCGGATTCTGTTCTGGGTGAAGGGAGAGTATCTTCTGGCAATCGACTCCATGGCCGCCGACGAAGGCCAGGAGATCCGCAACGTCTGGCAACTGGGCCCCATGGAGCGCTGGACTCACGACGCGAACTCCTTCGCCTGGCGCTCGGAGAACCCGGACGCGAACCTGCTCGTGCAGCTCGTCGTTCCGCCCGCCAAGACCGAAATGCGGTGTTTCGAAGGCAGCCGCGCGCCGCTGCGCGGCTGGGTGGGCTGGCACGGCAACGACGCCGCGCCGGCGCCGCTGGTCGAGTTCCGCTATCCCAGCCACCGGGGCAGCGCTGTCGTTTCCGTCGTGCTCCTGGCTTCCTACGCCGGCCAGAAACCGCCGCGAATCGCGGTAAAGTCGCAGCGGGCGGGTTTCCTCGAACTTAGCTTGCCCGACGGCTCCACCGACACCTTGGCCTGGAGCCTCGGGCTGGCGCTGCCGATCGACAACGGCCGGCCGTTCGTCACCGACGGTACGTTCGTCTGGCTGCGCACCGGCGCCACAGGCGAGCCGGTGCGGCACTTCACCCTCGGTGGCAGTTATTTGAACTTCAACGGGAAGAGGCAATGATGGCCACATGCTGATTCTCGCGATGGGTCTGGCGGCCGCCCTGGCCGGCGATGTTCTTGTGCCGGGCCAGCCTCAACTGGACCGGCCGACCCTGACGGCGCTGGGCGTCAAGCTGCCAGTGAGCGGCGACGACAACTGCAACGCCGCGGTGAGCGTCCGCTACCGTCCGGCCGGCACGGAGGAGTGGCGCCCGGCGCTGCCTTTGCACCGCGTGCGCCCTGAAGTGGTGCGGGGCTGGAACGTCGAGCCGCAGCTCTCCGGCAGCATCTTCGACCTGCGCCCGGCCACCACTTACGAGATCGAGCTGCGCGCCGCCGACCCGGACGGGCCGGTGGAGGAGACCTTTACGCTGACGGCCAAAACGCGCGGCGTGCCCGGCGATCCGGCCGAGCCGAGCGAGAAGCCCGTCGCCAGCGCCGCCGAACTCACGGCCGCGCTGGCCCGCGCCCGGCCCGGCGACGTGATCCTGCTCGCCGATGGCGTCTACAGCGGTCCCTTTTCGATGCGCGCGGCGGGCACGGCGGAGAACCCGATCGTGATCCGCGGCGCAAGCCAGGAGGGCGCGATTCTGGATGGCAATGGCTGCGCGAGCTGCAATGTCCTGGAGGTCTACGGCGCCGGATTCGTGCATCTCGAGCGGTTCACCCTGCGCAACGCCAACCGCGGCATCCGCTTTCAGACCGCCGGAGCGGAGGCCAACGTCGTGCGCCGGGTGCGCATCCTGGACGTCCGGCTGGGCATCGGCAGCCAGAACGACCAGAAGGATTTCTACATCGCCGACAACGTAGTGGAGGGCCGCCTGCGCTGGCCGGCCATCTATACCGACGACAACGGCGCGCGCTCCAACGACGACGGCATCCGGGTGCAGGGCAACGGGCACGTCATCGCGCACAACCGCATCTCGGGGTTCGGCGACGCGATGAAGGTGCAGCAGAACGGCTCGCGGGCGGTGGACTTCTACGGCAACGAGGTTTTGGCGTCCTACGATAACGGAGTGGAACTGGACGGAAGCGAAGCCAACGCGCGCTGCTTGCGCAACCGCTTCACGAACAACTACGCCACGCTCAGCGTGCAGCCCGTGTACGGCGGCCCGGCCTACCTGATCCGCAACGTGGTGGTGAACACCGTGCACGAGCAGATGAAGTTCCACGCGCTGGGCGGCACTCCGCCGCAGGAGCCCAGCGGCATTTTCGCCTGGCACAACACCTTCGTTTCGCCGAGCCTGGCGTTGAACCTGGAGACCTCCGACCCCAGCCATCATTTTGTGATCGCCAACAACTTGTTCATCGGCCCGGCGCAGACCGCCGCCGGCCGGACGGTGAACTGGACCGGGCCCATCGACGACGGCGTGTTCGACTACAACGGATACTACCCGGACGGGGTCTTCGCCCTGCGCCTGCCTCTCGAACAGGGCGGCTATTCGAGGTTCGCGAACTTCGCCGCCTTGCAGAAGGGCGGGATCGAAGCGCACGGCCTGCTGCTCGCGCCGCCGTTTTTCGCCGGCGGCCTGACGGCTCCCGCCGGCTACCGCACCGAACTCGATCCGCCCGACGCCGTGCTCCACGCGCAGTCGAGCGCCATCGACCGCGGCCTGCGGCTGCCCAACGTGAACGACGAGTTCACCGGCGCGGCGCCGGATCTGGGAGCCCTGGAATTGGGCTGCCCTGCGCCGTTCTACGGGCCGCGGCCGGAAGGCGTCGACGAGTCCGCTCCGGCGCCGGTTTGTTCGCCGACCAGGGAGAATCCCTGATCTGCTACTGTAACCACAGGAGCGGTGGTTGACGAGTTCGATTCAAAAAAACAAGCTCGATCTGGGGCGGCGTGTCGCCATTGTCAGCATCGCGGCTAGCGCCGGGTTGTCGGCGGCCAATATCGTCGTTGGCCTGCTGGGGGGATCCACGTCGGTGGTCGCCGCCGGCGTCGAATTCGCGGGCGACGTGCTGGCTTCCGCGTTTGTGCTGGCGGGGATGCTGCTGGCCGCCAAGCCGGCCGACTCGAATCACCCGTACGGCCACGGACGATTTGAAACCCTGGCCGGGCTGGTAGTGGGCATCATCCTGGCCGCCGGCGGCGCGGGTATCTGCTACCGTTCCCTGCAACATCTTTCGGAAGTCCATCCGCCGCCCGCCAGTTACGCGGCCTGGCCGCTGGTGGGCGCCATTGCGGTGCGCACCGTCATGTCCACCATCAAGTTCCGCGTCGGCCGGCGCATCCAGAGCGCATCGCTGGTGGCCGACGCCTGGAACGACGCGGTGGACATCCTCTCCGCCTCGGCCGCGCTGGTCGCCCTCGGCTTGACCATCCGCGACCCGGAGCACTTCCTGGCCGCGGATCACATTGGCGGCTTCGCCGTGGGGTTGGTGGTGATCTTCACCGGTTTGCGCATCATGCGAGACGCCTCGCTGGACCTGGCCGACACCATGCCGGAACTGAACCGGATTACCGAAATCCGCGCGGTGGCGCTCAGCGTTCCGGGAGTCGTCGATGTCGAGAAGTGCTTCGCCCGCAGAACGGGCTTGCAGTACCACGTCGACCTGCACCTGGAAGTGAATCCCAATCTCACCGTATGGGAGTCGCACGACATCGCCATGCAATGCCGGGACGTGCTTTGCGAAAGGCTGGACTGGGTGGCCGGCGCGCTGGTGCACGTCGAGCCGGCGCCCGGCATCGAACGCATCAGGAGCGCGGCCGCGCAGCCTGGCCGTAGCTTCGAGCCGTGACCCGCATCGAACTCCTCGCGCCCGCCCGCGACCTGGAGTGCGGCCTGGCAGCCATCGACTGCGGCGCCGACGCGGTCTATATCGGCGCGCCGCGCTTCGGCGCGCGCGCGGCCGCGGGCAACCGCCTGGACGACATCCAGGCGCTGGCGCGGCACGCGCACAAGTTCTGGGCGCGGGTCTACGTCACCCTGAACACACTGCTGCGCGACGAAGAACTCGAGCCCGCGCGGCGCCTGGCCTGGCAGCTTCACGAGACCGGCGCGGACGGCCTCATTATCCAGGACCCGGGATTGCTCGAACTCGACCTTCCGCCGCTGCCCCTCATCGCCAGCACGCAGATGCACAACCACACGCCGGAGCGGGTGGCCTTTCTGGAGCGCGCCGGCCTGCGCCGGGCCATCCTGGCCCGCGAATTGACGCTCGGCGAGATCCGCGCCATTCGCCGCGCCGCGCCGCGCATCGATCTCGAATGTTTCGTCCACGGCGCGCTGTGCGTCTGCTACAGCGGCCAGTGCTACCTGAGCTATGCCCTGGGCGGACGCAGCGCGAACCGCGGCGAGTGCGCGCAGCCCTGCCGCAAGCCCTACACCCTGGCGGGCGCGGGCGGCGCCGTGCCGGCGCAAAACCGGCACCTGCTCTCGCTGCGCGACCTGAACCTGTCCGGCCACCTCGCGGAACTGCTCGAGGCCGGCGTCACGTCGTTCAAAATCGAAGGCCGGCTCAAGGACCGGACTTACGTCGCCAACGTCGTGGCGCACTACCGCGCGCGCCTGGATGAGGCCCTGACGCTCAGCGGGCAGTGGCGCAGCTCGTCGGGCACGAGCCGCGTGGATTTCGCGCCCGATCCGAACAAGACTTTCAATCGCGGCTACACGACTTATTTCCTGCACGGCCGCGACGCTGCCATGGGGTCCACGGCCACGCCCAAGATGGCGGGTGAACCCATCGGCCGCGTCCAGAGCGTATCCGCCTCCGCCTTCCGCCTGGACCGCGACGCGGCGCTGCACTCCGGCGACGGGCTGGCGTTCTTCGGCCCCGGCGGCGAACTCCGCGGAACGGTGGTGAACGCGGTGGACGGACGCACGGTCACGCCAGACCGGATGGAAGCAATCCAGCCGGGCATGGCAATGCACCGCAACCGCGACCACCAGTTCCTGAGCCGGATCGGCCGCGGCCGCGCGGAACGCCGCATCGCGGTGTCGTTCCGATTGGGATCTTCGCTCGTGGTCGAGGATGAAGACGGCGTCTCGGCCGAGGCGCCGCTCGGCGCTCCCGACGCCGCCGGCCAGCCCGAGCGCGCGGCGGAAACCATCCGCCGCCAATTGCGGAAGACCGGCGACACCGAGTTTGTCTGCCAGGCGGTGACCATCGAGGCCCAGCCGATCCCATTCTTGCCCGTTTCGGCGCTGAATGCGCTGCGGCGCGAAGTGCTCGAACGGCTGCGGCAGCAACGCGAAGCCCGCCGGCCCCGCGAGCCGTTTCAGCTTGTGCGGAACGCCGAGCCGTTCCCCGCGCGCGAGCTTTTTTTCGAGGGCAACGTCCTCAACCGCGCCGCGGAGGCATTTTACCGCCGGCACGGCGTAGGGCGCATCGAGCCGGCCGCGGAGTCGGGCCTCGACCTGGCGGGCCGCCGGGTGATGACCACGCGCTACTGCGTGAAGCGCGAGCTGGGGATGTGCCCTCCGGCGCGACCCGGCGAGCCGCTGGCGCTGATCGACGAGAACGGACGCCGCCTTGAATTGCGCTTCGATTGCGCGCTCTGCCAGATGGAGATCTTCCTCGCATGAACGGCGCCGAGTCGCTCTTACGCACCCTGCTCGATAACGGAATCGATGTCTGTTTCATGAACCCCGGCACTTCGGAGATGCAGTTCGTCTCGGCTCTCGACCGCGTGCCGGCCATGCGCGGAGTGCTGTGCCTGTTCGAAGGCGTCTGCTCGGGCGCGGCCGACGGTTACGCCCGCATGACGGGCCGGCCCGCGGCCACGCTGCTGCACCTGGGCCCAGGCCTCGCCAACGGCCTGGCGAACTTCCACAATGCGCGCAAGGCGCGTTCGCCCATCGTGAACATCGTGGGCGAACACTCGACGCAACATCTCTCCTACGACGCTCCGCTGACTGCCGACACCGCTCTGTTCGCGCGCACCGTCTCGGGTTGGACGCGCGTGGTGGCGAGCGCCGACCGAGTGGGCGCCGACGCGGCCGAGGCGGTCGCCGCGGCCATCGAGCCGCCCGGACAGGTGGCCACACTCATCGTTCCGGCCGATTTCTCTTGGAGCGAGGGCGGCGCGCCCGGCGGCGCGGTCGAAACGCCGGTACGACGCCCGCCGGCGGCGGAGCGCGTCCGCGAGGCGGCACGCATCCTGCGCGGCCCGGAACCCGCCGCGCTGCTTCTGGGCGGGCGAGCCCTGCTGGCGCGCGGCTTGGCCGCCGCCGGGCGTGTCACTGGGCGCGTGTTCGCCAACCGCTACGCCGCGCGCCTGGAACGCGGCGCGGGCCTGTTCGCGCCGCGGCGTCTGCCCTACTTCCCCGAGGCCGCCGAAGAAGCGCTGGCCCGGCTGAAGCACCTGGTGCTGGTGGAATCGCCGCCGCCGGTCACCTTCTTCGGCTATCCCGGGCGGCGCAGTTGTCCCGCTCCGGACGATTGCCAGGTGCACGTGCTGGCCGCGGAGAACGAGGACGGCACGGCGGCACTGGAAATGCCGGCCGCGTCCGGCCTGCTGGAAACCGCGCCCCCCGCGCGGCCTGCGCTGCCCGCTGGCGCGCCGCTCACCGCCGAGACCGCCGGTATGACCCTCGGCGCTCTATTGCCGGAAGGCGCCATCGTCTCCGACGAGATGGTCTCCTCCGGCGAGGGCGTCTGGCCGCACCTGGCCGGCGCGCCGCCCCACGACTACCTGCCGGTCACGGGGGGTTCGATCGGCCAGGGTCTGCCGGTGGCGCTGGGCGCGGCCCTGGCCTGCCCGGACCGCAAGGTCATCGCGCTCGAAGCCGACGGCAGCGGCATGTACACCTTGCAGGCGCTGTGGACCATGGCCCGCGAGCGCGCCGATGTCGTGACTGTGATCTTCGCCAACCGGCGCTACCGGATACTCGACATCGAGATGCGGCGCACCGGCGCCGGCCAGGTGGGACCCCGCGCTAACGACATGCTCGACCTCGCGCGGCCGCACCTGGATTGGGTCCGGCTGGCCGAAGGGCACGGCGTGGCGGCCTCGCGCGCCTCGACGGCGGACGAGTTCATCGCCCAACTCAGGGACGCTCTGCGCGAGCGCGGGCCGCGGCTGATCGAAGCTCAGCTCGGCTGATCCAGCTCCACCAGTTCCCAGCGGCACTTGCCGCACAGGTTCTGGCACTCGCCAAATGTCTTGCCCTTCTCAAAGCGGGCCGGCGTCATGCACACCATGCACCAGTAAATGCCCGACTCCGGCACTTGGGCGTCAATCTTGTAGTGAGGTTTCAAGACCCTTCTCCTTGTAACACCAGGTCGGCCACCTGCTCCATGCGGTCCAGCAAATAGTCGGGCGCCTCTTCCACCAGTGTCTCGGGCTGGAATCCGTACGTGACCCCGGCACAAAGCACTCCGGCGTTGCGCGCCGTGCGCACGTCCACGCCGCTGTCGCCGACCAACAGAGTGCGCTCTCGCGCGGCGCCGCTTTCCTCGATCAGTTTATCCACCGCCATGGGGTGAGGTTTCTTCTGCTCGAAACTGTTGCCCCCGTAGACGCGGAAGAAGTGGCTGCCCAAGCCCAGCCCGTCCACAATCATCTGGCTGATGCGCACGGGCTTGTTGGTCAGCACCGCCATGCGCACTCCGGCGGCGCGCAACCGGCCGAGCGCAGCCTCGACGCCCGGATAGGGGCGCGTGTAGTCGAGCCGGTGTTCGTGGTAGTAGGCCAGAAAAAAGTCCAGCGCGTGCTCGACGTCGGCCTCGCTGGCTTGCGGGCCCAGGGCGCGCCGGATCAGCACCGGCGCACCGTTGCCCACATAGGAGTACACCGTCTCGTGTTCCAGCGGCGCCAGGCCCATGTGGCCCCGGGTCGCGTTCACCGAGTGCGCCAGGTCGAGCTTGGAATCGACCAGCGTGCCGTCCAGGTCGAAGATCACCAGGTCCATCAGAACTCTAGCCGGAGGGCCAGTTGCCCCTGCCGCGGGGTGTTGGCTTGGCCCGAAATGCGGCCGAAATTGGCCGCGCTCACGTTGCCCGCCGGAGAGGAGAACACCACGCGATTGAAGACGTTGAAGAACTCGGCGCGGAACACCAGGGTGAAGGACTCGGCCAGCCGCGTGCGCTTGATGGCGCCGAAGCTCTCGTTGAGCGACGGGAACAGGCGCAGGTCGGTGTAGCTGCGCGCCGCGCTGCCGAAGCGCAGCGCGGCCGGCACCTGGCAGGCCGCGGTGTTAATGAGGCGGTCCGCCGCCGGGTCGAAATCGCCGAAGCTCGCCTTGCGCGCCGCGCCGGAAACCACGTCCGGCCGCAGCACGCCGTTGAAAATGGGCAGCGTGTTGTTGGCGGTCAGCAGAATGGGCTTGCCCGCCGCGTATTGGTGGATGCCGGTCAGGGTCCAGCCGCCGGCCAGCGTCGCCAGCGCGCCCGATTGCGCCCAGCGCTTGCCGGGGCCGAAGGGCAGCTCATACAGGTAGCTCAAGGCCAGAATGTGCGGCACATCGTCGGAGCCGATGGCCTTCTCCAGGCGCCGGTTGTAGAAGTCCTGTCCGGAAGGCCCGCCGCCGGCCTGAATGTTGCCGTCGGTGATCGCCTTCGACCAGGTGTAGGCGGCCAGATAGGTGAGGCCGCTGGTCATGCGCTTCTCGACTTTGGCCTGCAAAGAATGGTAGGTGGAACTGCCGTTGGGGTTGGAGCGCTGGGAGATGGCCAGGTACTGCGGGTACGGCCGCAGCGCCTGCGCCACCGAGCCGGAGAAGCCGGCGTAGGGAACCGCGATGCCCGCCGCCGCGGCTTCGGGCGAGTTGGCCGGCCGCGTCAGCAGCGAACCCAGCGAGAGGTATTTCGGATCCACCTGGTTCAGGCTGAACAGTCCGTTGCCCAGGCGGGTTCCTTTGACGCCCACATAGGAGGCTTCCACGAGCAGCCGGCCGGGCAGTTCGCGCTGCACGCCCAGCGACCAGTTCTGGAAGTAGGGCGGGCGGCCGTCGCCGCGGCCCATGTAGTTCACATCGCTCCGGTTGGCCACCGTCGGGTCGATGAAAGGCGGGCGCGGAAAGTCCTGCGGGAAGCCGCTGTCCCACTGGAAGGCGGGCGTGACCCCGTTGTTGGTGGAAGCGTAGGTCGGCGAAGCGTTGAAGCCAAAACCGAATTGCTGCGAGGCGCGCAGGCCGGCGGTGGCGTTGCCCGGGGCGAAGTAGATGCCGTAGCCGCCGCGCAGCACGGTCTGGGCGTTCAACTGGTAAGCGAAGCCGAAGCGCGGCCCGAAGTTGCGCCAGTAGGTATCGGCGAAGCTCTTGCGTCCGATGCGGCCGGGGCCGTCGCCCAGAAAGGCCACCGCGCCCAGGCGGTTGCCGGCGCCGGGATTGGGCAGCGAGGGATCGAAGCCCGACATGTTGTTGAAGCGCTCGAAGCGCGGAAAGTAGATGTCGTAGCGCAGCCCCAGGTTGAGGGTCAGGCGGCGCGCGATCTTCCAGTCGTCCTGCGCGTACAGGGCCAGGTAGCGGTAGCGGTTGCCGGGCACGGTGTAGAGCACGTTCTGCGTGGCGCTGTGGATCTGCCCCAGCAGGAAGCTGGCAAAGGAGTTACCGCTGGCGGCGGTTCCGGGCAGGCCGCTGCCCAGCGCGTTGAAGAAGAAGCGTCCCTGCGCGCTGAAGAAGTCGGCGCCGTTGGTTTGCAGCCAGCGCGCCTCGCCGCCGAACTTGAAGTTATGGTTGCCGCGCACGTGGCTCAGGCTGTCGGCCAGTTGCCAGGCGTTGTTGACCTGACTGCCCACGGTCTTGCTGTCGTCGGCTATGATGCTGAAACCGTCGGTGAAGTTAAGCTGCGGGAAGGCGTTCCCCGTGCCGGTGGCGACCCCTTTGAGTCCCAGCTTGTTGGGCCAGTCCTGGTTGGCCGAGAGCTTTTGCCAGAACTCGCCTTCGCGCGTGAAACCGGCGGTGAAGTGGTTGAGCGTGGAGGCCGACAGCACCATGTCGTGCGTCAGGCGGAGCCAGCGCGAGCGGCGGTCGCGGTTCAAACTGGAGGTCAGGGGATTGGGCAATTGCTCGGGGTCGACGTTGTTCTGCGTGCCGATGTAGGCGAACGCGCTGAGGCGGTGGCGCTCGTTCAGCACGTGGTCGATCTTCACGTTGACCTGGTCGCGGCTGAAACGCTGCGCGCCGATGGTGAGGAAGTTGTCCAGCAGCCGGTCGTTGGTGGGCTGCGGGTAGAGCGGCAGGACCTTCTGGGAAACCGAGCTGAAGCGCGCCGCGGGAATGCGGTTGGCGGGGAACGGATCGCGCACGAACGCGCTGCCCTGGCTGCGCGTGGTGGCCGGGTCGTAGACCCTGATCTGTGCGCCGGCGGCGTTCACCAGGCGCGAGAAGTCGCCCTGGCGGAAATCGAGGGAGGGGATGCTCACGGTGTTGTTGAGGGCGCCGGCGCGGAAGCGGAAGCCGGAGTACACGGTGTGAAAGAAGGTCTTGTTCTTGCCGTTGTACAGCCTGGGCAGCAGCACCGGGCCGCCCAGGGCGCCGCCGAATTCGTTCTGCCGGTTGACGGGCGTGGTGCGGGCGAAGAAGCCGCGCGCGTCGAAGGCGTCGTTGCGCAGGTAGTCGAACACCGAGCCGTGGAAGTCGTTGGTGCCGGACTTGGTGTTAAAGACCTCGAAGCCGCCGCCGGTGCGGCCGAACTCGGCGCTGAAGTTCGAGCTGACCAGCTTGAACTCGCCGATGGCTTCGACCGACGGATAGGTGAACAGGATGCCGCCGCTCTCGGGGCTGGTGGCGCCCACGCCGTCCAGCAGCACCTCCTTGGCGCGCGACTGCGAGCCGTTGATCTGCGTGTTGGAGGCGTCGCCGGTGACGCCCGGGGTCAGGAAGATGAAGGACTCGGGGTTGCGCATATTCCCCGAGACCGAAAGCGGCAGGTCCATGATCCGCTCGCGGCTGATCAGGGTGCCGACGTCGGAAGTCGAGGTTTCCAGCAGCGCCGCGGCGGCCGAGACCTCCACGGTCTGCTCGACCTGGCCGACTTCCAGGCTCACGTTCAGAGTGACGGTCTGGGCGATGTTGACGTCGATTTCGCGCCGCAAATAGCGGCGAAACCCGGCCGCCTCGACCGCGACTTCATAGCCTCCCACGGGCAACTGTTGCAGCACGTAGTTGCCGGAGTCGCTGGTGGTGGAGGAGTACTTGACGCCGGTGGCGCGGTGCGCGGCCGTGACGGCGGCCGAGGGCACCGCCGCCCCGCTCGGGTCGAGCACCCGTCCGGTGATCGCGCCGCGGTCCGACTGGGCCAGAAGGGCCAGCGGGGCCAGGAACACAGCCAAACTCAACACATTTGCGAGACGCATGATTCCATCTTAGCAACGGCCCGCGCGCCGATAAGCAGCGGTAGTGGCGGAAACGAAGTTCATCTCGCTGAAGGGGTCGCTGGACCGCATGGATCGCCTCGAGCAATCCTGCCAGGCGGCGCTGGAGGCCTATCTTGCGCTGATCGACTCCGTTGACCGGCATACCCTTTCGATCCAGCCGGAACTGGAGCGCGAGTTTCGCGGACGGCTGGCGGCGATTCGCCGCCGCGCACGGGAAAACCCCGAGCCGGGGGTGTTGAGCGAGGCGCGCGGCGCGGCGGACCAGAGCCTGGCCGAACACGCCGAGCGGGCGCTGGGCATTCTGCGCGGCAAGACCGAAGAGATTCGCCGCATCCTCTTGGTCCTGGCGGAGGCCGGCGATACCATAAAAGAGAATTCGGGGGTCCACGGCGCGCACTTCCGCAAGATCGCCGAACGGCTGGAAACCACCGCTTTGCTCGACGACCTGGGGCAGATCCGCCGCAGCCTGTCGGCCCAAGTGACGGACCTGAACCAGGGTGTGGAGACCATGCGTCGCGACGGCCAGGGAATGGTCGCGAAGATGCGCAGCGAGGTGGACCACATCCGCAAACGGCTGGCCCGCGCCGAGAGAATGGCGGAAACCGACCCGCTGACCGGTCTGCTGAACCGGCGCGGCATGGAACGCTGCCTGGAGCAGGCCATCGCCCAGAAAAAGCAGTTCTCCATCCTGCTGTTCGACCTGGACCGGTTCAAGACGATCAACGACCGCTACGGGCACCTGTGCGGAGACGAGGTCCTGAAGGGCTTCGCGCAGCGTCTGGAGGCGCAGTTCCGCTCCTCGGACGCCGTCGCGCGCTGGGGTGGCGACGAGTTTCTGGCCCTCATCCCCGGCTCGGTGCGCGACGCCGTGGCGCGCAGCCGGACCATCTCCCAGCAGGTTTGCGGCTCTCTTTGGGTGCAAACCTCCGAACGGGAACTGCGCATTCCGGTTTCCGCCTCGGTGGGACTGGCCGAGTACCGTCCGGGGCAGCCGATCGAGGATCTGTTCGCCTCGGCCGACAAACTGCTGTACCAGAACAAGCAAGCGCCGGACGGCTCCGGTTCGCCATAGAGCCTCCGCGCGTATTACCTTGGTGATTGGTGCGGAACGGCAAGAACGGCCTCTTCTTCCAAGATAGAAACGTGCTCATCACCGGCGCGGGACGCGGCATCGGCAAGCGCCTGGCGCTGGGTTTTGCCGCCGCCGGCGCGCGGGTCGGGCTGCTGGCGCGCAGCAAAGCCGAACTCGACCTAGCGAACCTGGAGATCTCCCATGCCGGCGGGCAGGCTCTGCGACTGCGCGCCGACGTGCGCGATTTCGAGCAGGTGGCCGCCGCCGTCGAGCTCTGCACCGTGCAGTTCGGCCCGCTCGACGTGGCGGTCTGCGCGGCGGCGGTTCAGGGCCCCATCGGCCCGCTGGTGGAAGCCCCGCTGCGGGAGTGGATCGAAACGCTGGAAACCAATCTCCTGGGCTTTGTGCACGTCTGCCGCGCCGCCCTGCCGCCGATGATCGCCCGCCGCAACGGCAAGATCCTGGCGCTGGTCGGCGGCGGCGCCGCCGACGCCCGCCCGAACTTCTCCGCCTACTCGGCGTCCAAAACGGCCGTGGTGCGGCTGGTGGAAACCCTGGCCGAGGAGGTCCGCGATCACAATGTGCAGGTCAACTGCATGTCTCCCGGCGGCTCTTACACGCACATGACCGACCAGATCCTGAGCGCCGGCGAGCGTGCCGGCTGGGCCGAACTCGAGCGCGCCGAGCAGGTGCGTCTTACCGGCGGCGTGGCGGCCGAAAAGCAGATCGAACTGGCGCTGTTTCTGGCCTCGGAACGCTCCAACCACATCAGCGGCCGCTTCCTGCACGTCGGCGACGACTGGCGCCGGCTGGAACACGCCAATATCCAGCCCGACATCTACACCCTGCGCCGGATCCAGAGAACCTGAAATCGCGCCCCGCGCCGCGCGGCGGGTCGTGTATTCTTGGACAGGAGGAACGAATGAACTTTTCCCGCTTACTCGGAATCTCTTGTCTCACGCTGGCGCTGACCGGTTCTCTGGCGGCGCAACCGCCCAAGCCGAAGCGTCTGCTGGTGATTGGCGAAGTGAAGGGCTTCCAGCACGATTCGGTGTCTCCGGCCATGGCCACCATGTGGAAACTGGGCAAGGAGACCGGCCTGTGGGAGACCTACATCAAGACCGACACCCAGCTCATCACCAAAAAGAAGCTTACCGGTAACGCCAAGAACCTGGACTATTTTGACGCCGTGTTCTTCTATACCACCGGCGAGCTGCCCCTGGACGATTCGCAGAAGGCCGACCTGATCAGCTTTGTCCGCGACGACGGCAAGGGATTCATCGGTTCGCACAGCGCGCCCGACACCTGCTACAAGTGGCCGGAGTACGGCGAGATGCTGGGCGGCTGGTTCGACGGCCATCCCTGGAATACCTTCGACGCTCCGCTGATCGTGGAGGACCGGCAATTCCCCGCCACTAAGCACATGCCGGCGGCTCTGGTCATCAAAGACGAAATCTACCAGGCGCGAAATTTCTCGCGCGAAAAGTCGCGCGTGCTGGTGCGCCTGGACGAAACCAAGCTGGACATGACCAAGAAGGGCATCAAGCGCTCGGACGGGGACTTCGCCGTGGTCTGGTGCCACAACTACGGCAAGGGCCGGGTGCTGTACAACGGCCTGGGCCACCCCAACGAGGTCTGGGACCGCCCCGACATGCAGAAGATGATGGTCGAAAGCGTCAAGTGGGTGATGAAGCTGGTCGACGGCGACGCGACTCCCAGGCCGCGCCCGGCGAAGTAGCACCAAGACTAGAACACACAATCGGAACAGTCCGTCGGCCAGGTGGCGCCTCACCCACCGGCAGGCCCGAGGAGCTCCGGTTCAGGGCCTTCCCTCGATCTCTCGGTCGACTGCGTTCAACAGTGCGGGTGCACCCTCCGATTCAAGGTCGCGGGCCATTCGCCGGAGGGCGATGCCCATGATATCCCGGTGATGCAACCGCGCGCCAAACCTCTCGCTTAGTTCCAGCCACATCTGGTGCAGCAGTTCGACGTCTTCAGGCCACAACCGCGGCGGGTGCGGTCCGAGGTTGTAGAACCGCGAGTCCTCGTTCGTCAGCACAATCTCGAACGAAACCGCGGGCCGGGTTTCGGGCAGCCTTTCCCACGCCTGGCCCGCTCGTCGGGACTGCTCGTCGGGGCTCATTTTGCCTGATCGCCCGGCGACGATGCGGGAAGCTTGCAGGCGGTGTGCGGTCTGCAACAACGCCAGATCCGCCTCGGTGGCTGGAACGGCAAGGAGTTTCACGGGCTTGCCCGCCTCCTCGGCCAAGCCGACTACCTTGCTGAAAAGCCTGATTTCGTCCTCGGCGAAGATCTGCCGGGGATCGAGGGCGTACTCCCCGGAACCCGCCGGATCGAGCACCCGGATGGAAAGCGCAACGATGTCGATTTTCCGCGTATCGGTCTTCGCGAGCGTCTTCCTTAAGTGATCCAACCGGTTGGGATTCCGCACGGCGACCACCACGCAGCCGGGCCGGATGCCGACGGATTCCAGCGAGACGTCGTCGGAAACCTCGACGCGGAACTTCTCCATCTCGGCTTCGTGCCGCGACCTCTTCTTTCGGTAGTACCGTTCCGACAACTCGAAGATCGCGAAGACGATGATCGTGAAGACGACGCCGGAGCGGGTCGCGGTTCTCTTCGTCAACACGTTGACTGTGGCCAGCAGGAAGAGCGCGAGCGTAATTAGTCCCAGGCCCACGGGTACTTCGACGCCGCGCACGCGAAAGTTGAGTGGGACTTTCCATTCGCGGGGACTCGGCCGCTTGTAGCGCAGCACCAGAACGGAAAGCGACTTCATGAAGAAACTCCACATCACGCCGAAGGCGTAGGCCTCTCCCAACAAATACACGTCTCCGCGGCTGATGACGATGGTCACCAACTGCAGGGCCACAACCAGGTTCATCAGCCGGTGAGTGGTGCCGAATCTCGAATGCGGGTGGCGAAACCAGTCGGGCAGGACACCATCCTCCGATACCCGGTTTAACACCCCGTTGGAACCGATGATAGAGGTGTTGACCGCGCCAGAGAGAATCAGTGTGCCCGTCAGGACCACAAACCCGTGGAACAGCAGGCGCAAAGGCGCCGGACCGACGAGAAAGACCGACAGCCCGCCGATCAGGTTGTCGAGGTACTTGCCCCTTTCCGCGTCGGGGATAATCATGACCGCAAAGAAGGAAACCAGGGACGTGAAGAGCAGACTGTAGAGAAAGATCACGAAGCCGGCGCGTTCCAGGTTCTTCAGCTTTGGATGCGCAATCTCCCGGTACACTTGCGCCATGCTCTCCTCCCCGCTCATGGCCAGCAGCGAATGCCCAAGCCCGATCAGGATCGCGATCAGGGGGATGGCCGGCGCGACCGTTCCCTCCAGCCAACCCAGCGCTTCGGGGTTGAACTTAAGGTTTGCGGCCACCGGCGCGGGTACCGGCTGCCACTCCCTGGTGGCGATGGTGATCAGACACCAGACGATGAGGATGACTACCATCGCCGTCGTCACCTGCATGATGCGCAGCGCTTTCTGGCTCGACTCCTGGATGCCGATGACGTTCTTGCGCCAGAAGTACAACGTGACCGCAATGGCGAACATAACGGCAAATTGCGGCGAGTGCAGCCGGCCTCCACCCAGATGCAGGGATTCCGCGGTCTCGTTGATGAGCCCCCCGAGATACAGTCCCGCACTCACGGCGCTGATGGGGCCGGTCAGGACGTAGTCGAACATCAGGGCGGAGACTGAGAACTTCGCCAGGGTCCCGCCCAGGGCCTCGTGGACCACTCTGTAGACGCCGCCCCGAACGAACATGCTGCAGCTTTCGATGTACACGGCCCGGACGGCGTAGGAGAACAACATGATCGCGAGGACGAACCAGGGTGCCGCCTTGCCGATGGCGGTCTCCGCGATTCCGCCCACGTAGTAGGCCGTGGAAGCCATGTCGTTCAGCACGATGGCGGCCGCTCGCCAGAAGGAAATGAAAGACAGCATGACGGTCGTCGCCACTACGACCCGGTTCGTCACGCGCGTGTTTTGGTGTGCCACCTGAAGTCTCCCTCCTCAGCAGCTCGGGTTCGGCGATCGGAATTGCAGCAGGTCTCGAATCCGTGTCCGCACGCCGCCTTTCTTCTCCGGAGCGGCCAATACCACGTCGTGCCCGTTTTTCCGGAGCCACTGCGCCATCCTCTGCTCCCGGCTTCCCCACCAGCGCTGCCGCACACCCATTACGACCAGGGACCCCGGCTTCAACAAACCACTGAGGGTCTCTCGCAGGTCGCGGCACAGATACAGCTCGACGCGAGTGCTCGCCGAACACCCCGACGCGAGCCGGCGTATTTGTCCCTCCGTAAACCCGACCGGCACGGGCGGGCTGGAAAGCGGGAGTGGGTAGGGCACGGCCAGCGTCGTGATGAAGCGGACCTGTGCGCCGAGGCCCCGCGCCAGTCCGCACGCGGTCTTGAGCGCTGCGAGCGTAGGCTCCGCGGTGGTAAAAAGGACGTTCACTTCCCATCCGTACATTCGTCTCACCTGTTTTCAGGCTAGAGAGGCGGCCGTAAAGAAGTCATAAAGGCCGGGAGAGCGGGTCCTATGCGCGGTCGGGCAACTGGAAGCGATAACCGACCCAGGGTTCTGTCAACAGGTACTTCGGGTCCGATGGGTTCGGCTCGATCTTCTTGCGAAGCTGGTTGACGAATACTCGCAGGTACTCGACTTCATTGCCGTACTCCGGTCCCCAGGCGGCCTGCAACAGTTCGCGGTGGGGAATCGCGCGGTTTGGGTGCGCGACGAAATACCACAGCAGGTCGAATTCCCTCGGGGTGAGGCGAATCCGGCGCTCACCAATCGCGACGCGTCGTGCCTGGAAATCGATCTCCACGTTTCCAACGGCGAGGGGCAGGCCGGTCATCGGAATGGAGGGCGCCCTGCGGAGCGCGGCGCGAATGCGGGCCAGCAGTTCCGGGGTGCTAAACGGCTTCGTAACATAGTCGTCGGCGCCGGCGTCGAGCGCCTCCACTTTGTCCCGATCGCTGTTGCGCACCGTAAGCATGATGATCGGCAGGTCGGACGTCGCCCGGATCGCCCGGCACGTCTCCAGCCCGCTCATGACCGGCATATTGAAGTCCAGCAGCACCAGGTCAGGGTGCGACTGTGTCAGCTTTTCGAGGGCCTCCTCGCCGCTTCTGGCTTCTGCGACCGCGTAGCCCTGCCCGGCCAGCGCGGCTCGCAACACGCGCCGGATCTGCGGTTCGTCGTCGACCACCAGGATTTGCGCGGTCATGAGTGCGTCTCCTGGGCCAGCGGGAGGAAGAACGTGAATTCGCAGCCCTGCCCGGGCCGGCTTTCCACCCGGATGTCGCCGCCGTGGCCGCGCACGATCTCCCGGGCGATGGCCAGGCCCATGCCGGTTCCCGGGATCCTTTCGCGGGCCTCCCGCCCGCGGTAGAACTTCTCGAAAACCCGGTTCACTTCGGGATCGGCAATACCCGGACCGCGGTCGGCTACGGTCACGCGCAGCGAGTCGCCTTGCTCCCTTGCCGCGATGGTGATGGGCGAGCTGGGCGGTGAGTACTTCGCCGCATTGTCAAGTAACTGGCGGAGCACGATGAGCACGAGTTCCCGGTCGGCGAGCACGGGAGCCAGCGAGTCGCTCGCCGATACCTCCACAGTCCTCGGCTCCAGTTTGCCGGCCATGCCGGCCAGCGCCTCGCGGATCAGCTCCGCAACCGAGTGCGGATGCTGGCGCATTTCCATCCGGCCCGCCTCGATGCGCGCAATCTGGACGGACTCGCTCACCAGCGAGGTCAGACGGTCGGTCTCCTCGTCTATGATTTGCAGGAGTTCCTTGTTCGCCCAGGCCGCAGATTCGTCGTTGAGCACGGAAGTGACCGCGGCCTTCACGGCGGTCAGCGGCGTCTTGAACTCGTGCGCGAGAGCGTCCAGCATGGCCGACTTCATTTCCTCGCTCTGCCGTGCCGCCTCCGCCCGGCTGGCCGCGAGTTGAGCGTGCGCCCGCTCCAGCGCGATTGCCACCAGATGCGCGATCGAGCGCAGCGCCGTATCCGAAGCGAGGTCCCTTGGCACGGCCAGGCTTCCGAGACTGCGCTCGCCGGCCGTGACGGGCAGCACAGTCAGCATCGAGTCCGCCTCTGTGCCGGCTGCGCCCTGTTTCGCCTCGTTCCGGAGCAGGGTCTCCTCGGTGCCGTTCGGTGTTTCCCCGGCCCAATGCACCTCGTCGCTCTCTCGCTCGAAGAAACCCACTGTGGGAAATCCGAACACTTGAGCCGTGTGCACCGCGACCTGCCGGCCAAGCGGGGATTGCGGGTCCATCAACATGAGGCAGCGGCTCAACGAGTACAGGCGTTCCATATCACGCTGCCGGCTGGCGGCCTCCCCTGCCCGCCGCTTTGCGCTGGCCGACAACTGGCTCGCCACCGCCGCGACGCCGACAAAAGTGAACAGTGCGACCCAGTTTTGCGGGTCGGCGATGGTCCAGGCGCCGACCGGCGGAAGGAACAGGAAGTTGAAGCACATCATGCCGGCCAGCGAGGCGGCCAGGGACTCGACCAGCCCCCACCAGGTGGCAATTCCTAGCACGGCCAGCAGCAACGTCAACGCCACGGTTGTGTGGTTGACGCTGTTGAGAGCGAACTCCACCAGGCTGATCGCCGTCACGATGGCGACGGACAGGCAGACCCGCAGAACCCTGCGCCCGGAAACCTCCGCTACTCTGGGCACCTTACACCCCTCTGAAGAATACAGCATACGGCTTCGACCGACCTCACCCACCACCGTGCCGATTTCGGAGTCCCTCACACGAGTTCGTTCGTACCCGGAATTGAGATTCCAGTGGCCTGGACGGGATTTCCGCGGCCTTCGCCAGTTCCCAACGTAGGCGCGCCGCGGTGGGAGGCGGTCTAGCCGGCGCTCAGCCGGATGATCGAGAAGTAGGCGCCCTGCGGGTCTTGAAGCACCGCGAACCGGCCTTCGTTTGGAACGTCGGTCGGGGGCACGCAGACCGTGCCGCCCAGCGCCTTGGACTGGTCCGCGCTGGCGTCGCAGTCCGCCACCAGGAAATAGGGCATCCAGTGCGGGGGAGCGCCCTCCCATTCCTCGGTCATCTCCAGCATCCCGCCCACCGGCATTTCGCCCACCAGCCACTGGGTGTATTCGACTGGGCCCATCTGGCCGATCTTCGTGCCCCAGCCAAAGACCTGCGTGTAGAACTGGCGCGCACCCACGCGATCGGTGGTGGCCAGTTCCGACCAGCACAACGAGCCCGCCGCGCCCGCCACGCGGATGCCGATGTGGCCCTTGGCCTGCCACATCGAAACCACCGCCCCCTGCGGGTCGCGGATCACCGCCATCCGCCCGGCTTCGCCGACGTCGAAGGGGCCGACCGCCACCTGGCCGCCATTCTCTTTAACCTTCTCCATCGTCGCATCCACGCTTTCGACGGTGACGTAGAGCATCCAGTTCGGTGGAATCTTCTGCTGGAGCATCTCCGCGGTCAGCTTGTACATCGCGCCGGTTTCCAGCCCCGCGAGCTTGAGCATGGTGTAGGCCTGCCCTTCGCCCATGGGCATATCTTCCGCCGTCCAGCCGAACAGCCCGCCGTAAAACGCCTTGGCCGCGGCCACGTCCGTGGTTCCCAGTTCCACCCAGCAAAAAGCGCCCGCCGGGTGACGTTCAATCCCTGCCATCTTGGTTTCCTCCTGAGGCTGACATGCGTTTGAGTTGGCCGCAAGCGGCGTAGACGTCGCGGCCGCGCGGCTTGCGAATGAAGCACGGAACAGAGCGTTTGAGGATTTCCTGGAAGGACGCCACGCGCTCGGGCGCCGGCGTCTCGAACGGGATGCCGGGGCCGGGGTTGAGCGCGATCAAGTTCACCTTGCACTTCAGGCGCGCGAGCAATCGCACGACGCGCCGGGCATCCGCGTCGGTGTCGTTGACGTCCCGCAGCAGCACGTACTCGAAGGTGAGCCGCTCCCAGGGCCGCAATGGATAGGCGCGGCAGGCGTCGAGCAGGTCTTTCAGCGGGTACTTACGCGTGATGGGCATCAGCTCCCGGCGCTGCTCCTCGCTGGAAGCGTTGAGGGAAATGGCGAGTTTGGGCCGCACCGGCTCGCGCCCCAATTCGGCGATTTTCGGGATGATGCCCGCCGTCGACAGGGTAATGCGCCGCGGAGACAGGCCGATGCCTTCGGGGTCGGTTGCCAGGCGCGTGGCTTTGAGGACATTGGCCAGGTTGAGCAGCGGCTCGCCCATGCCCATCAGGACCACGTTCACCCGGGCGTCGCGCGGATCGAGGGCGTGTTCCCGCACCACGTGCAGCACCTGGCCGGCGATCTCGCCGGCGGTGAGGTTGCGCTCCAGTCCCATGCGCGCGGTCAGGCAGAACCGGCAATCCACGGGGCAGCCCACCTGGGTCGAAATGCAGATGGTATCCCGCGCCGCTTCCGGCATCAGCACCGCTTCGACCGTCCGGCCATCAGCCAGCCGCAGCAGGTAGCGGCGCGTGCCGTCCAGCGAATCGAAATGGCGCACCGGCTCCAGTCGGCCGACGCTGTGAGTGGCCGCGAGTTCGGCGCGCAGCCCGGCCGGAAGCGTCGAGATGCAATCGATGGAAGCGATCCCCTGGCGATACACGGCCTGGTAAATCTGGCGGGCGCGGTAGGCCGGAGCGGTTTCGCCCAAAACCGCCCGAATCTCGCTAAGTTCCATTCCTAGAATGGGTTGCGCCATCTTTTTCAAGTTTAGCACGGCCCTCGTGCCGACCCTCCCGCTGCGGTAAAATGGATATAGAGAGCAGCTCAGAACCGTGCCCATCGCCCAGGATGTCCGAACGATCGAAACCACCGTTTTCGACAATGGTGTGTGCCTGATTACCGAGCCTATGTCGCACGTGCGGTCGGTATCGGTAGGGGTGTGGATCCGCTCGGGTTCGCGGCTCGAGTCTCCGCCCGAAAACGGCATTTCGCACTTCATCGAGCACATGCTGTTCAAAGGGACGCGGCAGCGCTCGGCCGAAGACCTGGCGCGCGCGGTGGATTCCATCGGCGGCAACCTCGACGCGTTCACTTCCAAGGAACTGGTCGGTTACAACACAAAGGTTCTGGACGAGCACCTGCCGCGGGCTTTCGACATTCTCTCGGACCTGGTGCTGAACCCGGCTTTCCGCGAGGAGGACATCGAGAAAGAAAAGGGCGTCATCCTCGAAGAGCTGAAGATGGAGACGGACAACCCGGAGTACCTGGTCCACGAGATCTTCTGCTCGAACTTCTGGAAAGGCCATCCGCTGGGCCAGCCCATCCTGGGAACGCGCGAAACCATCGGGTCGTTCAATCGCCAGATGATCGACAGCTACTACGGGCGCATCTACGTCCCCGCCAACATTCTGCTCACGGCGGCCGGGAACCTGTCCCACCGGCAGATTGTCGATCTGGCCCGGGAGCGTTTCGAGCCGCTGGCCACGGCGGCGCCCCTGCCGGCGCCCGTGCAGCCCGAAACGCACGCCCGCCTGGTGACGCGCGGCAAGAAAGCTCTCGAACAGACGCACCTGTGCCTGGGCGTCCCCTGCTATCCCCTGCCGCACGAAAAGCGCTTCGTCTGCTACGTTCTGAACACGATGCTGGGCGGCGGCATGAGTTCGCGCCTGTTCCAGAACATCCGCGAACGCCAGGGCCTGGCCTACTCGGTTTTTTCCGAGCTCAACCTCTACCGCGACAGCGGCGCGCTGATGGTCTATGCGGGCACTTCGGCGGAGTCGGCGCCCAAAGTGGTTTCCGCGGTTCTTCAGGAATTCAGCAGCCTGAAATGCGAGCCCATTCCGGACGAGGAACTGCGCCGCGCCAAGGACCACCTCAAAGGCTCCCTGATGCTGGGCCTGGAATCCACCTCCAGCCGCATGGCCAACCTGGCCCGCCAGGAACTCTTCTTTGGACGCTTCTTCAGCCTCGACGATCTGCTCGATAGCGTCGAGCGGGTCACCGCGGAGGAAGTCCGCGACGTGGCGCGCGCCTTCTTCGACTCCCGCCAGATTGCCGTGACCGTGCTGGGCAAGCTGAACGGGCACAAGTTCACTCGCACCGAGCTGGCTTGCTAGTACACTGGAGACAGTGGCGATGAGACCCCTCGCGCGAGTTGCGCTCCTGGTGGCACTGGCCGCGGCGGCGGCGCTGGCGGTCGATTTCGGCGCGCTGAAACCGCAGGGGTACGTGAGCGATTTCAGCTCGGTGGTCGAACCCGGCGCGCGGGCGGCGCTGGAGCGCTACTGCGCCCAGGTCGAGCGCTCCACCGGCGCGCAGATCGCCCTGGTCACGCTGCCGACGCTCGAGGGCGAACCCATCGAGGACGTGGCCAACCTCCTGTACCGCAAATGGGGCGTGGGCGCCAAGGGCAAGAAC
This sequence comes from Acidobacteriota bacterium, assembly GCA_016213755.1. Taxonomy (GTDB): domain Bacteria; phylum Acidobacteriota; class Terriglobia; order Bryobacterales; family Bryobacteraceae; genus JACQZT01. Next base: position 21,705 of record JACQZT010000289.1, on the reverse strand, counting down.
GAGGGCGTTCTTCTGCTGCTGGTGATCAACGACCGGCGCAGCAAGCTGGAAGTCGGCTACGGGCTGGAGCCGATCCTTCCGGACGGCTCCGCGGGAGGTCTGCTGCGGGAGATGCGTCCGGCCTTGCGGGAGCGGCACTACGGCGACGCGCTGGCGCTGGCCGCGCGCGCCATCGGCGAGCGGATTGCCCAGGCCAAGGGGGTCCAGATCCGCGCGGCGGCGCCCGCCACGCGCCAGCGCCCGCTCTCGACCCAGATTCCCTGGCCCTTGCTCCTGGGCGGCGCGGGCCTCCTGCTGTGGCTGCTGATGCAGTCCCGCGGCGGCGGTGGGGGCGGCGGTTTTCTGATGGGTATGATTCTGGGGAACCTGATGGGACGCTCTTTCGGCGGCCAGGGCCGGGGCGGTTTCGGCGGCTACGATTCCGGCGACGGTTTCGGCGGCTTTGGCGGAGGCGACTCGGGCGGAGGAGGCGCGTCCAGCGACTGGTAGGCTATGGAACGAATACTCAAGGAACTGGCCGACCGGATGGCGAAAACCTACGCGGACCGCTTGGTTTCGGTCATTCTTTACGGTTCGGCGGCGGTGGGAGACCACCACGGCCGCTTCTCGGATATCAACGTTTTCTGCGTGCTGAAGCAACTCACGCCGCGCGAGATTGGCGAAAGCGAGCCGGTCTTCCGTTGGTGGCGCGAGAAGGGCAATCCCGCGCCGCTGCTGATGAGCGCGGACGAGGTCCAGCGCTCCACCGACTGCTTTCCCATCGAGTTCCACGACATGCAGGCGCGGCGGCGCGTTCTCGCCGGCGCCGACGTGGTCGCCGGTCTGGTCATCGACGACCGGTTCTATCGCGCCCAGGTGGAGCACGAATTGCGCGCCAAGCTGCTGCGCCTGCGCCAGAAGGCCGGCGCCCTGCTTTCCGATAGCGGCCTGCTGCTGCGCCTGATGACCGATTCGCTGTCGACCTTCTGTGTGCTGTTCCGGCACGCCCTGGTGCTGGCCGGAGCCGACGCGGTGTACGAGAAGCGCCGCATCGTGGATGCCGTGGCCGTCCGGTTCGGCGTCGGGCCGGCGCCGTTCCACGCGCTGCTGGATGTGCGGGAGCAAAAAGTCAAACCGCGCGACGCCGATCCGCGGCAGTTGTTCGGGCAGTATCTGAAAGAGATTCAGGTGGTGGTCGCCGCCGTCGACCGCCTCGAAAAGTGAGGACAGGATGAAGATCGTTTTGATAGTTTTGGGCGTTCTGCTGCTGATCGGACTGCTGTTCGGAGGCAAGCTGGTGGGCATCCGCAACGACCTGGTGGTGCAGCGCGAGGCCATCAACGGGGCCTGGGCGCAGGTGGATGTCTCGTTGCAGCGCCGCGCGGACCTGATTCCCAACCTGGTCTCCACGGTCAAGGGCTTCGCGGCCCAGGAAAAGAGCGTCATCGATTCGGTGACCACCGCGCGCGCCGCCCTGGTGGGCGCGCGCACGCCGCAGGAAAAGATCCAGGCCAACGGCCAACTGGATAGCGCGCTGGCCCGTCTGCTGGTGGTGGTGGAGAACTACCCCAATATAAAGTCCAACGAGAACTTCCTGCGCTTGCAGGACGAGCTGGCTGGAACCGAGAACCGCATCGCGGTCGAGCGCCGCAAGTACAACGAGACGGTGCAGCACTACAACACCACCATCGAGCTGTTCCCCAACAACCTCGCGGCGGGGCTGTTCAGCTTCCAGCGCAACGACGCCTACTTCCGCACCGACGCCGGATCGCGCCAGGTCCCGCAGGTAAAATTCTAAACCCGCAAAACCGGGGACAGTACACTCAAAAACCAATTTCGAAATAGGTCTTTGAGTTACTGTCCCCGGTTTTGCTGTTTCGATGGGATAATTGGTGCATAGCGTAAACTGGGAGGTAAACATGCGAAATGGGTGGATTGAGGAGCGCCGGAACGACTCTGTCCGGACGCAGATGCGCTACGCGCGGCTGGGCCAGATCACGGGCGAAATGCGGCACGTCGCCCGGCACGAGGGCATCGACGCGGAACTGGTGCGCGGCGAGGTGGCCCGCGGGCGGCTGGTGATTCCGGCCAACATCCGCCACGCCAGCCTCGAGCCGCTGGCCATCGGCATTGCGTCGCGGTGCAAGATCAACGCCAATATCGGCAACTCGGTCACCACCTCGAACATCGAGGAGGAGCTGGAAAAGCTGCGTTACGCGGTGCAGTACGGCGCCGACACGGTGATGGATCTTTCCACCGGCGGCGACATTCCCCGCATCCGCCAGGCCATCATCGAGAACTCCGCCGTCCCGGTGGGAACCGTGCCCATTTACGAGGCCCTCAGCCGCGTGCGCCGGGTCGAGGATTTGACTGCGGAAGTGATGCTCGAAGTGATCGAGGAACAGGCCGAGCAGGGCGTCGACTACATGACCATCCACGCCGGCGTGCTGGTGCAGTACATCCCGATGACCACGCGCCGCGTGACCGGAATCGTCAGCCGGGGCGGGGCCATCCTGGCCGAGTGGATGGTGAAAAACCACCGGCAGAATTTCCTGTACGAGCGCTTCACCGACATCTGCAAGATCTTCCAGAAGTACGACGTCACCTTCTCGCTGGGCGACGGCCTGCGGCCCGGCTCGGTCGCCGACGCGAGCGACGAGGCGCAGTTCGCCGAGCTGAAGACCCTGGGCGAACTCACCAAGGTGGCCTGGGATTACGACGTCCAGGTGATGATCGAAGGCCCCGGGCACGTGCCCATGGACCAGATCCAGATGCAGGTGGAAAAGGAGCTCGAGATGTGCCACGAGGCGCCCTTCTACACCCTGGGCCCGCTGGTCACCGACATCGCGCCCGGCTACGACCACATCACTTCGGCCATCGGCGCGGCCATTATCGGCTGGTACGGCGCCTCGATGCTGTGCTACGTCACGCCCAAGGAACACCTGGGACTGCCCAACCGCGAGGACGTCAAGGCCGGCATCATCGCCTACAAGATCGCCGCCCACGCCGCCGACATAGCCCGCCGACGCCCCGGCGCCCGCGACCGCGACGACGAGCTTTCCCGCGCCCGCTACCGCTTCGACTGGAACCGCCAGTTCGAGCTGGCGCTGGACCCGGAAACCGCCCGCGCCATGCACGACGAGACCCTGCCCGAGGAGGGCTTCAAGGACGCGCACTTCTGCTCCATGTGCGGCCCCAAGTTCTGCTCCATGAATATCTCGGCCAAACTGGAAACCTTCACCGGCGCCGACGCCGAAGCGGCGCTGAAGAGCGGCGACTAAGGTTTCTCCAGCGTGAGGATGCGCACCGGACCCAGCAGCCCGGACTCGAGCAGCGGTGTGTCCTTGCTCCAGGGGACGTTGGTGCGGCAATACCGCTTGCCGCCGGCCGACCGGGCGTCTCCGGTGAGCCGGTTGGACCATGTGTTGGCCACCCGGACCTCGAGCCGGTTCTGGCCGGGTTTCGCCGCCCCGGTCAGCTCGACCCGGAACGGCGGCGTCCACACGCTGCCCAGAGGTTGCCCGTTAAGCAAAATCTCAGCCACGAAGCGCACCCTCCCCAAGTCGAGAAACACGGGCCCGCCGCCTTCGAGATCCAGTTCCTTGTGGTAGCTGGCGATGCCGGAGTAATAGCGGATTCCTTCCTCGGGAACTTCCGTCCAGGAGATCAGTTTCGGAAACGTCTTCGACGCCGGGGCGCCCCAGCCTTCCGCAAACCGAACTTCCCAAGGCCCATCCAGCGCACTCTCGGAGGCGATGGCGGGCAGCGGCGGCAGGACAGCCCGTGACCGGCGAGGAAACACGACAAAGACCGAGCCGGTCTCCGGCAGTTCCAGCGCGACCCGGGTCCCGCCCTCCGCGCGCGCTTGGCGCCGCGGCCGGGTGATCTCCCCCGTTACCGGATTCCAGAGTTCGGCCTGGCGGTCCCGCACCCGGAACACGCAATCGACGCTCACCTCTCGCGCCTGCTTGTTGCTGACGAAGTAGATCTCGGCGTCCGCGGTCCGGCGATGGATGTAGTCCAGATCCGCCTGCGACCCGCCGGCGGAAAACTGGAAGTCGGGACCGATGCCCCGCTCGCGCAGAATCTCCCGCGGCGGCTTATCCCGGACGATTCTCAGCCGCTCGGCGCGCGCGCGCACATCGGCGTCCCGGCGGGGATAGTCCGCGAGCCCGTTCGAGCGCACCGGCTTGCGGCCCGCAATGGTAGCGCCCGCGCGCGCCAGTTGATCGAGCTTTTCGAGCACCGCCAGGTCCATGTCGTCCCGGTCGGGCAGGACCAATAGCTCATAGCTCATGCCGTCCGGCAGCACGATGCGGCCGTCGCGAACGGACATGCGGGTCAGTATCACCTCGGCGTTGGCGACATCGTAGTCGTAGCCGAAGCCGAGCGAGGGATCGACGCGCTTCTCGGGCACGAAGTTGTAGCCCTGGTCGCCGTAGTAGTAGCAGACATCGCCGACAAACAATCCCTGCTGAAGCAGATAAGAACAGCGCGACAGGTAGTCGAGGAAGGGCTTGGCCATGGGCCACCAGACTTCGCTGGGACCGACGTGCGTCCCGGCCAGGTACACCCAGCCGGGCTGGCCGGCCAACCGCGGCCGGTGCGGGTTGGTGTGGAACACGAAGCGGTTAGCGCCGTCGCAGAAGGCGCGGTCGGCGATGTCTTTCAAATCGGACGGGCCGTCCTGCCAGTGCCGGAAGCTGGTGAAGGCCTCCATCTCGATCACGCGCTTCCCGTAGATGTGCGCGGCGCAGGCGGTCTCCTTGACCACCCACACGTTATGCCGCTTCCAGAACTCGCCCCGCGGCGTGTCCAGCGCCCCCAGAGCCTTCAACGCGTCCACCGGCACCTGGTGCAGCGGAGGGCCGGGGCCTCCGGCCTCGGCGCTGAGGCGCAGGCCGTAGCGGTTCGCCTCCTGCCGCGCGGTGGCATAGTAGGCGTCCACCAGCACATCGCCCAGCGTCTTGCGGAAGTCGTAGATGAAGCGCCGGGTCACCTCGGCGTCGCCGACCTGGGCGCCGAGCAGAGCCGGCAGGAACGGGATCAGGTCGTAGCCGCGGCGGCGGCGGAACTGCTCGGGCAGGTCGCCGGTCCAGATGGATCCCTGCACCTCGTAGCTGCACGAGTACATGTACTTGAGCGCGGTGCGCGAGAAGTCGCCGATCTCGGCTTTCAGCAGATCCATCATGTAGCGCATGTGGAAGCGGGTCGCCTCCGCGCTGAAGTGGTCGATGGCCAGCCCCTGCGAGTTGGGGCTGGCGACCTTCAGTTGCTCGCCGTTGTTGGCGCACACAAAGCGCAGCAGCACCCATTTGCCGGGCGGCACGTCCCATTCCAGGCGGCCTTGCGCATCGATGCGGCCGCTCAGATCGGCGATGGTCCGCCGGTCGATGGCCAGCGGCGGCAGGCCGGCGGAGGACCAACTGCAGGCCGCGCCGCTGGGGCGGCCGTCGTGGATGTTGCGCGCCATCCAGTCGCGCTCGAAGCCGAGTTGCGAGCTGTAGTGCAGGATTCCCGCGCCGGTCCAGCTTCCGTCTTCCGGATCCCGGCCGGCGGCCACGTTCTTTCCTTCGGCGGAGTAAACCTCGAACTCGCCCAACTCGATTCGTTCCTCGCTTGGGTTGTGGCCCGACAGAATCAGCAGCCGGACGTAGCGTGCGCGCACGGGCGGGAAGCGGAACTCCTGCGCCCCGGCGCGCGCTTCGAGCGAGCCGTGCACGATCTCGCGAAACGCCTCGGACTCGCTCGAGGTGTCCGACGCCGACACGGAGAAATCCTTCGCGAGGCGCGGCGGACCATCGCTCGCGTTGTTGTGCAGCACAACCCGGTTTATGGTGTGAAAGTGCGGCGGCGCCAGTTCGATCACAAACTCGTGTCCGGGCAGGCGCCGCTCGGGCACGGCGAGAAGGGCCACCTCGCGGCGGAACGCGGGCAGTCCATCCGGCCCTTTCGGCGCGGTGGCGGGGACGGGCGGAAAGGGCAGCGCTCCCGAGAACCGCCGGGGTCCCTCCACTCTCAGCTCGGAAAGGTAGAGGCCCTTGCCGGCGTACTCGGGCGGAACCCACGTCCCGCCCGAGTTCCAACTGCTGGAGGTGACGAAGCCCGCTTCCAGACCAACGCGGCCGGCTTCGCGGATCGCGTAGGCCACGTCCTGGATCGACTGCGGCCCCCAGTAGGCCTGTCCGGGCGGCACCATGGCGGCCTGGCCGCGGGCGCCGACCTCGAAGATGAACACGCCGCTCATCCCCTTTGCGCGCATCTCCTCGAGTTCAAAGGTCAGCCGCGCTCGGTCCGTCACCCCGTTCAACCACACCCAGTAACATGAGGGCCGCGCGGCAAGAGGCGGGTTTGCGAAACCGGCGGCCAGGTCCGCCGGACTCTGGGCCGGCAAACGCGCGGCTGCGCTTCCCGCCAGCAGAAACCAGTCGCGCCGGGACATGCGTCTCAGAAAATCCATCCTTCTTACGCTGCCCGGATTGCCGGCCGCGTGTCAAGAGAACGCGTGTTTGAGATATGATCTTGTCGAATCGCTAAGGAGGCGCCGTGCGAGTCTTCGTTTCCCGTCTTCTCCTGTTCGCACTCATCCTTGCTCTTCTCGGAGCGTGCACGCTGTCCGGGCAGAGCACCTTCGCAACCATCACCGGCGCGGTGACCGACCCGAACGGCGCGCTGGTTCCCGGCGTGAAAGTCGAGATCACCCACCAGGGGACCAACTACCGCTACAGCGCGGTCTCAAACGATGTCGGGCAATACACCCTGGCCAACATCCGCGAGGGCGTGTACGATCTGCGGGCCGCGATTTCCGGCTTTCAGGAAGTCGTGGTGACGGAGATTCGGGTGGCCGGCCGCGACCTGCGCCGCGTGGATCTCGAGCTGAAGGTCGGGCAGGTGCAAACCGCCGTGGAAGTCAAAGGCGGCGCGACCTTGATCGAAACCGAGACGGCGCGCATCGCCGACATCAAGGACCGCACCGTCATGAGCGCCCTGCCGCTGACGCTGCGGCGATCCTGGGACTTCTTCCAGTTGTCCCCCACGGTCTCGAAACCCTCCGGCGGGTGGTACATCCGTTTCGGAGGCAGCCGGAACAAGCAGGGCGACGTCAGCTTCGACGGAACCAGCATCTCGAACATCTGGGGCGGGCCCATCAACGGGGTGCTGACCGACCGCACCGAGGGCTACCAGGAGATGCGCGTCGACACGGCCGGCAATTCGGCCGAGTTTGCCGGCGTGGGACAGATGTCGGTGGTCACCCGCTCGGGCGCCAACGAAATCCACGGCTCGGCGTTCAATTACTACGCCGCGCCCGGCTTGCTGGCCCGCAATCCGTTTTCGCCCACCAGCACGAGCAGCGTCGAGCACGTGCCCGGCGGATCGATCGGCGGTCCGGTCTGGATTCCCAGGATCTACAACGGCAAGAACCGGACCTTCTTCTTCGCCACCATCGAGTTCGAGCGCTTCGGCAGCCCGGGTGTTTCGCTCTTCAACCCGACTGTGGCGCCCGCGCCCTGGCGCAAGGGAGACTTCTCGACCCTGCTGCCCGGCACGGTGGTGAAGGATCCGTTTGGCGGCAACACGCCCTTTCCCGGGAACATCATCCCGCAGACCCGGCTGAACCCGGTGGCAACCAAGGTCCAGGACCGCTTCTTCCCTCAGCCCAACTTCGGCGATCCCAACCTTCTTACTTCGCAGAACTTCCGGCAAACGGTGCTCGCGGAAAAGGAAATCAACCCCACCCTCACCCTGCGCGGCGATCACCGCTTCTCGGACAAGTCGTTCATGTATGCCCGTCTGACCCGGGTGGACTGGATCAACAACTCGTGGGTGGGCGCCTTCCCAACCATCGGCCGGCAGAAAGGGAATCGCTTCTCGCGCGCCGCCAGTGTGGCCTTCACGCACACTATCCGTCCGACGCTGCTGAGCGAAACACGCTGGGGCTATTCGTCGGATAACTCCCCGGCCGCCGGCCCGGTCAACGGTTTGCAGTTGGTCAAGGATCTTGGACTGCAAGGTCTGGCGCCCAGTTTGCCCGATCTGACCGGGCTGTACAACGTCAGCTTCTCGGGCATCGGCTTGACCGGTCTCTCCGGCGGCGCGGAGTGCAACCCCTGCAACTTCAGCCCCCGGCACGTCTTCCAGCAGAACGTGAGCTGGTTCCGGAACCGCCATTCCATCAAGATGGGGTTCGGCTTCGGCCGGGCCGGATACTCCACCTGTTCCACGCCCGGTTCTCTCTTCGGGAACAACACCTTCTCCAACCGGTTCACCAACCATCCCTACGGCGATTTCCTAATCGGCATTCCCACGACGGCGGCGCGCAACTACCCGCCGCTGCGCCAGGACCTGGTCAGTTGGAGCTACTCCGGATTCATCACCGACGAGTTCCGGCTGAATCGAACCCTGACGCTGACCCTCGGCCTGCGCTACGAAGTCGCGCCGGGATTCACGGAAGCGCATGGCCTGTTGTCGATGTTCGATGCCGGTGCGGGCAAGGTCGTGGTGCCGGACGGCTCGCTGAACCTGGCCAGCCCGCTGATGCCGAAAGGATACGTGGACGTGGTGGAAGCTTCCAGCCTCGGGCTTCCCGCCAGCTTGGTGCGAACCGATAAGAACAACCTCGCGCCGCGCTTCGCGGTGGCCTGGCGGCCCTTGGGGAACGATACGGTGTTTCGCGGCGGGTTCGGCATCTACTACGACATCGTGGCCCGCAACCCCAGCAGCGCTTCGGTTCCCTTCAATCTCGCCGAACCGTCGTTCACCAACCCGGCCGACAGGCCCGCGGTGATTCTGCCCGCGGTTTTCCCGTCCACGGGTACCGGCGGGCCGTCGACGGTCAGCATACCGGGGGCCATCAATCCCGGTCTCCGGATTCCCTACAGCATGCAGTACAGCGCGACCATCGAGCACCAGCGCTGGGACACCGGATTCCGGCTCTCCTACATCGGCACCAACACCCGGCAGGGCGTGTGGTCGTACGATTACAACCAGCCGGCGGCCGACTCGCGTCCCTATATCGACAAACCGCGGGCCTTCCCCCGGTACCCGTCCGTGAGCTATTTCACCAACGGGGCCGGCCACCAATACAATTCGCTGACCGCCGAGATGAAGCGCACCACCAGCAGCGGTCTCCACTACCAGCTTTACTACACACTGGCCCGCGACATCGGCGACCTGGAAGACGGCCAAAGCCCCGAGAATGCCTACGACCGCAAGCGCGAGCGCGCCGTCTGGCCGGACATTCCCACCCACCGCCTCTCGGGTAATGTGATCTACGATCTGCCCTTTGGCAAGGGGAAGAAGTTCGCCGCCGGCGCCGGCCGGGGGATGAACGCACTGGCGGGCGGATGGTCGCTCAGCGTCATCGGGGCGGCCGAGAACGGCTTTTTCCTGACTCCTTCGTGGACCGGCCCCGACCCGACCGGCACGCGCTACACCACCAGCCGCACGGCGCCCAGCGTGACCCTGCGGCCCAACCACCGGCGCGACGCCAACCTCTCCCACCCGGCGCCGTCGCGCTGGTTCGACGTGGACGCTTTCGCCGCGCCCGCGGCGGGCTCGTTCGGCACCTCGGCCAAGGGGGTCATCAAGGGACCCGGGACGCAGGTGCTGCACGCCGCGCTGGCCAAGCAGTTCAGCATTCGCGAGCGCGCCAAACTGCGGCTCGAGCTCAACGCCTCGAACGTGCTGAACCATCCCAATTACGTCGATCCCAACACCAACATCACCAGCACGGCCACGGTGGGCACCATCAACAACGTGGTCAACCGCAACAGCAAGATGGACATGGCCATCCCGCGCTACATCCAGTTGATCGCGCGCCTTCAGTGGTAGAGAACTCCAGGGCCACCCAGTTTCGATTCGGTGTGGCCCTGCTGCTGTTCTTCGCCTCGGCGCTGAGTTTCTTCGACCGCCAGGTGCTGTCCGTGCTGGCGCCCAGCATCCTCGCGGACCTGGGAATGAACAATGTCGGCTATTCCTACGTGGTGGCGGCGTTCACGCTCAGCTACAGCGTCATGTTCACTTTCGGCGGCCGGATGATCGACTATCTGGGAACTCGCCGGGGGATGGGACTGACGGTGGCCTTCTGGAGCCTGGCCAGTCTGCTCCACGCCGGCGCCGCCAGCGCCCTGCACCTGGGCGCGCTGCGCTTTCTGCTCGGCGCGGGCGAGGGCGGCTGCTTTCCGGGCGCGGCCAAAGGCGTGGCGGAGGAGTTTCCGCCCCGCGAGCGTGCTTTGGGCATGGGCATTGCCACCACCGGCGGCTCGGCCATGGGCGCCGTGCTGGCGCCGCCGGCCATCGTCTGGATCGCGGCGCGCGCGGGCTGGCGGGGAGCGTTTCTGCTGACCGGAATCCTGGGGGCGGTGTGGGTGGCGGCCTGGTTTGCGCTGGTCCGCGCGCCGCGCGCGAACTCCGCGGCGGCCGCCAGCCGGGAGACCGCGCCGGGATGGCGGAGCCTGCTGCGCGCGCGGCAGCTCTGGGGCGTCGTCGCGGCCCGGTTTCTCTTTGATCCAGTTTTCTACTTCTACATGTTCTGGATTCCCCAGTACCTGAGTCGCGAACGGGGCGCTTCGCTCGAAGTCATCGGCCGGCTGACCTGGATTCCCTTTCTGACGTTGGGCGTGTCTTCCATTTTCGCGGGCGCCGTTTCCGGCCGGCTGCTGCGCGCGGGCTGGTCGCTCGACCGGACGCGGAAAACGGTGCTCGCCGCGGCGGCGTTCCTGACGCCCATCTCCGCCCTCAGCGTCTGGGCGCCGGACGCCGGTTACGCGATCGCCCTGATGAGCGTGCTGATGTTCGCGCACGGCTTCTGGATGACCAACTACATGACCCTGCTGAGCGACTTGTTCCCTTCCAGCGCCGTCGCCACCGTGGTGGGGCTGACCGGCACGGCCGGAGGGCTGGGCGGATTCCTCTCCAACCTGGCCATCGGCCGGGTGGTGGAAAACGCGGGCTTCAAGCCCGCGTTCGTGGCTTGCGGCGCGGTGTACCCGCTGGCGCTGGCGATTCTGCTGGCCACGGTCCGCCGCGTGGAGAGAATCGACTTACTCTGTGACAGAGGACCTGCTCGATGAGCACCAGAATCGGAACCTTCGCCGTCGGCTTCGACCGCTATTGGCCACAATTCCCCGGATTGAGGGAGCAGCTCGAAGGATACCTGCGGGAGTTCGAGGCCTGGCTGGGCGATGTCGAAGTCGTGTCCGCCGGGATGGTGGATGACGTCGCGTCCGGCCGGCGCGCGGGAGACCTGTTCGCCCAGCGGCAGGCGGACTTGGTCTTCTGCGACGTGACCACTTACATCCCCTCCGCCTCTGTGCTGCCGGTGCTGCAACGAGCCAAGGCGCCGGTGGTGCTGGCGGGGCTCCAGCCTTCGCCGGGCCTGAATCCCGCCACCGCCACCATGCGCGACCAGTTGGCGCACGATAACTGCACCAACCTGCCGGAGCTGGTCTTCGCCGCGCAGCGCTCGCGCACGCCCGTGGCCGGCGTGCTGTTCGGCATGTTGCACGGCGACGAGCGGGTGCGGGCCAAGATCCGCGATTGGGTCGATGCGGCCAAAGCGGCCCACGCTCTGCGCAACGGCCGCATCGGGTTCCTGGGCCACGCCTTCGAGGGGATGGTGGACATGTATGCCGATCCGGGGCTGGTGGAGGCGGCCTTCGGCCTGCACATGGAAATGATCGAGATGTGCGAGCTGAAGAAGTTCATAGACAGCGTCACCGAGCGGGAAACCGAGGCGATGATGGCGCAGATCCGGGATTATTTCGTGTTCCCCGAGCCGGGCGTCGATCCCATCGCCGGTCCGGTGCGGCCGGAGTCGCTGGCCTGGTCGGCCCGCGTGGCGGTGGGTCTGGAGCGGCTGGTCGCCGGCGCCGGGCTGGACGGGCTGGCCTACTACTACCGCGGCCTCGACGACAACGAGTTCCAGCGCATCGTCCCGGCCATGATCGTGGGCAACTCGCTGCTGACCGGGCGGGGCGTTCCCATCGCCGGCGAGGGCGACATCAAGAATTGCATCGCCATGCTGGTGATGGACCGCCTGGGCGCCGGCGGCTCTTTCGCCGAGCTTCACCCCGCCAGCTTCGCGGGCGACTTTGTGCTGGTGGGCCACGACGGGCCGGGACACATCGCCATTAGCGGCGAGAAACCCGCCCTGCGGGACCTGAGCGTGCTGCACGGCAAGTACGGCAAGGGCATCTCGGTGGAGTTCAAAGTGAAGAACGGCCCCATCACCCTGCTCGGTTTAACGCACCGGCCGGACGGGGCTTTTAAGTTCGTGGTGGCGGAAGGCGAGTCCGTGCCCGGCGACATCCCCGCCACCGGCAACACCAACACCCCAGCCCGCTTCGCCCCCGATGTGGCCACTTTCGTGGAAGACTGGAGCAAGGCCGGACCCACGCACCATTTCGCCCTGGGCGTGGGCCGCCAGGCCGGCCGCATCGAGAAGGTTGGCCGGCTGATGAACATAGACGTCGAGGTGGTCGCTCAATAGCGGAGGCGCCCGAATATGCATATTTTGTTCCGCGGATTCCTCTTTTTCCTGATCGCGATCGCGGGTCTGCCCGCCGGCCAGGCGTGGGTGCGGAGCGCGCGCGTGTTCCTCATCGACGCCTATTACCCGCCCTTCGCGCCGGAGTTCGAGTTCGACGCCGAAGCGCTGGCGCGCACCATGGCCGAGATGAACGTCAACACCGTGCGCATCCCGACCATGGGCAAGTACGCCACCATCCCGGGCGTGCGCTTCTCCACTCATCCGCAAATGGGGAAACGCGACGTGCTGGCCGAGACCATCGCCGCCTGCAAGCCGCGCGGCATTCGCGTGGTGCCCTACATCTCGACCGGACACAAGCTGGCCTGGTCGATGGTGACCGGTCCGTACGCGGAATACGCTCAGCGCACGCGCCCCGGCGGCGGCCCGGCACGCAGTCACATGTTCGTGGGCGAAGACCACGGGACTGTCTGCTGGAACACTCCCTACCGCCAGGCGTACATGGACCTGCTCGAGCGCGTGGTGCGCGACTACGACGTGGACGGCGTCTATTTCGACACCTGGCGGCCCGCCTATTTCTGGCCCAGCCCGCGGCTGTGCTACTGCGACGGCTGCCGCCGCGGGTTCCGCGAGGCATCCGGCAAGGAGATCCCCTGGCGCGAGAACCAGCAGGATTACACCCGCGAGGAGCGGCAGGCCATCGGCGAGTATCACCTCTGGCAGCGCGAACAACTGGCCGGCATCGTCGCCGACGTGCGGCGCCTGGTGAAGCGCTACAAAGACATTCCGCTAATCTACAACATCAACCACGCCCGGCTGGTGGCCGACGAAGATCCCCGCATCATCGGCGCCATGGACGCCTTCCTGTACGAGCGCGGCACCTCGCTTGTGGAACGCGCCGAAGGCATCAGCTTCGCGCGCGCCATGGGGCTGGAGATCTGGCCTTACATCGGGGTCTACAACAACTGGCCGCGCGTCATCCCCAACCGCATCGACTATCAGCAGGAGATCTTCACCACCGCGGCGTTCGGCGGCGCGCCCATTCTGGCCCAGCCCTACGCGTATGTGAAAGACGCCGAGAACCGCCGCTACGTCAGCTTTCCTTTCTCCGTCCTCAAGCGGCACGAAAGCGAGCTGAGTGGCTTCGAGAGCGTGCCCTACGCGGCGGTGGTCTATGCCGACAAGAATCCCCCCGGGTACTCTCGCGCCGGATGGTGGTGGAAAGCCGACACGCGCAGCGCCACGCTCGGCGCATTCGCCACCTGTCTGCGGGAACACGTGCAGGCAACCTCCCTGTCGGAGTCGATGCTGGACGACCCGGCCCGCCTGCGGAAGTACCGCGTGGTGTATCTGGCCGGCACTCCCTATCTGTCTCCGCGGCGGGTTCAGAATCTCAAGCAGTTCGTCGACCAGGGCGGCGGTTTGCTGGCCAGTTATGGGACTTCACTGTACGATGCGGCCGGCCGGCGGCAGCAGCGTTTCGGACTCGAGGAACTGCTGCGGGTCCGGCCGCTGGTTCCGCGGGATGCTCTGGCCGAAACCCTTCAGAGCTACCAAACCATGACCGGCGGGCCGAACGATCTTTATCTTCAGTCGCGCCCAGCCGGCCGGCTGGTTCCGCTCTGGTATTTCGAGCCCGTGGAGACGCTGGAGGGCGCATCGGTGCGCGACGACATCGTGACCGGCGACGGCCGGCGCGCCATCCTGCCCGGAGTCGTGACCGCGCGCCACGGCCGGGGACGGACGGTCTACCTGGCATCTTCGCTCGAGAGCCTGGCGCTGTCGGCGAACTTTTCCGAACTGGGTGAATTGGTGCGGACGCTGATCGAGTACGCCGCCGGCGAACCGCCGCCGTACCGGGTCCAGGCGCCGCCTTCGCTGGTCTGCAACCTGGCCCGCAACGGCCGGCGCCTGGTCCTGCACATGGTGAACTGGGCCGGCGAGGCCGCGGGCAGCGCCGCCTCACTGCCGCCCGCCGAGAACGTCACCGTCCGCATTCCGTTGCCGCCCGGTGACGGCGTTCGGAGGGTTTCCTCGTTCATCGAAGCGCCGTTTCGTCATAAGCGCACCGCGGACGCGCTGGAGATCTCTCTGCCCAGGGTAGAGGCCTACCAGGCGATCGTCATCGAGCTCGAACCTCCCAAATCCGGGTCCTGAGGAATCCATGCTGCGAAGAGAACTGCTGCAATCCGCCATCGCCTGGCAAACGTTGACGCGTCCTCCGAAGCCCGAGGAGGCGGCCATTGCCTCGGCCAGCGAGGACACCACGCCCCGGGTGGGCATCGTGCTGTCGAGTTTTGCCGGCTCGGAGGAGCACGACGGCAGCAAGCTGAAAGGGCTCGCGCGACCGCGCCCGGCGGACTCGGATCTGGACGACGCCTCCCTCGACGCCATGGTGCGCAAGGCCATCGAACTCGGCACTACCCGCAAGGGCGGCCTGCCGGCGCTCGTCGCGCCGGACGACTGGGTCCTGATCCTGACACATACCCCGGCTTGTAACGGCGGCGTGCCCGGCGAGGTCACCGACCCGCGCGTGGTGCGGAGCCTCACCGCCTTCCTGGCGGAGAACAAGCTGGGCGCCCGCATTACCGTCGCCGCGGGCTGCGGCGCGCCGGCCTACCGCAAGATGGCCGGGGACTTCACACGCCGCTATCCGGCCGTTCGTTTCGAGAGCACGGACCTCGGCTCCGACGAGCCGGTCGAACTGCCCGTGCCGGGCCGGCCGATGGCGAAACGCAACGCCCAGGGCGTCTACCGCATTCCCAAGACCGTTCAGCAGTGCGACAAGATCGTCAGCGTCGCGGCGCTGACGACGCATCCGCGGATGGGCGTTTCGCTTGCCATCGGCAATTACCTGGGCATAGCCGGCGGCCTCGACAAACTGGGCGAGCCGGACGAGGTGGCGGCAGACCTTTTCAGCTACCACCCGGCCGACTACGCACTCGTGGGCGGCGAATGGGGCCTCGAGACCGATGAGAGCGGAGCGCGCCGCGGCGTGCACCACAACCTGGTTCTGGCCGGACCCAACGCCGTGGCGGTGGATGCGGCCGGCGCGGCCATCATGGGCTTCGACCCGGCCGGGATTGGGCATTTGCGCCTGGCCGAGCAAAGCGGATTTGGCGACACCACTCTGGATATAATCTGGTTGCGAGGAAACGAGATCGAGCAGGCTCGGCGTCCTTTCCGCAAGCCGCGGGGGTGGCGTGGGGCGGCCGAAAAATAGGAGGTCTTCCGTGCAGTCTCGCCGCGAGTTTCTGTTCTCTTCCGCCGCGCTGCTGGCCGCGCCCGCGGGCAAGCCGCGCTTCGGCCTGGTGCGGTCCACGCACGCGAAGCTGCGCCGGCCGGTGTCTCCGGAAGACCCGCTGGATTACGCCCTGGTGCGCGACATGGTTTGGCGGGCGATTGAATATGGCAAGCCCGCGGCGGGAAGCCTGGAAGCCAAAGTCAAGCCCGGCTCCTGGGTGGTGATCAAGCCCAACATCGTCTCGCTCCCCACGCAATCGACACACTGCTACGGCGACGTCACCGATATGCGCGTCACCAAGGCGGTGCTCGAATACGTGGCCCGCAATTCGCGCGCGCGCCGCATCACCGTTGCCGAAGGCGGAAGCTACCGGCGGGTCCGCGACCCCATCGGCGCCACCGCAGTGCTGCAAAACGGTGTGCGGGTGGACGCCTCCACCCTGGACTGGGGCACGGAGCAATTCCCCGGCTGGGACGGCACGATCGAGGGCATGTTGCGCGAGTTCGGCGCCGCGTTCCCCGGCAAGCAGTTCGACTACATCGACCTGAGCTACGACGGCGTCCGCGACGCGGCCGGCAACCTGCGCCGCATCGAGGTGCCGCGTACGGCGGGCGGCGTGGGCGCATTCGGAGCGCGGCCGGATTACTTTGTGACCCGCACCATCCTCAACTGCGATTTTTTGATCAGCGTGCCGGTGATGAAGGTGCACGAGATGTGCGGCATCACGGCCTGCCTCAAGAACTACGTCGGCACGGCGCCGCGCGAAGCTTATGCCAGCCCCCGGGGCGGCTTCTCGAACACCCTGCTCCATTCTCAGCACCAGGTGGAAGACCGCATCGACCCCTTCATCGCCGACTTGGCGGCCTTCCATCCTCCGGACTACGTTGTCGCCGACGGCATCCGCGGCTTGCAGTACACCGAACACAACAACCGCCGGCCGGACCAGATGGTGCGCAACAACCTGGTGCTGGCCGGCGAGGACCCCGTGGCGGCCGACGCACTGACGGCCTACCTGCTGGGGTTCAGCCCCGGGGACATCGAGTTCCTGCACATGGCCGCGCAGCGCGGAATGGGCGGGAACGAACTGGGGCGCATTGAGGTCGTGGGCGAGGAAGCCGACCGCCTGCGGCGCGCCTGGATCAAGCCCCGCACCTGGCACGGCCGCGGCAACCGGCACTGGCTGGTGACGCGCGCGCCGGAGTCGCCCCTGGCCGGCTGGGCGCGTTACGGCACGCCCACCGACACCCTGCATTTCACGCGCTGGGCGCCGGATGCAGCCGAAGGGCAAGCCTTCGCCGCCGCCGTGAAGGTGATCTCCGATGGCAATTCCAAGGGCTTCCTCTGGACCGGCGCGCGCGGGCGCGTCACCGTCCTGCTGAACGGCGAAAAGGTGCTCGAAGAAGAAAATCGCACGCGTTATCGCCCCGGGCAGTTTCAGAAACCAGTGACTCTACGCTCCGGCGAAAACCTGCTGGTCTTCCATTTGCAGGCGGTGACCGACCAGCCCCAGCTCAGCGCCTTCCTGGTGAACGCCCGCAACGACGGGGACACCCTGGACGGCATCCGTTGGACGGCATGAACATATGACCCGCAAAAGCTTCCTGGGCGCCCTGGCCGGGGCCGCCGCGCTCCCGGCGCAACCCCGCCGCCGCAACGTGGTCTTCATTCTGGCGGACGACCACCGCTACGACTTCGCCGGCGCGCTGGGCCATCCCTGGCTGAAGACGCCTCATATCGACCGGCTGATTCGCGGCGGCACGGTGTTCCGCAACGCGTTCGTCACCACCTCGCTGTGTTCGCCCAGCCGGGCCTCGCTGCTCACCGGCCTGTACGCTCACGCCCACCGCGTCACCGACAACTTCACCCCGCTCGACCCGTCGCTCCCCATTTTTCCGGGCCTCTTGCGGCAGGCCGGCTATCGCACCGCCTTCGTGGGCAAGTGGCACATGGGCGGCGCCAGCGACGAGCCGCGGCCCGGTTTCGACCACTGGGTTTCGTTCTTCGGACAGGGCCAGTACTTCGACCCCGAGATCAACGTCAATGGAGCGCGGCGCAAGACCTCCGGCTACGTCACCGACATCCTCTCCGAGCAAGCCCTGAGCTTCCTGCGGGACAACTCGGCGCGGCCCTTCTGTCTCTATCTCTCGCACAAGGCCGTGCACTACCCGTTCGAGCCGGCGCCCCGCCACCGCGACCTGTACCGCGACGCGCCCGTGCCCCGGCCGCGGTCGATGAACTTCACCGAAGAAGACATGCGCCAGCGCCCCGAGTGGGTGCGCCGGCGGCGCTACGCGCGCCAGGGCGTGGACGGCCTCTACGGCCACGAGATTTCGTTCGACGAGGCTTATCGCGGCTACGCCCGCTCGCTGGCGGCGGTGGACGACAGCACCGGCGCGGTGCTCGGCGAGCTGGCAAGACTCGGCCTGCTGGACGACACGCTGGTGATCTACATGGGCGACAACGGCCTGATGTGGGGCGAGCACTGCCTCACCGACAAGCGCGCCATGTACGAACCGTCGATCCGCGTGCCGATGTGGATCCACTGTCCGCGGCTGGCCCCGCCGGGGAGCACGGTTTCCGAAATGGCGCTCAACCTGGACATCGCTCCCACCATTCTCGACGCCGCCGGCGTGGCGGTTCCCAAGAACATGCAGGGCCGCTCGCTGCTGCCCTTGCTTCGCGGCGAGCGCGCCGGCTGGCGCCAGGACTTCCTCTACGAGTACGACTGGGAGTTCGACTATCCCTACACGCCCACCCTCACCGGGCTGCGCACCGAGCGCTACAGCTACTGCCAGACCTACGGCCTCTGGGATCTGGACGAACTCTACGACGTGGCCGCCGACCCCGGCCAGATGAACAACCTGCTGGGCAGCGTCCGCATCGTGCGCCAGCGCGGGCGGCTGACCGAGCACATCCCCGACCCCAAACTGAAATCCCTGGTGGAGAGCCTGCAAGACCGCATGAAGCGCATTCTCGAAGAAACCGGCGGCGACCCGCGCCGCTCCGGCCGCTCGCCCGAGGGGCTGAAGTACGCCCTATAGTGGGGCAGCCGTCCCCGGCTGCCGGCCGGCGCGCGAGACGCGCGCCCTACACCGGCACGAACTGCCGCAGGAACTTGTGCGCCACGCGGAAGCCGGCTTTGTACGGCTCGGTGAATTCGCCCTTTTCGTACGCCGGGTAGTAGAATTCGTCTTCGTGCTCGATGTTCATGGCGCCCTGGTAGCCGGCTTCCTGCAAGACGGTGAAGAAGCCCTTCCAGTCGACGATGCCCGAGCCGGGCAGGCGGAAGCGCCACCAGCGCGCGTTGTTCAGCGGGTGGATGCCGGTTTTGCGCAGGACGTGCCAGAGGATTTCGGTGTCCTTCAGGTGCACGTCCCAGATCTTGTCGATGAAGTCGCGCGCGGCCTGCACCGGGTCCATGAACTGCCATTGCAGGTGCGAGGGGTCGAACAGCAGGCCCACATAGGGCGAGTCGTGGAAGCCTTTGAACAGCGCCTCGTAGCCCACCGGCCCGGTGGCGATGTTCGGGCCGCCGGCCCAGGGTTCCCACAGCAGCTTGACGTTGTGTTTCTGGCACAGCGGGAAGTACTTTTCCGTATAGACCCGGACGATCTCATCAACCTGTTCCGCCAACTTCCGACCGGGCATGTTGCCGGACATGGTGGCCACGTAGGGGACCTTGAGCCGGGCGGCGAGCTCGATGGTTTTGGCGAAGCTCGCGTTGACGGCGGCGCGCTGGGCCGGGTCGGGCGCCACGTGGTTTTCCGCGGCCATGAGCGAGGAACAGTACAGCCCGGTGCGGTCCAGGTGGGCTCGCACCTTGGCGACCGCTCCGTCGGAAGCGCCGGCGTCCAACTGCCCTCCGACGCTCAGTTGCACGCTGGTGAAGCCCTCCTGTTTGGCGAAGTCCAGGTTGGACTCCGAGTAGTTCATGAGGATGCCGAGCTTCGGTTTCCAGGGCGCCGGCCGGCGGCGCTGCTGGGCCGAGGCGGCGGCGGAAGCGAGAACGCCAAACAAGGCGCGGCGAGTTTGTGTCAAGGCGGATATCTCCTTTCCGGTCCGAATCCCCATTGTACGCGCAACCGCGCCTTGCGTCGCGCGCCGCCGTTCCTATAGACTTTGGGCAGGCCAGGGTGAGCCTCGGTGACTGAACTGTTCTCGCAGGTTTCCGCGTTCACGGTGTTTCTCGCCATCTCCGCCGTCGGGTTTCTGTTTCTGCTGGTTTCGCTGGTGTTCGGCGAACTATTCGAGCACTTCGGCGACGGCCACTGGGACCACGATCTGGGCCAGGGGGGGCCAAGTTTCTTCAGCGTTCGGATCCTGAGCGTGTTTGTCACCGCTTTCGGGGGATTCGGCGCGGTGGGCATCCACTATGGCCTGTCGACGCCCGCCTCGTCGGGGGTGGGGTTTCTCAGCGGCATGTTCTTCGCCTCTCTGATTTATGCCTTCGCGCGCTTCCTGTTCGGGCAGCAGGCCACCACCGAGATGCGCTCCACCGACGTCGTCGGGCGCGGCGCGCGCGTGGTGGTGGCGATCCCCGCGGGTGGCGTGGGACAGGTGCGCTGCCAGGTGGGCGAGGAACTGTTCGACAAGATGGCGCGCACGCGCGACGGCGCGGCGCTGGCCGAGAATTCACTCGTCACGGTGGAAGAGGTGCTGGGCGAGATCTGTATCGTCCGGCCGCAATAATCCCTGCTGGAGGATTCCCATGTTCACGGAAACGTCTCGTCTCCTGCTCCCGTTCATCATTCTGGCCGTAGTGCTGGCGCTGTTCATCGCGGCGGCGCTATTCAGCCGGAATTACCTCAAAGTGGCTCCCAACGTGGCGGCGGTGCTGAGCGGCCGCAAGCGCAAACTGCCCGACGGGCGCTTTGTCGGCTATCGCATGGTGCGCGGAGGCGCCGCGCTGCGCATTCCGCTGCTCGAGAAGGTGGACTACCTTTCGCTCAACGTCATGACCATCCCGCTGCAAATCACGCGCGCCTACACGCTCAAAGGCGTGCCGGTGTCGGTGAAAGCGGTGGCCAACGTCAAGATCCGCAGCGACGAGATGTCGCTGCACGCCGCCGCCGAGCGCTTCCTGTGCATGACTCCGCAGCAGATTCAGGGCGTGGTCTTCCAGACCCTGGAAGGCCACCTGCGTTCGATTCTGGGCACGCTGACGGTGGAAGAAGTCAACAGCGACCGGCAGAGCTTCGCTCAGAAGCTGACCAGCGAAGCCGCGGCGGACCTGGAGAAGATGGGCCTGGGCGTGGACGTGCTGACCATCCAGGAAGTCAGCGACGAGGAAGAGTACCTCAACGCGCTGGGCAAGCGCCGCACGGCCGAAGTGAAGCGCGACGCGACCATCGGCGAAGCCGATGCGACGCGCGACGCCAAGATCCGGTCGTCGCAGGCGTTGCAGGAAGGCGAGCGGGCCAAACTGGACGCCGAGGCCAACATCGCGCAGGCGCAGCGCGATTTCCAGATCCGCCAGGCGCAGTACCAGGCCGAAATCGAGACCGAGAAAGCGCGCGCCGCGCAGGCCGGGCCTCTGTCTCAGGCGCAGGCGCGGCAGGCGGTGGTGGCCGAAGAGGTGAAGGTCGAGCGCACGCGCACGCAGGGGATGATCGCGGTGCAGGAACAGGAAGTCCTGCGCCGGCAAAAGGAACTCGAAGCCACGGTGATCAAGCCGGCCGACGCCGAGCGGCAGGCGGCAGTGGTGCGCGCCGAGGCGGCCAAGTCGGCGGCGATACTGGAAGCCGAGGGAAAACGCTCCGCGATCATCGCCACGGCCGAAGCCGAGCAGGAGCGATTGCGCAAGGAAGGCGCGGGCCGCGCCTCCGCGCTGGAAACCGAGGGCCGCGCCGAGGCGGCCAAAATCGAGTCCATCGGCCTGGCGCAGGCCAAGGCCATTGAAGCGCAGGGCGTCGCCGAAGCCACCGCCATTCTGCGCAAGGCCGAGGCGTGGAAGGAATTCAACGAATCGGCGCGCTTGCAGACCATTCTCGAAAAG
>JACQZT010000292.1 GCA_016213755.1 Acidobacteriota bacterium | reverse complement strand
GGGAGTCACCTGCTTCAAAACCGGCCCGGCGGCACGCACCTTCGAGTGGATCGACACGCACCAGAAGATCGAGGCGGTGGTGAAGCACTTGCAGATGCTGCGCGAGGGCCTGGGGCCGGATCTGGACATCGCCATCGACTTCCACGCCAAGGCCAGTCCCGCGGTGGCGGCGGTGATCCTCAGAGAGATCGAGCCGCTCAACCTGCTCTTCGTCGAAGAACCCTGCCCGCCGGAAAACGTGCAGGCCATGGCCCGCATCGCCCGGCGCACCTCGGTTCCGCTGGCCACCGGAGAGCGCCTGGTGGCTTCCTACGGCTGCCGCGAGCTGATCGAGATGGGCGTGGTGGACGTGCTGCAAACCGACCTCAATCACGTGGGAGGAATCACGGCGCTGTGGAAGGTGGCCGCCATGGCGCACGTGTCGGGCATCCGCATGGCGCCGCATTCCTGCGAGGGCCCCATCGGCGGGCTGGCCACGCTGCACGCGGATGCGGCGATGCCCAATTTCCTGGTGCAGGAAGTGTGCAGCGGCCCCGTGGCCGGGCAGAAGGAGAAGGTCTGGGAGGAGTGGCTCGGCTTCCCGGCCATGCGCATGGTGCGGGGCAAGTTCCCGCTGCCGGACAAGCCCGGCCTGGGGTTCGAACTCGACGAGGCGGTCTTCCGTAAGTATCCTTTTCAGGGTTCCCGGCCCATGGCGCGGGTATTCCACGACGACGGCTCCGTAGCCGAGTGGTAGCGGAACTCGGGTGTATCCTGGAAACAGGGCCAAGCCGCCATATGTTCCAGGAAGAACGCAAAGAGTTCCGCTTCGAGTGGGCGCATCTGGGCGACATTCAGAATGGCCGGCCCAATCTGGGGGCGCAGACCAGTGTCGCGGTGTACCGGCTGCTGGAGTTTACGTTGCGGGACGCCGCCATCAAGCACTGCGGCGTGGAGTCAGCCAATCGTATTTTCCGGGGCGCCGGCCGCAACTCTGGCACAGCGGTTTACGAACACCTTATCGGTTCCGCCACGGACTGGAACGATCTCCTGTTCAAGATGCAGCAGCGCTTCAAGGACTTGGGTGTCGGCATCCTGCGCGTGGAGTCGGTGGACGAAGCGAAGCAGCATCTGGTTCTGAGCATTTACGAAGACCTGGACTGCTCCGGACTGCCGGCGGTGGGGGAGGCGGTCTGCACCTTTGACGAGGGCCTTCTGGCCGGGCTGCTGGAGGCGTACGTGGGAGTGGCGTTCACGGTCCGCGAGGTGGATTGCTGGTGTACCGGAGAGCGGGTGTGCCGCTTCGAGGCCACCCCGGCAGCCTGAATGGACCACGGCGAAATCGAGCGCATCGACCGCATCACCCGGCTGCTGCACGAGCTTCTGGCCGGCGGCAACCCGGAGCGGATTCCGCTGGACGGCGATCCCGGCGACGAAATCCGGCAGGCCGGTGAGGCCGCCAACCGCCTGGCGGACGAACTGGAGCGCGCCGCGGCAGCCGCCGCCGGCTTGGCGGAGGGGCAACTCGGCGAGGAGATCCCGCGATCGCTGAGCGTAATCAACGGCCTCAAGAGCGTGCAGTCGATCTTGCGCCACCTGAACTGGCTGACGGCGCGAGTGGCCGGCGGGGATTTCCGGCAGCGCGCCGATTTTATGGGCGATTTCTCGCACTCGTTCAATTGGATGGTGGAACGGCTCGACGCCGACCAGCGGGTCCTGCGCGAGCTGAACCGGTTTCTGGATACGGTGACCCAGGCCGTGCCCGATGCCCTGCTGGTGGTGGACCGCGACTACCGGATCGTGCTGGCCAACCAATCGCTGCTGGAGCTGGCGGGAGTGGCGGATCCCGTGGCGGCGGGGTTGCACTGTTACGAGGTTTTGCGGGAGATGCCGGCGCCGGGCGCCGAAGGCGGCAAGGCATGTCTCTGCGCCCGGGTGTTTGCGTCCAAAGAGCCGGTTCGGTCCTGGCAGGTGCCGTGCCGCTTGGTAACCGCGGAGCGGGTCCTGGACCTGGCCGCCTCGCCGGTTTTGGCGGAAGACGGCGAAGTTGGTCAGGTGGTGCTGATCTGCCGCGACGCGAGCGAGCGGTTGAAGTTCGAGGCGCGGCTTTTCGAGACGCGCAAGGCGCAGAGCCTCAACGTGATGGCCGGCAGCATCGCCCACCATTTCAACAACCTGTTGACGGTGGTGCTGGGGTATCAGGCCATGGTGCTGCCCGCGCTGCCGCGGGAGTCCAAGGCGGCGGCGCAGATAGAAGCGGCCCAGCGCGTGGCCCAGCAAGCGGCGGAGCTGAGTGCGCTGATGCGGACTTACGTGGGTCAGGACCGGAAGAAGATCGAAGCCCTCGATTTGTCCGCCCTGGTGCGCGAAGCGGCTGCTCTGCTGGAACCCGCCGAGTGCGAAGGGATCGAGTTCCGCTACCGGCTGGCGCCGGGTTTGCCGGCCGTGCCCGGCGACGCGCAACAGATCCGACAGGCGGTCGCGGCCGTGATTCGGAATTCCGTGGAGGCGGTGCAGCCTGGAACGGGCATCCTCGATCTGGCGACGGAGCGGAGGACTTGCACTTTGGCGGAGCTCCGGGACCTGCCCCTGTACGAAGGCCAGCCGGCGGGCGACTACGTCTCGGTCGAGGTGCGCGACAACGGCGCCGGGATGGACGCCGAGACCGCGCGCCGGACGTTCGAGCCGTTCTTTACCACCAAGTTCACCGGCCGGGGTTTGGGCCTGGCGTTGGTGCACGGGATACTGCGCGGTCACAAGGGCATCGCCTCCCTGGAAACCGCGTCCGGGCAGGGCACAACGGTGCGGCTTCTGTTTCCGGTGTCGCCGGCCTGAGACCCCTACACCTGGTCGAGCGCCTGCTGGAAGTCGGCCAGCAGGTCGCGCCAGTCCTCGATGCCGATGGAGACGCGCACCAGGCCCTCGCCGATGCCGGCCAGGTTGAGTTCGGTTTCGCCGAGAGAGGAGTGCGTGGTGGTGCGCGGGTGGCAGGCCAGGGTCTCCACGCCGCCCAAGGAAACCGCGTTGCGCGCGATGTGGAGGCGGCGCAGGAACTCGAAGGCCGCGGGCCGGCCGCCCTCCAGCTCGAGGGAGAAGATCCCGCCCGGGAACTCGCATTGCGCCAGACGGATCTTGATCTGTTCGGCGTCGTTGAACAGGGTCGGATAGTGGATTTTGCGAACCTTGGGGTGCTCCACCAGCGCCTCGGCGATGCGCTGCGCGTTCTTGGACTGGCGGTTCATGCGCAGGCTGACGGTGGGCAGGCGGCCGTCCAGCAGCCAGCACTCGTCGGGTTGCAGGATGTTGCCGCACATGATGCGCATGGCGCGCATGCGCTGGATGAGGCCGCGGTCGCGCGCCAGCGCCAGGCCGGCCAGCATGTCGCTGAAGCCGGAGAGGTACTTGGTGGCCGAATAGACCACCAGGTCCGCGCCCAGCGCCAGCGGGTGCTGGAAGGCGGGTCCCAGGAAGGTGTTGTCCACCACCAGCAGCGGCCGGCGCGGCAGACTGGCGGCGGTTTCGGCGGCGCGCCGGATGTCGGTCATGACCATGGTCGGATTGGCCGGCGTCTCGAGGAAGATCAGGCTCAGGTTGGGGGCCGAGCGGATGGCTTCGTCCAGTTGGTCGCCGGCGCCGGCCGGCACGCGAATCCCCTGGCAGCTCAACGTGGGGAGAAAGTCCACGACCAGGTGGTTGGTGCCGCCGTACAGCGGCGCCGTGTAGACGAAGCTCTCACCGGGTCTGACGAAGGTGAGGAAGGCGGTCATGATGGCGGCCATGCCGGAGTTGAAAACCACGGCCTCTTCGGCGCCGCGTTCGAGCGGGACGACCTGGTCTTCGAGGATCTCGGAGTTGGGATGCGAGATGCGCGAGTAGATCAGCTCGGTCTGCTCGCCCGGCTGGGCCGGAATCTTGCCGGTGGCCACTTCGAAGGCCCTGGCGGCCGCCTCGGGGCTCGAGAATACGTAGGTGGAACTGCGGAACACCGCCGGCCGCGCCGAACCGACCGAAAGCGCCGGATCGAAGCCGCGCGTCAGCACGGCCGTGGGCGGCCGCAGCGGATGAGGAGCGTCTTTTCCGTGGGTCACGGGCACACCTCCGCTTCGAGTGTAGCGGAATTGACTCTCCAGCCTCCAACGCGATATGTTACGAATAGTGGCGCGGTAGCCAAGTGGTAAGGCAGAGGTCTGCAAAACCTTTATTCGGCGGTTCGATTCCGCCCCGCGCCTCCACTGATTTCATTGGATTTGTCCTTCAGAATCATCGTTTTGCAATCCGCGCCTTGGATCATTCTCGCTCTTGCGGAATCCCCCGAAATCACCCTTTTCAGCGCCCTCGACCGGACCAAAACCGGACCGAGAAGAGAGCAGGTCCATCGCGGAATCCATGTGGGCTTGGGTGGGATGAATGTATTTGTGGACCGATCTCAGATTTCCGTGTCCCAAAATCGCCGCCAGGGAAGCCAGCGGCACACCGGCCGCCGCCGCCCGGGTCGCGAACGTGTGGCGCAGATCGTACGGCACGAACGACAGGCCGGCGGACTCGATTAGCTCGGCGTGCGGCCCGTTCAGCTTCGTCAGGTGTTGGCCCGGCTTTTTGGGGCTCGGGAAGATCCACTTCGCCCCGGCCACCATCCGGCGCGAGAGTATCCGCGCGGACTCGGGCGCCAGGCGAAGCGTGCGCGCTGCGGCGTCCGTCTTGCCCTTTGCCACCGTGGCGTAGCTGCGGACCAGATCCACGTCCTGGGGCCGCAGGGCCAGCACCTCGTCCGGCCGGAAGCCTTGCAGCAGCATTAGCCGCCCGACGTCATGCAAGTTGGTCAGGCCCAGGGCTTGCGCACAGGCGAAGTACAACACTTCCTCGGCCGCGGTCAAGATGTGCATGCGCACAGCATCGCCGTCGCTGGGGATTTCGACGCCCCATCCTTCGGCCCGCGCTCCAGAAGTGAGCGGGTTCCGCCGGCACCAGTTGTGGCGCATCGCGTAGCCGTAGAATTTCGAGAGCGCGTGCAAGTCGTGGCGCAGCGTGATCTCTCGCACCTCGTGCGCTGACCGGCGCCAACCCTTGTAGTCCTCGATTGCTCCGGCGGTGATGGCTGAAACCGCCGTCCCGCCGAAGAACTCACGCAGGGATGCGAAGCTGGTTGCCAACCGCCTCGCTGTCGCCGGGTGCTGTCGGTACTCGCCTTGAGCCCAGTCCAAGAACATGGCCCCCGCCTCACTGAAGGGCTTCACCTCCAGGCGCAACTCGTGCGCCCGGCCGGTCAGGACCAACTCCCGCGCCTTCGCCTCGATTCTCTGCGCGGCGGTCTTGTTGCGTTCGGTGGCGGCCAAGTCGGTCGCTCCGCTGTACTCGTGGCCTCCGACGTAGAACCGGTAGTGCCACGCTCCGTTGCGTTCTCGTATTGGCATGGTGATGCCTATTTTCCCTCAACCAGGCGTCCACGTCTTCCTCCGCATACAGGATCTTTCGGCCTACCGAGTAGTACCCCGGCCCGACGCCGCGCGAGCGCCAGTTGGCCAGCGTGGCCGGCGAGATCCCAGTCAGGGCCGCCAGATCCTCGGGACGCATGAAGCCGGTCACGCCCGCCACCTCACCGCCGCACCAGCTTGTACCGCATGCCCTGGCGCAGCAGCCGCTCAAGAACCTCGCCGTAGGTAGGCAGCATCTGCACGTCGGCCGGGATGGTGCTCAAAATCAACTCGTCGATCCGCTCCATGTGCGCATCCGCCAGGGCGTCCAGCGGCCGGCCCTGGACAAACTCCGTGGCGATCTTGACCGCCAGCGCGCGGATTCGGGCGGCGCGCTGCTGGTTCGTCATCGTTGTTCTGGTGCGGGTGTCCATTGGTCCTCTCGTCCGTCCTGGTGCTCGTCGACCCACCGGCGGACGTACTGCTGCACGTCCGCGTACCACCGCCGCTCCGTGGCTGTCGAGACCGCCATGGTCGCGTACCGGCCGTTCTGCGCGAGCGCCATGTACTCGTGGATCTCGCCGCTCCAGCGCACCATCGGCAGGTACAGCCAGGCCGGGGTGAGCGCGATCGCCAGTTTGTCGGCGAGGCACAGCCGCGAGGGCCGCCGGCCGGCACGCTTGGCCCAGAACCGGGAATGGTACAGGCAGAGCGACCGCCAGGGGAACGGATCGTCAGCCGTCGTGCGGCTGCCCCAGATCGCGTCGCAAGTCATCGTGAGCGGATTTGGAATGCTCACCCGGTCTCCCAGTTTGCGGGATCGGATCCAGTGCCGATCGAACAACCGGGACATTACCCGGGCGCCCCACAGGACATGCCGCTCGCCTTCGGGTCCGTCCATGTTCGGGGAACCCCAGTAGCCGAGGTCGTGGACGAAGAACGCGACCCACAGCCGCGGATCACACGGGAAGCCGTAGAGCCGCCACCAGGCCGCCGCCACGAGGAACGGGTGCAGGACGGCGCAGTGGGCGCCGAACAGAACGCTCCTGGTGCCAACGGTCATAACTCCGTCCTCGGCTGGCGCACAGCCTCAGCGTTCACGACACATGGTTGCGGCGTCTTTTCCATTACGATGATCTGGGAGCCGCCCAGCCGCACGGACGCTTTCGCTGGGTATCTACCGTCCAGTTCCCTCAATAGGGCATGTAGCGAGGTGCGGTCTTCAGAATTGAGGTCGAACAGCCCATCAAAGTACCCTTTCGGGTCTTTGACCAGAATGATGAGATCCGGGTATTGGCCCTGAGTCAGTCGCCGGACGGCGTCAACATCGCGCGATGTGTGGACTCCGGGCTGGTAGAAAAGCAGAGGTGATATTGGATGAATCCCAGCCATCCAGTACACCTGTGGAGCATACGGAAACACGATGCCGCTCTGCCCAGATTTGACGTGCTGACGGAGCGCATCGAGCGCGGCTGCTTCGTCTTTCGACCACACGCACACGCGCCCTGCTGGAGTTTCACGCCATGTGCCGAAAACCATCAATGCGGCCAGCGTCGTTGCCAGGAACAGGCCGATGACGGACTGCGTCGCAATCAGCCGCCGACTCGCGTTGGATGAGAGCGTGGCAGCATATGCCGCCATGAGCGGTATCGCTGCAAACGTGCTGTAACTCACGTAGTCGATGGAGGTCCGCGTAGCTCCCGACGCCAGCGCGGCCACAAACCCGGCCGCGAGGACCGGGAAGAACGTGCGCGGAACTCGACCACTGGGGCGGCGAAACAGCGCAGTGCCAGCCAGGAGAACGACCAGCACCGGCCACCAGGATGCTATCCATAATGCCGGCCCCTGGTCGAGCGGCGGAAGATGCG
>JACQZT010000293.1 GCA_016213755.1 Acidobacteriota bacterium | reverse complement strand
GGGCCCGGGCGCTGGGATTGATCGGGCCGCGCTAGGGCACCCAGTCCGGGCGCACGTAGGCGTAAAACAACGTCACCAGGCCGATAATCGAGGCCAGCAGGATGCTGTGCTTCAAAGTGAACCGGAAGAGCTTCGACTCGTCGCTGGCCGCGAGCCCGGTGGCCGCGGCCGCGACGGCGATGCTTTGCAGGCTGAGCATCTTGCCCATGACGCCGCCGGAGGAGTTAGCCGCGGCTGTGAGCACGGGGTTCAGCCCGAGCCGGTTGGCGGTCACCACCTGGAGGTTTCCAAACAGCGCGTTGGCGGAGGTATCGCTGCCGGTGAGGAACACGCCCAGCCACCCGAGCAGCGCGCTGAACATCGGGAACGCCGGGCCGGAGGCGGCGAAGACCAGCCCCAGCGTGGCCGTCATGCCGGAGTAGTTCATCAGGAAGGCGAGGCCGAGCACGCTGCACACGGTGAGCGTAGGCAGAGCCAATTGGCGGACCGTGGTCAGCAGCACCTGCTTCAGCAGACGGAACGGCGCGCGGAGCCACAAGGCCGAAATCAGACAAGCCACCAAGCCGGCGGTACCGGAAGCCGACAGCAGGTTCAGCTTGTACTTCGCGGCGTAGGCTGAACCCTCGGCGGCTACTGGCGGACCCTGTTGCACCAGGTTGTGCAGACCGGGCCACCCGAAGACGGCGCTGGCGCGGTCGAGCCAGTCGCGCACAGCGGGCACGCCGGCCAGGATCACGCACACAACCAGAAATCCGTACGGCGCCCAGGCGCGGAAGACCTGGCCCGCGGTGTGTTGGAGCTTCGCGCCGCGCCCTTGCGCCTTCAACAAAACGACCAACACCAGCAGAGAGGCCAGCGAGCCGAGGATGTCGGTAAGAGAGGGCCCCAGCCAATTGGAAACGATCAACTGGGTCGAGGCGAACGCGATGCCGCAGGCCGCCGCGGCCAGCCCGGCCTCTTTCAATCCCGCCCAGCCACCCATTACGGCCACCAGGTAGGCGGGCACAAAGACCGAGACGGGAGCGCAAATGCGGCCGACGGCGGCGCTGAGTTTGTCCAGCGGCAGGCTGGTGACTCCGGCCAGCATCAAGATGGGAGTGCCCAGAGAGCCAAAGGCGACGGGCGCGGTATTGGCCAGCAGGCAGATGCCGGCGGCGTAGAACGGCGAGAAACCCAGGCCGCCCAACATGCCGGCGGCCACGGCGACCGGTGTGCCGAATCCAGCGGCGCCTTCCACGAAGGCTCCGAAGGCAAAGGCGATCAGGAGTGCCTGCATCTTGCGATCCTGCGTCAAACCGGCAATGGAGTCCTTCACGATTTCGAACTGGCCGGTCTCGACCGTCAAGCGGTAGAGGAAGATCGCCCACAGGATGACCCAGGTGATGGGAAACACGGCGTAGGCGGCCCCGTAGAGAATGGAGGCGATAGCCAGTGACGGAGGCATCCGGTACACCGCGAGGGCCATTAACAAGGCCGTAGCCAGACCCGCGAGCCCGGCGACGTAGGAAGGCTTGCGCCTGACTCCGAGCAGATAGAGCAAGGCGAAAAGCGGCATGGCCGCGGCCAGGGCGGACAGGGCCAGGTTGCCACCCAGCGGTTGGTAGGTCTGCGACCACATGGGCGCTATTTTGTCGCAATCAGGAGGTGCTCGGCCGAGCCGGGTATCTCCACCAGGCGGCAGGAGGGGAATCCGGCGCCAGCCAGCATGGCGTCGTACTCGCCTTTGGTATAGGCGTCGCCGCCGGGAGTAGTGGCCAGCATGACGGTGGCGAACCAGGCGCTGGCCGAGGGCCGAGTGCGCGCCGCATCGGGCACGAAAGCCACTACCAGCAGCCGTCCGCCGGGCTTCAGCGCCGCGTGACACATCCTTGCCATCTGCACGGCAGCGCCGGAGTCCAGGCAGTGCAGAAAATTCGCGAGCACGATGACGTCGTAGCCGGCGCCGAAGGCGGTGGTGAAGGCGTTGCCGGGGATGAGGTGAAAGCGCGAGGCGACGCCGGCCTGCCGGGCGTGGCGTTGGGCGACATCGAGCACGTGGGGCCAATCGAGGGCGTACACTTCGGCGGACTCGTTGGCCTCGGCCAGGGCAATGGCATAGAGCCCGTGCCCGCAGGCGACATCCAGAACCCGTTGGACGGGACCGGCCTCGGCGGCCACGAACTCGGCCAACGGCCGCATCACGCCGGTCATGGAGCGCGCGAAATGAGCCCAGGCGGGATGATCGGGCGCCAGGCAGCCTTCCGAGCCCAAGGCGGTGCCTCCGCGCCGCACGGCCTCAGTGAACTGGGCGAAGCCTTCCGTCTGCATTTGACCGCAGAGGTACTCCACCGAGGCTCCGATATAGGACGGAGAGCCGCGATCGAGGAAAAGAGCGGAATCGGCCGTGAGGCGGTAGCGCCCCTCCTGCTTTTCCAGCATGCCCAGCACGGTAAGGGCGTCACACAGCACGCGCACGCCGCGCTCGGAGGCGTCACAACCGCCGGCGATCTCGCGCGCCGTTTCCGAGCCGCCGGCGATGTGGCTGAACACATCCAGATCGAGAGCGGCTTTCACGACGGCGGTGCGCTGGTAACCGTTCACCGCATCGAAGAACCGGAGCGGTGTGACGGGTGAACTCATGGTTTCTTTCTCCGGCGGAGGTAGTTGGCCCAGCGGACCTCGATTTCCGGGGCGTCCATCCGTTCGCGCCAATAGCGGCGGAAAGCAGCTTGCAGGCTCTTGGCTCCATTGTCCAGAAAGGCCAGGGCCGGCTGCAACGCGAGGTCGGTGCGAACTCGTTCGCGCAGCCGGCCGGCGGCCACCACGTGGTCGTTCGCCTGGCCCAGCAACTCCTGGATCTTGCGGAGATCCTCCAACCGCGGGGCCAGCCCCGGCCCATACAGCGCGCGAAACAGCTCCAGCGTGTCGCGCAGATGTTTGGTCTCCAGCCGAAAGGCGTG
>JACQZT010000283.1 GCA_016213755.1 Acidobacteriota bacterium | reverse complement strand
TCCGCGAACGGTGGATTGCCGGAGAGGTCGGCCCGTCCCGATGAAGGTGGGCGCCGGAATGAAGTAGGGCAGGCTGGCGTCGATGCCGTGCCACATGCAGGTCAGGTAGTGCCCCATCTCGTGCGCCAGCAGGATGGTCAGCAGCGTGAGCGAAAAGGGGAGACCATCGAGCAGCAGCGCGGGATGCCGCAGTATATCCAGCAGCGCAGCCAGATCCGAGTCCAGTTCGAACGCCGGCCGGTTGGCCGCGAAATTGTGCGCCAGTCGCGCGCCAACGCCGGTCGAGGCGAGCAGCGTCACGGCGAACAGCAGCAGGTGAAGCCAATAGCGCGGCCGGACGCGCGAGAACCGGACTCCCACTTCGCGCCAGGAGCCGTACACCGGCGTGCCCGCGTCCGGCGTCGGAGAATAATCCTGTGGAGTCACGACTCCGGTCTGCTATTGCAGACTCTGCAGCTCCTTGCCGGGCTTAAAGCGCACCGCCCGTCCGGGAGGGATCGAGACCTCCGCGCCGGTGCGGGGGTTGCGCCCGATGCCGGTCTTGCGCGGGCGCACGTTAAAGATGCCGAAGCCGCGCAGTTCGATTCTCTCGCCCTGACCCAAGGCACGTTTCATGCTTTCAAACACGGTCTCCACCGCCAGTTCGGCCTTGGTCTTGGTGATACCGGTTCGGTTGACGACTTCGTTGATGATATCGAGTTTGATCAAAACATCCTCCTCGGAGCGGGCAAACCCCATGATATGAATAGGCTTAGAAGCTTGTCAAGGCCGGTGCCGGGCATATTTGCGAGCCTCAGTCCAGCCAGCGGCTGACAATCGGGGCATAGGCGTCGATGCGCCGATCGCGGAAAAACGGCCAGTTGCGGCGGATCTCTTCGCTGCGCCGCGGGTCGCACTCGACAATGAGAGTCTCTTCCATCGCCGTGGAGGCTTCGGCCACCAACTGCCCGAAGGGGTCGGTTACAAACGAAGTGCCCCAGAATTCCAGGCCCTGTTCCGGCGGGCCTTCACCGCCCACGCGATTCACCGCCGCCACGTACACGCCGTTGGCGATGGCGTGCGCGCGCTGCATGATGAGCCAGGCTTCGCGTTGCGCCGCGCCGTGCCGCGCCTTCTCGGCCGGGTGCCAGCCGATCGCGGTGGGATAAAAGAGGATGCCGGCGCCGCCCATGGCGCTCAGCCGGGCGGCTTCCGGATACCACTGATCCCAGCAGATCAGCACTCCAATGCGGCCGAAGCGCGTGTCGAAATTGCGGAAGCCCAGATCGCCGGGCGTGAAATAATACTTCTCGTAGTAGAGCGGATCGTCCGGAATGTGCATTTTGCGATAGATGCCGGCCAGTGTGCCGTCGGCGTCGAGCACCGCGGCCGTGTTGTGGTACAGCCCCGCGCCGCGCCGCTCGAACAGCGGCGCGATCACCACCACGCCCAGTTCTTTCGCCAGCGCGCCCAGGCTTTCGGTGGACGGACCGGGAATGGGTTCGGCCAGCGCGAACAGGCTGGCGTTTTCCTCCCGGCAGAAGTATTGCGAGCGGAACAGTTCCTGCAAGCACACGATCTGCGCGCCGCGCCCCGCGGCTTCGCGGATCCTCCACTCGGCCTTGGCCAGGTTCTCGTTGGGGTCGGCGGAACAGGCCATTTGAATCAGGCCCGCGCGGAAGGCGGCGCCGGGTTCGGAATGCTTGGGCTGGGCCATTTAGTATCATTGTGCTCTATGCGGACGCGTTTTTGGATTCTTCTGGCGCTGACCACTTCCCTGTGGGCCGCCGTTCCAACCCCCAGGGAGCATCTCGGGTTCACTCCGGGAGACGAGTTTAAACTGGCCGACTACACTCAGATCGTTTCCTATTTTCAGAAGCTCGAGAAGGCCAGCGACCGGCTAGTGCTCAAGCAGTTCGGCCGCACATCCGACGGCAGACCGATGTACATCGCCGCCATCTCGGCGCCGGAGAACCTGAAGCAACTCGAACGTTACTGCGCCCTGAACCGCCGCCTGGCCCTGGGCGAGGCCTCCGAGGCCGAGGGCCGCGGCCTCGCCGCCGAGGGCAAGGCCGTGGTGTGGATCGACTCGGGGCTGCACGCCAGCGAGGTGGCGCCGGCGCAGCAGGCGCCCGACCTGGCCTGGCGCATGGTGACGGGCGAGGACGAGGAGACGCGCCGCATCCGCCAGAACGTCATCCTGCTCCAGGTTCCCTGCATCAACCCCGACGGCCTGGACTGGATCGTCGAGTGGTACCGCAAGAACGTCGGCACGCCGCACGAGCTGTCCCCGATGCCCCGGCTGTACCAGAAATACGCCGGCCACGACAACAACCGCGACTATTTCATGCTGAACCTCGAAGAGACGCGCCAGGTTTCGCGCCTGCTGTTCCAGGAGTGGTTTCCACAAATCGTCTACAACCAGCACCAGCAGCCGGCCTTTCCGGCGCGCATCTTCATTCCTCCCTACGCCGAGCCGCTGAACCCGAACATCCCGGCCCCGGTGATGGAAGGCATCAACGTCATCGGTTCCTTCATGGCCGAGCGTTTCTCGCGCGAAAACAAACCCGGCGTGCTCTCCTATTTCGGTTTCGACGGCTGGTGGAACGGCGGCCTGCGCAGCGTGCCCGCGTTTCACAACATGCACGGCATTCTCACCGAAACCGCGGCCGCCGGCTACGCCACGCCGCGCGTGTACCAGGCCGGCGAGATTCCCGAGCGTTTTTCCAGCGGCATCCCCGCCCGCGAGCCGAGCATCTTCTACCAGCGCCCCTGGATGGGCGGCCGCTGGAGCGTGCGCGAGGCCATCGACTACATGCTGACCGCCGACTTCGCGATTCTCGACCTGGCTTCGGCGCGCCCGTCGTACTTCCTCTTGAAAGCCTGGGAACTGGCTCGCGCCTCCATCGAGCAGGGACGCAAAGGCAAGCCCTTCGCCTACGTGGTCCCCATGAACCAGCCGGACCGCTGGACCGCGGTCGAGATGCTGCGCCGCATGAGCGGGGCCGGCGTCGAGGTGCGGCAGGCGCGCGCGGAGTTCCAGGCCGGCGGCAAGTCGTATCCGGCGGGCACATACGTGATGCCGGCCGGGCAGCCTTTCCGGCCCTACCTGGTGGACCTGATGGAGCCGCAGAAGTATCCCGAGATCAAGACTTCGGGCGGCGTCACCAAGCGGCCCTACGACATCGCGGGCTGGACCCTGCGCATGCTCATGGGCGTCGAGGTCGGGCGCATCGAGGACCCGTTCGATGCCGACCTGGCACGCGTGGATCGGATCGGCGCGGCCGCGCCCGCGCTCGACCATCGCGACAACTCCTCGTTCCTCAAGACCGCCGAATTGCTCCGCGACGGCCGGCCGGTCCACTGGTCGAAGAGCGGTGAAATCCAGACCGGCGCCGCCAGCGGGGGCTGGCAACTGCGCCGCCCGCGCCTGGCGCTCTACGAGCCGTGGACCGGCAACATGGACACCGGCTGGACGCAATGGGTGCTGGACACCTTCCAGGTGCCCTACACGCCGATCCACAACGACGACATCCGGAAGAGCGGCCTGCGCGGCCGCTTCGATTCGATCCTCTTTGCGTCGCAGTCCGCCGCCTCGATTTTGAACGGCATTCGGCTGGGAGAGCGCTCAACGTCTTCCCAGCGCGGCCCGGAGGCGAAAAACGCTCAACCGCGGCCGGAGCACACCGGCGGCATCGCGCTGGCGGGTCTCAAGAACCTCGACGACTTCGTGCGCGAGGGCGGAATGCTGATCGCGCTCGACGGCGCCACCGAACTGCCCATGCAGCACTTCCCCCTGCCGGTGCGCGGCCTGCTGCGCGCGGGCGGCGAGCCGGCCGACGCTTTCTACTGCCCCGGTTCGATTCTGCGCATGACCGTGGACAACACCCACCCGCTCGCCTTTGGCATGCCCTCGGAAGCGTACCTGTTCACCAGCGGCGGGCAGGCCTTCAGCCCCACGCTGCTCGATGAGTACAACCAGGGCGACCGCGAGGTGAAAGCCGTGGCGCACTACGCCAAGAAGGACCTGCTGGCCTCCGGCTGGGTCTCCGGCGAACGCGCGGTCCTCGGTCGCCCGGCCCTGATCCACGCGCGCCACGGAAAGGGGAGCGTGGTGCTGTTCGGCTTCCGCCCGCAGTTCCGCGGCCAGACCTTCGGCACCTTCAAACTGCTTCTGAACGCGATCTACTGGGCTTCGGCGACTGCGAACTAAGTGGGATAAGCTTTCCGCTTGTCCACTACGAATCCAGGCGCGTAAGCCCCGCCTCGCGCGCCCACGCGATGGCGCGCGAGAACTCCTGGTTCGTGATCCGGCGGGAGAGTTCGGGGTAGTTGCGCGCGCGGTGTTCGGGGCGGTACTGCGCCATGATGTTGACGTATGTCGATTTCGTCAGCGCCGTCGCCACCCACTTTACGAACTTGTCCGTGCCGGCGATGTTCTCCGGCAGAACGAGGTGCCGGATGATCAGGCCGCGCAGCGCGATGCCCTGTTCGTCCACCGTCAGCTCGCCCACCTGCCGGTGCATCTCCGCGATCGACTCGGCGGCGCGCTCGGGGTAGTCGCGCGCGCCCGAGGAGTATTTCGCGGACATGGCGCCGTCCATGTACTTGAAGTCCGGCAGGTAGATGTCGACGATTCCGTCCAGCAAGCGGACGATCTCCACCGGTTCGTACCCGCCGCAGTTGTACACCAGCGGAACCGTCAGTCCCATGCGCACAGCCGCGCGCAGCGCGTTCACGATGTTGGGAACAAAGTGCGTGGGCGTGACCAGGTTGATATTGTGACAGCCCATCTCCTGCGCGCTCAGCATCAGGCGCGCCAGGTCGTCGTCGCTCCGCCAGCGCCCGTCGCCGCGATGGTTGATCTCCCAGTTCTGGCAGAACTCGCAGCGCAGGTTGCAGTGGCTGAAGAAGATGGTCCCGGAGCCGCCGCGCCCCACCAGCGGGCGCTCCTCGCCGAAGTGCGGGTACATCGAGTAAATCTTCAGGCGCGAAGTGGCCTGGCAGACGCCCAGTTCCCCCTTCGTGCGGTCGACCCCGCACTGGCGCGGGCACAGCCGGCAGCTCTTGTAGATGGCGTGGAGTTGCTGGGCACGGGCGGTCAGCAGCCCGCTACGCTCCGCCTCGATGAAAGCGGCGCGGAATTCCCTGCGCCGCCCTTTCGTGCCCGTGGCGAGCAGCGACTCAACCAGGAACAATCGGCGGGGTGTATCGTCCATGTCCGCCTCCCGTTCTTTTCCATTTTACGCGTCAATGGACCTGACGCCTGGGCAACGGGTGGCGATGGGCAATCGTGCTCAGGTAGGAGCACATCGCCGCGGCCGCGGCGACGTGCTTCCAAGGGTGTCCCCCGGTCACGGTTATCGCGGCGACCTGGTGGTCAAAGCGGTCGAGGGCCAGGGCCAGCCCGTAAAGCGCAATCATAGCGACGATGCCGGCCGAGCCCGAGTACCGGGGCGGGAACAGGATGAGAATCAGCGGCAGGGCGCCAACCGCGTAGAAGTGGACCAGCGCATAAAGGCGGAGGTCGTCCGCAACTCTCCAGTACAGAACGGAAGCCACTCCGGCCGCAAGCAGCGGAAACAGCAGCAGTCGGCCGCCTCGCGGACTGATCCGCTCGCCAACGGTCGTTGCCAGCAGCGCCATGAAGACCGCCGCCATCGGAAGGCGGTCCCAGAAGAGGCTGGCGTCGCCGGGCCAGGCATGGTAATAGCTCGAACCAACACAGGTAAGCGCCACTGCAATCAGGAGAATGAAACAGGCGGTACGCTCCCATTTTTCGACAAACGCCGAGCGAGAGCCGAGCGCCCGCAAACCCCAGAGTGCGACCAGCAGAAACGGGAGATTGGATACCACGTTCCAGAAATTCGGCAGGCCCCAGAGAGCACGCTGGTCGGCGAAATTGTGATAGTTTGGCAGGACTTCGTTTTGAGCCATCCGGCCATGGAAAAACAAGAACGCGAGCGCCACGACAGGAAGTCCGGCGATGAGTGCGACCCGCAAGCGATACCCGGCAGCGTCCATATCTTTACTCCGATTGTCGTCCGCCGCTAGGGGGACGGAGCCAGCCTGCCGTGGCAGCGAAAGCGGTCCAGGATCGTCGCGAGCGCCGCGCCAACCAAGCCGAGCAGACTCCCAATAACCACAAGGAAGATGGAGAATCCCAGCACCTCGTCCCCGTGGTGAATCCGGCCACGTTGTATCCAGTTGATCGCTGCGTGGGCGCTCATCGCCAGACTCGTGATTCCACCGCACAGTGCTCCGGCCAGCATGCCGCCCCTGATCCGGTCACTCGAACGCCACCATCCCACCAGGGCGCCGGTGATCGGAGGTGTACTGAGCAGGAGTGCCGCGCCCGGCGGGGAATCGAACCATACCCTGAAGGCGGCCGCCAGGGCTGCCAGCCAGTACCCGAAAAACAACACCGCTGCGCGCTGATGGGTATGGATATCGCGCCGGAGTTTCCTCATTTCAACAACCTCCTTTCCGAACTGCTGCCATCGCTACGGGGAAAGAGCCTGTCGAGGTGCTCCTTCCGCGGCCCTGGCAGCACACCAAGTATCCATCAATACGGAACGAAAACAGCTTCTCAAGTTCCGCGAAATCCCTGACAGAAATCATCGCGAACTCTACACCTCAATTGAATCAGCGAGTTGCACGGGGTGCGCTCCTGGATTGCGAGGCGGGCGCTTGCGGATCTTAATGGGGGAACGCCTTCTCCATTTCCAGAGGAACCGGAACTGGTTGCTCTTACAGAGTCTCGACGATTGCCTTGCGCGATACGCCTTTGTGACCAGCGACAGCCCGCGGAATCGAATTGAACGTCCCCAGCCGGAGTCGGCCATGTGCGGGGATCGCAACGCGTTGGCGCCGTGGCGTGGCTGTTTCCAGGATTATGTGGCTACCGACCTGATGGACCTTGGCACACTGCCAGCGGCGACAGAGAACATCCGCAAGATGCGCTCCGGAGACGTCACGTGGGAGCTTCACGCCACCAATACCACCTCATCCCGCACCAGGTGCAGCCGGATTTGCGCCGGAACCGGTCGGTCGAAGAAAAAGGCGGTCACTGCTTCGAGAACGTTGCGGCGCAATTCATCCCACGTTTCACCTTGGGTGAAGATGTTCTCACTCAGGCACTCGGCGCAATAGCCGCCGTCCGCTTCCTGAACCACGTCGAATACCAGTTCGGTCATACTCCTTCATGATACGGCAGTCCACTACATGTACATCCCGCCGTTGACGTCGATACACTGCCCGGTGATGTAGGCGGCGTCTTCGCTGGCCAGGAATTTCACTGCGGCGGCGACGTCCTCGGGCCGGCCGAAGCGGCCCAGGGGGATCTTTTCAGCCATCTTGGCTTTCACTTCCGGCGACAGCTTCGCGGTCATGTCGGTTTCGATGAAACCCGGCGCGACGGCGTTCACAGTGATGTTGCGGCTGCCCACTTCCTGCGCCAGGCACTTGGTCAGGCCGATGACGCCGGCCTTGGAGGAAACGTAATTGGCCTGGCCGGGGTTGCCGCTGCGGCCCACCACGCTGGCGACGTTGATGATGCGCCCCCAGCGCTCCTTGAGCATGCGCGGCAGCACCTGCTGGGTGGCGAAGAAGACGCCCGAAAGGTTGATCCGGATCACCAGGTCCCAGTCCTCTGGCTTCATGCGCATGGCCAGCGCGTCGCGGGTGATACCGGCGTTGTTGACCAGCACGTCGATGCGCCCGCACTCTCTCAGCGCCGTGCCGAAAGCGGTCTTGACGGACTCGAGATTCGCCAGGTCGAGGTCCAGCGTCAGCGCCCGGCCCGAGCAGGAACGGATTTCCGCCGCCACCTCCTCGTTTTTCTCCAGTTCCGGCGAGGCGACGACGATCTCGAAGCCCGCGCGGCACAGTGCCAGCGCCGTGGCGCGGCCGATGCCGCGGCTTCCCCCCGTGACCAGTGCGACTCGATTGAGCATGAAAACTCCTTCCAGGATCAAGATGGTGTTAAAACCATGATATATGGCCTACCACGACCTGCGCGAATTCGTCCGCGCTTTGGAGCAGCAGGGCGAGCTGAAACGAGTTTCCTTGGAAGTGGATCCGGTGCTGGAGATCACCGAGTTCGCCGACCGCGCGGTGAAGCGCGGCGGGCCCGCGCTGCTGTTTGAAAAACCCAAAGACAGTTCCGCGCCGGTTCTGATCAACGCCTTCGCCAGC
Source organism: Acidobacteriota bacterium (assembly GCA_016213755.1). Lineage (GTDB taxonomy): Bacteria > Acidobacteriota > Terriglobia > Bryobacterales > Bryobacteraceae > JACQZT01. The sequence goes on along the minus strand of JACQZT010000283.1, from coordinate 1,703 downwards.
CTCCGCCGCATGGAGATCGCTCTCGGCGCCGGCTCGCTCCAGGAGGTGGCCGGGCGCATCTCCGAGTACCTGGAGATGCGCATGCCGCAGGGACTCATCGGCAAGCTCAAGATGCTGCCCAAGCTGGCCGAGATGGGATCGTTCTTCCCGCGCGAAGTCTCTGGCGGACCCTGCAAGGAGGTGGTGCGCAAGGACGGCTTCTCGCTCTTCGACTTCCCCATCCTGCACTGCTGGCCCGGCGACGGCGGACGCTTCATCACCCTGCCCATGGTCTTCTCGCGCAACCCGGACACGGGCAAGCGCAACTGCGGCATGTACCGCATGCAGGTCTACGACGAGCGCACCACCGGCATGCACTGGCAGACGCACAAGCAGGGGGCCGAGCACTACCGGCGCTTGCGCGCGCTGGGACAGTCCCAGCGCATGGAAGTGGCGGTGGCCATCGGCGCCGATCCGGCATCCATGTACTCGGCCATCCTGCCGCTGCCTCCGGACCTGGACGAAATGATGATCGCCGGCTTCCTGCGCTCCAAGCCGGTCGAAATGGTCAAGTGTGAAACGGTGGACCTGGAAGTGCCGGCGCAATCGGAAATCGTGCTGGAGGGTTACGTTGAACTCGGCGAGCTGCGGCGCGAGGGGCCCTTCGGCGACCACACCGGCTACTACTCGCTGGAAGACGACTACCCGGTGTTCCACGTCACCTGCGTCACGCACCGCAAAGACCCCATCTACGCCGCCACCATAGTCGGCCGGCCGCCCATGGAGGACTTCTACATGGGCCAGGCCATCGAGCGGATCTTCCTGCCCCTCATGCGGCTCCAGATGCCCGAAGTACGCGACATTTGTATGCCCGCCGAAGGCGTCTTCCATAACCTGATGCTGGTGTCCATCCGCAAATCCTATCCGGGCCACGCGCGCAAGGTGATGCACGCCATCTGGGGACTGGGCCAAGCCATGTTCTCCAAATGCATCGTGGTGGTGGACGAGGACGTGGACGTGCAGAACGCGAGCGAGGTCGCCTGGCGCGCGCTGAATAACATCGATCCCCAGCGCGACATCGAATTCGTGATGGGGCCGGTGGATTCCCTCGATCACGCCAGCCGCCTGCCCGACTACGGCTCGAAGATGGGCGTGGACGCCACGCGCAAATGGCCCCAGGAGGGCTTCACGCGGCCCTGGCCCGAAGTCATCCGCATGTCGCCCGAGGTGGTGCGCCGGGTGGATGAGCTCTGGAAGAAAGCCGGGCTGGCGTGATTCCCGCCCTTGCGGTGTGGAAACTGAGCATGGTGCAGGCGCTGGCGCTGGCCTGCGCGGGCGCGGCGCTGGGCGCCTGGCTCCGGCGCCGCATCCGCTTGCTCGACCGGCTGGAAATCCCCGCCTCGGTGGCCGGAGGGTTGGTGTTCGCCCTGGCGGCGTTGGCGCTGCGCGACCGCTGGCTCAACCTGGAATTCGACTCGACCTTGCGCGACCTGTTGCAGGTGGCCTTCTTCACCACCATCGGCCTCCACGCCAGCGCGCGCCTGGTGCGCCGGGGCGGCCCGGCCGTGCTGTGGCTGTGGGGCGCGGCCATCGCGGGCGCCGCTCTCCAAAACCTGCTCGGGATGGGCGTGGCCCGCGCCTTCGGCCTGAGCCCTCTGCTGGGCATCGTCACGGGCGCGGTGGCGCTGGCCGGCGGGCCCGCCACGGCGCTTGCCTTCGGTCCC
>JACQZT010000282.1 GCA_016213755.1 Acidobacteriota bacterium | reverse complement strand
TGTAGTTCGGGGGAAGGCCGGTGCTCATGTATTGAGTGCGCACCTTCACGAAGACGAGCTGGGCGGTCTGCTGAGCCACCAGGGCGGCCGGCACTGTGGCCATCGCCAGCGTGCCGTTAGCGCCGACTGTGGTCGGAGTCAGCGGCACTTCCGTCTGGCCGGCCGTCCAGAGGATGACCGGGGCGGCGCAACCGGAAACCTGAGTGAATCCCCGCCCGTTGACGGTCAGCGGAAAAGCGCCCGAGCCGGCCACCGCCTGCGCTGGGGAGATGGCGGTGATGGCCGGCCCGGCGGTTTGCGCCGCGGCAAGTCCGGCGAAGGCCAGGGCGAGAGCCGGCAACGGGAATCGAGGCCCGGTCATTGCGAATCCCTCCCCTCGGCCTGCGCGGCGGGTATGAAGTAGCTGCGCATCTGGGCCCCGCCCCGCACCAACAGCCAGGCCGGCTCGCCCGGCTCCGCGGAGATCAGAAACGCGTCCGCCAGGCGCAACGGCTCCAGGCGCAGCGGGCCGGCCGGAACGTCCACGGCCTGAAGCGTCGCCGAGGCGATGTCGATCCACCATACGCGCAGGCCATCCCGATCCGTCACCAGCGCCGACTTCCCGCCGGCGGCCGCCAGGAGTTCAGCCGGCCGTTCCAGTCCGGAGGCGAGAAGGCGGCTCGAGACTGCGCCGTCGAGGCCGCCGAGCAGGTAGACCTCGTCGCGATCGAGAATCAGGGCGTCGGCGCGGTTTGGCAGGAAGGCCAGGGCGCCCGGTTCGCGGGCACGAAACAGGAACTGCGTCCCGCCGTCCGCGGCGAGCAAAGAGACCGTGCCCGAGGCGTCGCTCGCCAGCAGCGACTGGGCGTCGTCGCTCACCGCCAGCGCGGCCGGCTCGTTCCAGGGCAGGTCGCGAACGATTTGCGGCCGGCTGGGAAGCCCGGCGAGAACCTGCAAGCGGCGCTCGCGCGCCGAGTACAGGGCGGCCGAAGTCGCCGACGGGCTGAACGCGACCAAGCCGGCGCCGGTCAAGACGCCTTCCAGCGGCAGCACCGCCGGCGTGCCGCCGTCGAGAAGCAGCACCGCGGGCGGGATCGGATCCCCCCGCTCGGCGAGCGCATAACGAGGGCCCGGCGCCAGCCGCAGCGCCGTCAGCCCTTCCGGCAAGGGCAGCGGTTCGCCGCGGACGGCGGCACCGGGGATACCCGAAATCGGCCGCAGCTCGAGCGGATCTTGCGTGACCAGGTAGCCCAGCACGGGCGATTGCCACCCGTTATCGCCGCACCAGCCGGCCGTTGCAGGCAGCAGCAGAACGAGACTCAATGCCAGTGAACGCATCATGAGCTACCTCGGCGGACCGAAGACCGGGCCGCTCCCAACGCCAATGGTCGCCCTCGGCGCGGTGTCGGCAGGGGCGGCGCTCTCCTTCTTGCCGCCGGCCAGTCCCACGCCGATTCCGACCGCCGCGGCCGCCGCCACTCCGGCGATGATGCCGATGGTGGTCGCCGACACGCCGCCCGCCGCGGCCGCCGCCATATTGGCCTGGCTGATCGCCGCGCTGGCGGTCTGGCCCTGGAAGCTGGCGGTGACGTTGATTTTGAAGGCCCCCGTGCCACTGGGCTGGATGGCGCTGGCCGCGGCGCGCCCGCTCGCGTCGGTGGTCACGCTCATCATCTTGCCGCCGTCGAGGAAGGTCCCGCCGGGACCGTACTGCGGCAGCAGAAACACCACCGTCGCGCCCGCCACCGGCGCCTTATTCCTGTCGCGGACCTCCACCACCGGGCGCACGGCAGTCTTCTTCTTGAGGACGTTCACGCCCTCCTCGCCTTCCAGAATCACGATAGTCAGCTCGGCCGGGGCGGATGGCGCGGCCCAGCCGCCGGCCACACCCACGGCGCTGAGAAGAATACTTAAGGCGGGACGACACCACGGTTTCCGCATCCTGCAATCCCTCCTGCTCGCTCCCCTGGCTTTGGTTGCATGATACCTCCAACCGCGGCGGCGTGGCAAGAAACCGCTCGCTGAGAAGCTGTAAGAGAATCGCCGGCGCCGCGACCGTGGAGCAGTCTGTAATGGGTCTTTAGAAGGTGAGCTTCAGCCCGAGCTGCAACTGGCGCATGCTGCCGCGGGTGCCCGTGAGCTGGCCAAAGCCGCCCGAGGAGACGTTGGTGTCCGGGTTGCCCCAGTTGGGATGGTTCGGGAAGTTGAACCACTCGAAGCGAAGCTGGAGAAAGCGCGCCTCGCTGGCGAGATTGAAATTCTTCAGCATCGAGAAATCCCACCCGATGATGCCGGGCGAGTTCAGCGTGTTCCGGCCGACGTTGCCGTGCGTCCCGTTGGGGTTGCGGACAAAGGCGTCGGTGTTGAAGAAGCGGCCGGGCTTCTGCTGGCCGCGGGGGATCTCCGGTTTCTTGCCGGTGGCATTGGGACGGTCGAAGAAGGCGCCCGTGTTGGAGGCGTCCTGGCCGTTGGTGACGGTCAGCGGGAAGCCGGTCTGCAAAGTAAGGATCGAGCTCATCTGCCAGCCGCCGGCCACCGCGTTGGCCGCCGGGTTCTCGAGGGCGTACTTGCGGCCCTTTCCGAAGGGCAGGTCCCACAAGGCGGAAGTCACGAACCGGTGCCGCGTGTCGTGGCCCGATCGCGCGCGCTCGCAGGCGCGGCAATAGCTGTTCTGGGGGAACAGTGTGTCGCCGCCCAGGTTGCGGATGGCGGTGGCGTTGTCGATCGACTTGGCCCAGGTATAGCTCGCCAGGTAGGTCATGCCGTTCGAGTAACGCTTGGTGAACTTGGTCCCCAGCGAATGGTAGTTGCCGCTGCCGCCGTTATCGACCAACTGGATGCGGCCGAAGTTGGGGAACGGGGAGCGCTCCGGCACCGACCGGCGGTCCACGGCCGGATCGGCGGGAATCGCTTCGTTCACCGAGCGCAGCGACTCCAGTTTGTGGCTCACGCTGCCCAGGTAGCCGATTTCAAACAGGGTGTTCTGCACGAGTTCGCGCTGCACGTTGAGCATGTACTGGAGGCTGTACGGCGTGCGGCGGTCGTACGGATTCGCGAAAGTGTACGGGCGGAACACGTTGGCCACGCCCCCCGCGATGGAGCTAAGCGAATTGGACCAGTTGAGGTGCGGGAAATCGGTGCGCGAGTTGTCGCGCAGCCGGCCGGCCAGGTTGCGTGCCATGTCGAAGCGCGGGTTGCCCGAGTCCTGCGAATAGAACATCCCGGCGCCGGTGCGCACCACCCACTTGGCCGAAGGCGACCAGGAAATGCCCAGCCGCGGCGCGAAGTCGTTCCGGTCGGTGCCCACCAGGCGGTTGCCGAGCGAGCCGTCGCAGCGAACGGCGATGTCCGGCCAGCGCAGGTTGATGCCCTCGTAGCAGTTCTGGCGCCCGGCGCCCTGGCGCATGAAGAAAGGATACAGCTTCTGGTCGCTCACGTTGGGCGAGGCCAGGGTGGTCCGCGCGTCGTAGGGCACAATGCCGTTGAACAGGGTGCCGGTCCCATCCCCCCAGGGAGGCGTCAGTTCGTAGCGCAATCCGAAGTTGACGGTCAGCTTCCTCGACAGCTTCCACACGTCGTCGAAGTACAGCGCGAAGCCGGTGGAGCGGAATTCGGCTTTGGCGATCGAGACGGCGGCCTCCGCCTGGTAAGTCTCTCCCAGCAGGAAGTCGGCGAAGTTGTCCCCCGAGCGGCCCGCCAGCGCCAGGTTGCGCGTGGCGTTGTTGGTAAAGGTGAACTGGCCGCGGGCGAACTGGTTGCCGACCTGGTTGTAGTGGTCGTTGCGGATCTCGCCGCCGAACTTGAAGGAGTGTTTGCCCCGGATCCAGGAGAAATTGTCCACGAACTGCGTGGCCGAGTTGTTGTTCTCGTACGGACCCTCCGAGTCGTTGCCGAAGCCCGAGTAAAGGCCCTGAAGGGAGACGTTGGGAACGCCCCACTGAACGGGGGGGCCGCCGGCCAGCCCGGGGATCTTCAATTCGCCGACCACGTCGCGCGTGAAGGCCAGTTCCGTCCCGTTGGTGTTGTAGAACTTGGTATAGCCGAAGCGGGCCTCGTTGACCATGGAGTTCGAGAAGACCCGGGTGTTCGACGCCATGTACTGCTTGAAGCTGGTGACGATCTTGGTGCCGTTCAGCTTGAGGGCTTCGCTGCCCTGGTTCTCGTCGCCCCAACTGTAGCGGCCGAACCACTGCGAACGGGAGCTCTCCACGAAATCTCCGCGGCCGACGAACTGGTCGCGGTTGATGGGACGGCCGACGCCCTGCACGAAGTTGTTCCGGACCTCCGGATTGGAGAGGTTGGGCACGGGCAGGAATTCCAGCAACTGCTTCGAGGCGGAGGGAATACGGGAGGCCGGAATCGCGTTGCCAGGGAACATCTGGGCCGTGTTCACGCCGTTCTGAATGACGCGCGAGCGCGGGTCGAAGATGCCCTGGGTGCGCAGGTTCGTGTTGGGCGTGTTCACCACGTCGACGAAGTTGCCTCCCTGCATCGCGGCGGTCGGCACGCTGTACACGCTCTGCACCTGGCGGCGCTGCCGGAACCATTCGTAGTTGGTCATGAAAAACAGCCGGTTCTTGCCGTCGACCACCTTGGGGATGGTGACCGGACCGCCCAGGGTAAACCCGAACTGGTTCCACTTGAACGGGTCCTTGGGAGGCCGGGCGGAGGTGAAGGCGTAGTTCTTGGCATCCAATTCGCCGTTGCGCAGGAAGTAGAACAGCGTGCCGTGGTACTGGTTTCCGCCGGGTTTGGTGGAGATGTTGATCTGGGTGGCGCCGCGGCCGAATTCGGCCGGGTAGACGCCGGATTGCACTTTGAACTCTTGCAGCGCATCCACCGAAGGCAGCACCACGAAGGTGTTGAAGTTCGGGTCGGTGTTCTCCACCCCGTCCAGCGTGAAGCGGTTGAATTGGGCGCGCTGGCCGCCGACCGAGATGGACTGGTCGGCGCGAATGCCGCCCTGGCGCGAACCGGCCTGGCCCGCCGCCGGGAAACCGAAGCTGACGTTGGGCGCCAGCGCCACCAGTTGCAGCGCGTTGCGGCCGTTGAGCGGCAGATCCACAATGCGCTTGTTCTCGATCACCGTGCCGACCGTGGCGTTCTCGCTTTGCAGCAGCACGGCCTGGGCCGAGACTTCGATCGCTTCGGTAACCGCGCCCACCTGCATCTCGATATCGATGCGGGCGCTCAACTGCACCTGTACTTCAATGTTCGACCGCGTGAAGGTCTTGAAACCCTGTTTTTCGGCCTTCAGCGTATACATCCCAGGCTGAAGGGCTGGAAACACGTACACCCCCACGGGGTTGGTCTGCGTGTTTCGAGTGGCGTTCGTGGCGGCGTTGGTGAGGGTGACGGAAACGCCCCCCACCACCGCTCCGGACTGGTCGCGGGATTCCCCGGAGATCTCGCCGAATGTCTGGGCGAATACGGCGCCAGACAGCAGGGACCACAGCAGCAGATATCGCTGTATTGTCTGCATCGTTTGCCTGATTCCTTTCCAGTTAGGTCGCAACTCCCTTGCGCGGCATTATCTCACTTTCCGAGCCGTGGCGGGCGTGTCATACTGGAATCACGCTCCGGCCGTCTGAACGCCAACTGGGAGGCGATGCGATGCTGCTGAGGACTTGGGCACTGATTGCGCTGCTGGCGCCGGCCGCGGGCCTGTGCCAGGAGAGACCCGGCGAGCTGACCGCGCGCACGCTGTTTTACCGCGAACAACCGGACGAGGACAAGCTGCCTCCCGTGCCGGAAGCCAAGCCGGCGGCGGCGCCCAAGGCTCGCCCCGCGCGAAAGACGCCCTCGGCGGCGATTCCCGTGGTCCAGCACCTGGGCCTCGCTTACTTCCTGCTTCTGATCGACCCGCGCTCCGGCAAGTCCGAAACGGTCGCCGCGGAACGGACGTTCAAAAGCGGAGAATGCCTGGCGCTGGAGTTCGAGGCCAACCGCTCCGGATACCTGTACGTTCTCGAACAAGGCTCTAGCGGCAAGTGGCTGTCGCTGTTCCCTTCCGCGCTGATGCCCGGCGAATCGAACGTCGTGCGGGCGCGCTCCGTCGTCCGGGTTCCCGCCCGGCATTGCTTTGAGATCGAAGGCGTCCCGGGCGCCGAGCGGATCTTCATCGTGCTCTCCCGCAATCCGGAGGACCTGGCGGACCTGCACCGCGCCATCCGGACCGGCGGCGCGGGCGAGACCAGCCCGGCGCCGCTGGCGCCCGCCGGCCGGACGGGAACCACGGTCCTGGCCATGAACCGGATCGACCGGGAGATCGCCCGCATGGCCGGCGACTTGCGCGGGCGCGACCTGCGCATCAAACGGATCGAACAGCCGGAGGCGGCCGGCGAGCCGCCCAACTCGGTCTACGTCGTGAATGCGTCCAGCACTCCTTCGGACCGGGTCGTGACCGAGATCCGGATCCAGCATCGGTAGGAGGTGCGGATGCGATTGAGCGCCTGGCTCTGTTTGAGCGCCGCGGTGATGGTTGCGGCCGCTCAGGACAGGACTCCTCCCGCGGTGGAAGTCAGCCTTGAACTGCGCAGAGACGGACGCTGGGAGGCGGCGGACAACGAGAGGGTCTTCAACGCCGGCGACCAGATCCGGTTTCGCTTCCGGACCTTCTTCGCGGGATACTTGCACGTTCTGAACCGAACCAGCGGCGGCGAGAGCGCGTGGCTCTATCCGCGTCCGGAAGCGGAACAGAGCGGCCGGGTGGAGCCCGGGCCCGTGTACCTGATCCCGGGCGCGCGCGGCTCCTTCGTGGTGGGAGGAACCCCGGGCTTTGATGTGACCTTCTGGGTGATCGGCGACACGCCGATGGCCACATCCGCGATGCCCGCCTTCGGCAGCCAGCCCAACACGCTGCTGCCTCGCTGCCGCGAACAGGTTTTGAAAGCCCGCGGCCTGTGCGTGGACGGACGGGCAGGGCCGCGGCCTGCCGAGGGATTGACCGCCCGCGAGCTGACCTTCCGCTCCGAGGGCGGCCCTACGCGCATCTCGGCGCAGGATTCCCGGCCCGGAGTGATGGTCTATGAATTCCGCATCGCGCATCGTTAGGGCGGCGCTCTTGCTGGCGGTCGCGGCCGGCGCCCGCGGACAAGAGGTTAAGGAACGCGATCTGCGCGTGCGGCCGGCGCCGGAAGATCCGGCCCGTGCTTCGGCCGCCGTTCCTCGCGGCTATGCCCTGGTGGTGGGCATCGGCAAGTACGGCAAACTCGACGCGTCCGAAAACCTGCGCTTCCCCGAGAGCGACGCCGAGGCGGTCTATCGCATCCTCATCAGCCAGCAGGGCGGGGCGTTCCCGGCCGAAAACGTGCACCGGCTGATCGGCGCTGACGCCACGCTCGCCAACCTGCGCCGCGAACTCGAGGTCTGGCTGCCCTCGGTGGCGCTCGAGGCGGACCGCGTGGTGGTGTACTTCGCCGGGCACGGGCTTATCAAGGGCGGGCGCGGTTACCTGGCGCCCTACGATGTCGACGCCAATCACCCGGAGTCCAGTGGTTACCCGATGGATCTGCTGGGCAAGGTCCTGGCGGAAAAGGTGCGGGCACGCTGGAAGGTCCTGCTCACCGACGCTTGCCACTCGGGCAAGATCACGCCCGAAACCACCGACGACGCCGTGGACGCGCAGTTCAGCCAGCTTCCGAAAACCTTTCTTACCCTGACCGCCACGCGCGAACGGGAGAAGAGCTACGAGGATCCGGCGCTTTCCACCGGCTTCGGCTTGTTCTCGTATTTCCTGGTGCAGGGCTTGCAGGGGAATGCCGACAGCAGCCCTTGCGACGGCCTGATCACGGCCGACGAGCTGATCGAGTATGTGCGCGGCGAGGTGAAACGGTACGCCCGGCAGCGGGGCGTGTCGCAGACGCCCAACGAGCGCGGCGATTTCGACCCCAACATGATCCTCGGCGTCGGCGCGGCGTGCGCGAGCGGCGGGGCGCCGGCCGCGGTTTCGCTCGGCTCGATCGTCGTCGAGGTCAACCTGGACGGCGTGGAGGTCTACGTCGACGACAAGCTGGTGGGGACCGTGGACCAGGGGAAGCCGCTGGCGGTGCCCGGCCTGGCCACCGGCCCGCACACGGTGAGGGGCGTCCGAAAGGGCTACGAGCCGGACACCAAGGAGGTCATGGTGGTGCCCGGGCAGCAGCGCCCGGTCACGCTGCGCATTCAATACGTGCGCGAGTACAAGCGTTCCTCCATTGACTTGGTCGAGCGGGGCGAGAAGCTTTTGTTCAAGCGAACCGCGACGATTAACCCGCTGGCGGCGTACACGCCGGGGCGCCAGAGCGAGAAAGACCTGCGCGAGGCGCGCGAGCTGTTTACACGCGCCCTGGCCGAGGACCCGCGTTACGCCAAGGCCGCCTACGACTTGGCGCTGGCGCACCAGTTGCTCTCCGCGCCCAAGGAGAGCCTGGCCGCCTTCCGGCGGGCCATCGAGGCCGACCCGGCTTACGTCGAGGCGCGGGTTCAGTGCGCCGGGGCGCTGATCGAAGAGGGCGACCCGGACGAGGCCATCCGGCAACTGACCGAAGCCTTGCGCCTGGAGCCGGGCAACGATGTCGCGCACTCGCACCTGGCGCGCGCGTTCCTGGACAAGGGCGTCTGGGATCGCGCGCTGGAGGCGGCCGAGAAAGCCCTGGCGCTCAAGGAGAACAACGACCAGGCGCAGCTTTGGCGGGCCGACGCGCTGCGCCACGCCGCCCGCTACGAGCAGGCGGCCGGCGGCTACCGCACGTACCTCCGGCTGACCGAATTCTCGACCCCGGCGCACGAGAAGCTGGCCTACTACTTCGTGGGTTTTGGGCTGGGGTCCCGCCGCCACGCCGACCGCCAGGCGTCTTACGCCTCCCAGCGCAGCATGGCCTTGAACGGGCTTTGCGACTGCGAGCACAAGCTCGGCCTCCTGCTGCGCGCCGAAGATTCCTGCCGCAAGGCGCTGCGCTACGATCCGGGCGACGCGATCTCTTACTTTCTGCTGGGCAGCGTTTACCGCGACCTGTTCATCCGCACCAAGAGCCGCGACAACGCTGTAGCGGCGCGCGCCAGTTACGCCAGGATGATCGAGATCAACCCCCACCTGGAACTCTCGCGCAACGCCAAGAACTACATCGAGCAATTCGACCAAATCCTGGCCCGCCTCAAATAGTTTCGGGGTTTCGTAGCCCGAAACTCAGCGGGCGCAGCGGAAGCCGATGTCGGGTTTGCGGGCGCGCGCGGGGACCGGGCTCGAATCGCAGACCAGGGCGGCGGTCTGGTCCGCGGGTACCAGGAAGCGGTAGCTGCCGCCGCGAATCTGGTAGAAAGGCTCGGAGCGCGTGAGCGGCGGCGACAACTCCTCGAACAGGCGGGCGTAGCGTTCGAACTCAGAGCCCGATGGCGGCTGGGCCGGGGTGTTGACCCACTCCCAGGCGTTGCCCACCAGGTTCAGCACGCCGTCCGGAGTGGCGCTGGCAGGAAACGAGTTGGCCGGCGCCAGGCCGGCCGAGGCGGGTAAATTGGCCCGGCCGGCTGCGGGCTCTTCGCCCCAAGGATAGGTCCGGCCGTTCGCGCCGCGGGCCGCTTTTTCCCATTCGATCGCCGTCGGCAGCCGCTTGCCGGCCCAGCGCGCGAAAGCCTGGGCGTCCTCGAACGTCACGTTCACCACCGGGTTCTCGGGAGGCCCCAGGGGCGCGGCTCGTCCGGTCTCCCGGCAGAATTGAGCGTAGGCCCGGTTGGTCACTTCCGTCCTGTCGATGTAGAACGCCTCCACACGCACGGGCTGGCGATTCGGACCCAGCCGGGCTTCGCCGCCCTCGACCAGGACCATGCCGCCGGGCGCTCGCGTCCGGGGCAGGTATACGCCAATCGCGGCGGCGAGAATGGCCAGGAGCAGAATCGCCAGGCCGGCCAGTTTCCAGACCCAGCGGCGCGACGGAGCGGCGCGGGCGAAGGAGGCCTCGAGATCCGCGGCGAACTCGGCGCAGGTGGCGAAGCGATCGGCAGCTTTCTTCGCCATCGCCTTGCTCAGAGCCGCCGAGGCTCGCTCGGGCAGCGATGGGTTGAGCGTGTGAGCCGGCGGGGGATCGAGGAACAGAATGTTGTGCAGAACAGCGGGCAGAGTGTCGCCCGCGAAGGGCCTGGTCCCGGTGAGCAGCTCGTAGGCCACCACGGCGAGCGAAAACTGGTCCGCCCGGCCGTCGAGGTTCTCGCCCCGCATCTGTTCCGGCGACATGTAGGACGGGCTGCCGACGGCGAATCCGACCTGCGTCACGCCCGGCTCCAGCAGCATCTTGGCGATGCCGAAATCCGTCACCTTCACCCGGCCGCCCTCGCCCAGCATGATGTTACCCGGCTTGATGTCGCGGTGAACGATTCCCTTGCCGTGCGCGCAGTCCAGCGCCTCGCCAGTCTGCCGGACCACGCTCGCGACGAGCGCCGGGTCCAGGCGGCCCCGCTCCCGAGTCAGCTTGTCCAGCCCCGGCCCGTTCACCAGCTCCATGACGATGTACAGCCCCGCGTCCGCCTCGCCGAACTCGTGCACCGTGACGATATTGGGGTGAGAGAGGATGCCCGCCGAACGGGCTTCGCGCTGGAAGCGCTCTCGGGCTTCCAGTTCCCCGCCGGAGGAGATGACCTTCAGCGCCACCTCGCGCCCGATCCTCGTATCCTGGGCGCGGTACACCGTCCCCATGCCCCCTTTGCCGAGGACGGCCAGAATCTGATAGTGTCCGATGGGCTGAAATTGAGGGGTCATGGCCGGCGCCATGCGGGTTACTCTGAAAGGATAACAGATCCAAAGTGCTCTTATGACGAACTCATCTTCCGCTTGGACGCGCCGCGGATTTGCCGCCACCCTCGGGGCCGGCGCCCTGGCGCGCGCCGCCGCCGAATCGCGCCCCAACATCCTGTGGATCACCTGCGAGGACACCGGCCAGCAGATCGGCGCCTACGGCGACCGCTACGCCGTCACGCCCAATCTGGACCGGCTTGCCGCGCGCGGCGTCCGCTACCGCAACGCCTGGTCCAACGCCCCGGTCTGCGCCCCGGCGCGCACCACCATTATCAGCGGACTGTATCCTCCCTCCACCGGCGCCGAGCACATGCGCAGCATGACCCGCCTGCCCGAAGGCATGCGGATGTATCCCTGCTATCTGCGCGAGGCCGGCTATTACGCCACCAACAACGCCAAGGAAGACTACAACCTCGAACACACGGGCCAGGTGTGGGACGATTCCAGCGGCAAGGCCCACTGGCGCAACCGCAAGCCGGGCCAGCCGTTCTTCTCCATCTTCAACCTCACCGTCACGCACGAGAGCCAGATTCCCAAGCGGCCCCACACCCTGGTCCACGACCCCGCCCGGGTGCGCGTGCCGGCTTATCATCCGGACACGCCCGAGGTGCGGCACGACTGGGCGCAGTACTACGACAACATCACCACCATGGACGGGCAGGCGGGCGGCATCCTGCGCCAGCTCGAACAGGACGGCCTGGCCGAAAACACCATCGTCTTCTTCTACGGCGGTCACGGCCCCGGCATGCCGCGCTGCAAGCGGTACCCGTACGACTCCGGGCTGCGCGTGCCAATGATCGTGCATCTTCCGGAAAAATATCGCCATCTGGCGGCGCCGGACTGCCGCCCGGGCGGCGTCTCCGAACGCATGGTCGGCTTCATCGACCTGGCGCCCACGGTTCTCAGTCTGGCCGGCATACGGCCACCCGAACACATGCAGGGCGGAGCGTTCCTGGGCCGGCACATCGCGCCCGAGCGTTCCTATAACTACGGTTTCCGCGGCCGCATGGACGAGCGCTACGACATGATGCGCAGCGTGTGCGACCGGCGCTACGTTTACATTCGGAACTACCTGCCGCACGAGATCTACGGGCAGCACGTCAACACCATGTTCCAGATGCCCACCACCCAGGTCTGGAAGAAACTCTTTGACGAAGGCAAGCTCAACGCCGCCCAGAGGCGTTTCTGGGAGCCCAAGCCGCCCGAGGAGTTGTACGATCTCGACCACGACCGCGACGAGGTGAACAACCTCGCCGGCTCTTCCCAGCACAAGGAAACGCTCGAGCGCCTGCGCAAGGCCCAGCAGGACCTGGCGCTGAAGATCCGCGACGTCGGGTTCCTTCCCGAGGGTGAAATTCACAGCCGCTCGAAGGGTTCCACTCCGTACCAGGTGGGGCATGACGACAGCCGATACCCACTGAAGAGGATCATGGGCATGGCGGACCTGACCGCCACGCCCGCACTGCTCAAAGGGCTGAGCGACCCTGACAGCGCGGTGCGCTACTGGGCGGTGATGGGAATCCAGATGCGCGGCGCCGCCGCGGTGATGGCGAACCGGCAGGCGCTCTATCAAGCGCTCGACGACTCCGCGCCTTACGTCCGCATCGCGGCGGCGGAAGCCCTGGGCCGCCACGGCGATGAAAGCGACGTCCGCAAGGCTTTGGCGGCCCTGGTGGATGTGGCTCCCGCCGGCAAGAACGGCGCTTACGTCTGCCTGCGGGCGCTCAACGCCATCGACAGCCTGGGCGCCAAAGCCAGGCCGGCGGCGGAGGCCATCCGGGCCATCCCGGTCGGGGACCCCACGACCGCCAAACGGGCGCAAGAATACCCGGCCCGGGTGATGGCCAAACTGAAGGCCGCACTGTAGCTTCGCTGGCGGCCCGCTGCGGCGGAGGCTCCCAGTCCCTTAAACTGGTAGAGTGAGGTCGCTGGTGAGACAGATTCAGTTGATGATCGCAACGTGTGCGCTTCTGCCCGCGTTGGGCCAGGCGCAGGTGCTTCCCCGGTACAGCATCACGACCGTGGCGGGCAACGGGACCAACGGTTTTGCAGGAGACGGCGGGGCGGCCACCAGCGCCCAACTCAACAACCCTGGCGGAATCGTGCGGGACTCCGCCGGTAATTTGTACATCGCGGACCAGATCAACAAGCGGATTCGGAAAGTGGCGGCCGACGGAACCATCTCCACCATCGCCGGCGACGGGACCTTTGGCTATTCCGGCGACGGAGGCGCGGCGGCCAAAGCCACGCTGGCCAACACCGGCGGTCTGGCGCTGGACAGCAGCGGCAACCTCTTCCTCGCCGACAGCGCCAGCAACGTCGTCCGCAAAATCGCCACCGGCGGCAATATCTCCACCGTGGCCGGCACCACCGCGGCCGGCTTCTTCGGGGACGGAGGCGAGGCCGGCAAGGCCTATCTGAATGGCCCTGTCGGCGTGACGGCGGACCCGGCCGGAAACCTGTACATCGCCGATACCAGGAACCATCGCATCCGCAAGATGTCCTCGGGCGGCACGATCACGACCGTGGCCGGCAACGGTTTCGTGGGTCGCACCGGGGATGGGGATGCGGCCACCGGCGCCCGGCTCAACGCTCCGCAGGGCGTGGCGGTGGACGCCGCCGGGAACCTGTACATCGCCGACACCAGCAACTTCGTGATCCGCAAGGTGACCCCGGACGGCATCATCCGCACCGTGGCCGGCACCGGCACGCCCGGCTTCTCCGGCGACGGGGGCCCGGCTACTCAGGCCACGCTCAACTACCCCCGGAGCGTCGTCGTGAACGGCGCCGGGAACCTGTTCATCGCCGATTCCCACAATGCCCGCGTCCGCCTGGTGACGGCGCAGGGTATCATTACGACCGTCGCCGGCACGGGCGGGTTCGGAGACGGCGGAGACGGTGGCCCGGCCACCAGCGCCCAGCTTAGGTTCCCCTCCGCGGTGGCGCTGGGTTCGGGCGGCAGCATCTACATCTCGGACACCGAGAACGGGCGAGTCCGGTTGCTGACACCGCTTCCCGAAACCGTGCTTCCGGCGCCCGTGGTGAGTCCGGGCGGCGTGGTGAGCAGTTCCGCATTCGGGGGTTTCAGTTCGATTGCGCCCGGTTCCTGGTTCGAGATCTACGGGTCGAACCTGGCGGTCCGCGCGCGCTCCTGGACCGGCGCCGACTTCAACGGCACGCTGGCCCCCACGTCTCTGGATGAAACCAAGGTGAAGATCGGCGGCCAGCCCGCCTTTGTCGCCTACATCAGCCCGGGACAGGTGAACGCGCTGGTGCCCTCGAATCTCGCCCCCGGCGTGCACCAGGTCACCGTGACCACGGCTACTGGAACCAGCGCGCCGTACACTATCACGGTCAAAGCCGCGCAACCGGGATTGCTGGCCCCGGCGGCGTTCCGCGCCGGCGGCCGGCAATACGCAGCCGCTCTGATCGGCGACGGCGCCACCTTTGCTCTGCCCGCCGGCGCGATCGCGGGCGTGGCCTCGCGGTCGGCCCTTCCGGGGGAAACCATCGTTCTGTACGGCGTGGGGTTCGGAGCGGTGATTCCGATGGTGGACCCGGGAGTACTGACCCCGGAGCCGAATTCCCTGGTCGCTCCGCTGCAAATCCTGTTCGGAGGGACTCCGGCAGCGGTGTCCTATGCCGGACTGGCGCCCGGCGTCGTCGGGCTGTACCAGTTCAACGTCGTGGTGCCCAACGTCCCCGCCGGCGACGCAGTGCCGCTGACCTTCCGACTGGAAGGTGTTGCCGGGACCCAAATCCTCTACACAGCCGTCCAGAACTAGTGTACTGCGTCAAAAAGTTCTTGAACCGGAGTCTTGAGGTGACAAGAATGTTGGCCTGCGGCGTGAGGATTGGGATGGGAACGGGCACTCGCCAGCGGAGGCGGTCTTTGGGATGGCAGTCTGAGGCAGGGCGGTAGGCAACAACGGCCACCGCAAGAACGCCGTA
>JACQZT010000030.1 GCA_016213755.1 Acidobacteriota bacterium | reverse complement strand
TCCGAATCAGGTTAACGATCACTACGTGGACCAGGATCGCATTCATCCTGACATCGCGGACGCTCGATTGAGGAGAATCCAATACGACGCCGTGGTCCTTGGCCCACTGTTTTGAGAGGGTCAGCAGGTCTGTCACCAGCCGATCCAAATCGAAGCGCTGGACGCCTTCCCGGAGATGACGGAGACTCCGGAAGACATCGATGGTGGCGGTTGCCTCCGCCATCTCCCCGCGGAGCTTCCGCGTATGTTGCCGCCTCCCTGGTTGCTCGGGAAGCGCTTCGATTTCCTCGACCAGGCCCAGCATGCGGTGGATGCTGCCGTAAAACTCGTGTGCAATGCCCGAGGCCAAACAGCCGATGCCCGCCGCCTTCAGCAACGCGGCATTCAGCTCGGCGTTCCTATGAAAGTTGGCGATCTCGATCGCCACACCGGCGTGGCTGGCGAAGATCTGAAGCACTCCCCTGATGGCTTCGGTGAATGTGAGGCCCTTCTGCGCATTGACAAACAGAACCCCCACCACCCGGTCCTGCCGCTTCAAGGGAATGGCCGCGAAGGACTTGATTCCGAGGGCGATGGATTCCTCGCGAATGGTCGGGCTGCCCGGCGGCGGATGGCGGACGTCGCTCAGGTAAAGCGGCTCGCGGGTCTCCAAAACATGCCGCGCCGTGCCGCCCTTCTCCCGGGGAGGCACACTCAGCTCGTCCCGCAAAGGGCCGTAGGCGTGGCAGGCGCCGAAACTGTCCGCCTCCTGGTCGTACAAATTGATCGTGGGGGAGACCTCCGGACCGAGGAGCTGCCGGATCCCTTCGCCGATCCGGTCCAGGGTTTTGTCCTGGTCCGGCTCCCGCACCACCAGGTTCTCCAAAACGTTTTCCAGCAGCTTGTGGCTTTCCACCTCCCGTTGGAGATTGTCGAAGAGCCGGGCATTCTGAATCGCAATGGCGGCCTGGCCCGCCAGCGTCAGCAACAGCGATTCCTCGGTGTCGGTGAAGTTGTGCGTGTGTTCGTCGTCCAGGAACAGAACACCGATCACCTTGGTTCCGATCTTCATCGGGATCACGATCATGGACCGGAACTTCTCGCACAGCACGGGATTGACGCGGGGATCCTGAGCGATGTCCGGAAGACGAATGACTCTTCCGGTGCGGAACACCGTCCGCGTGAGACCGTCTTCCCGATCCATCCGGGGAGACGGATTGTCGAACCCCTGGGGATAGAATCCCGCCAGCACCGAGCGGCCGTCGTCGCTAAGCAGGTAAATGACGCCGGTGGTTGCGCTGGTCAGGCGAATTGCGCCAGTAACCACCTCGTGCAAGATGTCGTCCACCTTGGGCAGGCCGAGGATCCGAGTCCCGATGTCCTGCAAAAGCTTCAGGCCCTCGGCGCGTTGAACGGCGATGCCGGCGTGCTGCGCCAGGGCTTCGACCAGCCGCAGATCGGTCTCCGTAAACCAGCCGTAGGCGTCCTGGTCCGCGCTGATGATTCCGATCGTCTGGTCGCCGGCCTTGATGGGGGCGACCAGCATCGACCGGTCCTGCTCGCGTTTTTCCCTGGCCTCGGCAAAGCGCTCATCGTCCGAAGCGTTCGGGAGCAGCACGGACTTCCCCTCGCGGAACACCCATCCCGCCAGTCCCTCCCCCGGCTTGAAACGCCGGGACATGGTCTGCTGGCGATTGCCCCGGGTGACCTTGGGCGCCAGAAGCAATTCCCCGTCCTCGGTCTGTGGCAGGAAGATGGTGCAATGGGAGCAATCCAGCCGGCCCGCGATCTGGCCGGCGATGCAAGCCAGCAGATCGTCGGTATCCAACTTCGCGTTGACGATGTTGGCAACTTCGTTGACTATCTCCATGTCCCGGATCAGCCGTTGCGCGCTATCCCACAGACGCATGTACTCGATTCTCGGGGCAACCTGGCTCGCGAACGAAACGAGGGAATTCGCGAGGGCGGCAGTGTAGAAACCCGGCTGGTCATGGTCGAGCGTCAGCAGTCCGATCACCTCCCGGTCGTGAACCACGGGGAGGCCTACCCAGGAGCTGACATCCGCGGTCGCGGGTTGAGACTCCCAATCCGGCTCCTCCGAGACGTTGCTCAAGATGAGCGGCTCGCGGCTCCTCACGACGCGGCCGATCAGCGGATCGAGGGAAACCGGGCGGAGCAGATTCCGGGTGGCGGCGTCCGTATCGAAACCGCGGCCGGCCACCAACGTGCGCAACTCGCCTCGAATAAGCTGCAAAGACGCCGAGCGGTACTCGCAGACTTTCGGCAGGTCGTCCAGAATCTCTCCGGCCACTCGCTTGGATTCGCGGGCGGCCCTGACATCGTCCGATATCGCACTCATGGTCTGGGCTTGCTGGCGAAGGAGAGCGCTGGTTCCGATGGAATTCGCGATGCTATGCAGCACCCTGGCCGAGGCTTCGATCTTCTCCCGGCGCAGAACGGAGATTTCGTCCAGCGCGCCGAGGTACTTGTCGCGGTCGATTCCCAGCATCCGCGCGTGCTGTTCATGCCACTCCCTCGGAACCGCGACGACCTCGCCTCTGGCGACGGCTGCGTCCAGTGCGTTCAGGTCGCCGGAGTCCGGACCCAGGTCTTGGCCAAGTGGCACGCGAGGCGGTAACGCCAACGAATCCGCGGCCACGAGCACCTGGCCGCCGAACAGGTACCCCAGCACCTCCCCTTCGGACATGATCGGAGACACAAAATCGATCAGGCCGTGCCTGCATGTATATATCTGGCAGGTCCGCTCTTGAGCGGCCCGTCTGCCCCACTCCAAATCGCACTCGTTGCACCCTTGTCTTCCCAGGGAAGCGCCCTTGATCAGATCCATGCACAGCCGGTTGTGGGGCAATGTCTGACGGGTGATCCGGTTGGCATTGGTGTCCATGATCACCACGGTGATGCCCGTCAACAGGGCGAACTCGTGAAGCAGTTCCTGTAAGGATTTCAGGTCTGGGAATTGCCGCGCCTGAAGCCGAGTGCGCGCCGATGCCATCTGTCGCCTCCTTAAGCCGGGGCCGCCATTATCGGATCTTCAATAGCTGCGAGTATATACCAGCATGGATCCCACCGGCGCGGAATCGGATATAAATCCGGCTGTGGCCGAACCTGCTACCGCTCCAGCGGAATCTCGAAGTAGAACAGGTCCTTGCCCGTGCCCGCCTGCTGGATGCCGGAGATGTAGAGTTGCGCGCCTTCCCGGTGCGCCGCCTGGAAATAGAAGAAGCCGTTCGCCTTTTCTCCGGCCGGGAGCATTTTGACGACCAGCGCGCGGCCTTCGATCTCCCAGGCGTCGAGCGGGTTCTTGCGCCCGCCGCCCAGCCGGGGGCGGCCTCCCGCGCCGGTCTCGAAGCGTTTTTGGCCGGAGCCGATGTAGCGCACGTCCGAGGCCGGCGTGGCTTCGATGCGCTTTCCGCCGCCCGAGAGATATTCCACGCGCATCCACTCGAGCCGCAGCGCCTGGTTGCTATCATTTTGAATGACCACCAGGATGGGCAGCACGCCATATTCGAGGAGCTTGAGTTTGCCGAACGCTTCCCGCGCGAGGTCCGGCGCGTGGTAGGGAACCGCCGCGATGGTGACCTGTTCGATGGTCTGCCGGGCCGGGTAAGAATTCGCCGGACCGGGCTTGAAACGCCCGTTGTCTTTGTCGGCGGCGAACGCCGCCGAGGCGGCGAGCAATAGGATCGGGAGCTTGACGGAAAGGCTCATCTGCACCCTCTACTGGCTTCTCCAGGCAGCCGCGCTGCCCGTCGTACTTCTCTATTTTGCGCACCGGGCGGCGACGGACCGCAACTACCGGGCGCGGTTCGCCGAGCGTCTCGGCTTCCTGCCGCCTCACTTTCACCGGACGGTTTACGGGTCCGTCTGGTTGCACGCGGTTTCGGTGGGCGAGGTGATTTCAGCCGTCGAGTTCATCCGCCGCTGGCGCGCCGCCTGCCCCTGGGCGCCGGTGTTTGTCAGTTGCGGCACCGTGGCCGGCCGCGCGCTGGCGGATGAAAAACTGGCCGGTCTGGCGGAGGGCGTCTTCTACGCTCCGCTGGACTACCGAAGCGCGGTCCGCCGCGTGCTTCGCGCCCTGCGCCCGTCCGCCGTGGTGGTGATGGAAACCGAGATCTGGCCCAACCTCTACCGCGAAGCCCGGCGTTCGGGCGCGGCGCTGCTGATCGTGAACGGGCGCATCTCCGACCGCACCATCGCGCGCTATCGC
Source organism: Acidobacteriota bacterium (assembly GCA_016213755.1). GTDB lineage: Bacteria > Acidobacteriota > Terriglobia > Bryobacterales > Bryobacteraceae > JACQZT01. The sequence continues at coordinate 3,691 of JACQZT010000030.1, read as the reverse complement.
CGCCTGCGCTGGTTCTTTCGCCCGATCTTGGAACGGGCCGATGCCATCCTGGCCCAAAGTCCGCGCGATGTGGAGCGCTACCGCGAGATCGGCGCGCCGGCCGGCCGGCTCTCCCTGGGCGGCAACCTGAAATTCGATTTCGAGCCCTCGTCCGAACAACCGCCCGCCGAGGTGGCCGCCTTCCTGGAGCGAGTTCGGCCCGAGCACACCTGGATTGCCGCCAGCACCATGCCCCCCTTCTCCGAAGGCGACGTCGATGAAGACGACGTGGTGATCGAGGCTTTTCAGAGCCTCCGCAAACGCTACCCGCGCCTGCTGCTTATCCTGGTGCCGCGCCGCCCGGCGCGCTTCGATACGGCCGCCGCCAAACTCGAGGCGGCCGGCGTGCCTTTCGTCCGGCGTTCGGCTTTATCGGGCGAAGGGGCTGTTCTGCTCCTCGACTCGGTGGGCGAGTTGAGCAGCCTGTTCGGGCTGGCCGGCGTGGTCTTCATGGGCGGTTCGCTGGCCTGCCGGGGCGGGCACAACATTCTCGAGCCGGCCTTCTTCGGCCGCCCCATAATTGCCGGCCCGCACATGGAGAACTTCGCCGCCATCGCCGCCGATTTCGTCGCCGCCGGCGCGCTGGCGCGCATCGGCTCGCCGCCGGAACTTGCGCCCGCCGTGGCGCGCCTGCTCGACGATGCGCGGGAGCGCGCCGCACTCGGCGCTCGCGCCCGCGCCGCGGCCGAAGCCCAGCGCGGCGCCACCGAGCGCGCCGTCGCCGTCCTCTCGCGCCTGGCGGCCGTTAAGGTCCCCCACGCTCCGCCCCGGCCGCTGCTGTGGCCGTTGACGCTCTTGTGGCGGGCGGGAGGGGCCGTTCGCGCGACCGTGCGCCAACAGCGCTTGCACACTCCCGTGGTCAGCGTGGGCGGCCTCACCATGGGCGGCACGGGCAAGACGCCGTTTGTCATTTGGCTGGCCGAGCGGCTGAAGGAGCGCGGCGCCAAGCCCGCCATCTTGACCCGCGGCTATCGCCGCCGGATTTCCGAACCGGTCACCTTGCTCGGCGCCGGCGAGAGCGCGCCGCCGGAGCGCACCGGCGACGAAGCCCAGGCTTACCTCCGCCGCGCCGTGGGGCCGGTCGGCATCGGCGCCGATCGCGCCCGCGTGGGCCGACTCCTCGAAGAACGCTTCCAGCCCGATGTGATTCTTCTCGACGACGGTTTCCAGCACCGCCGCCTGGCGCGCACACTGGACATTGTCCTGATCGACGCGCTGGATCCCTTCGCCGGCGGCGCCGTGCCGCCACTGGGCCGAATGCGCGAGCCTCTCAGCGCCCTGAAACGGGCCGATGTGCTGGTCATCACTCGCGCCGCGCGGGGCCGCACGTTTTCCGGACTGGAAGCCGAGCTGCGCCGCGCCAATCCAACCGCGCCACTGTTCTACTGCCGGACCCGGCCGGAAGGCTGGGACGGCGCCTTTTCCGGCCCAGCGGCCGCTTTTTGCGGTTTGGCCAATCCGGCCGCCTTCTGGGACACACTCGCCGGTCTCGGCATCCGGCCCGTCCGGACGCGCGCCTTTCCGGACCACCACCGCTATTCACGGGCCGAACTGGAAACCCTCGAGCGCGACGCCCGCTCCGCCGGCGCGCAAACGCTGCTGACCACCGAAAAAGACCTCGCCAACCTGCCGGGCCCGACCACTCTGCCACTCCACTGGCTGCGCATCGGCCTCGAAGTGGACCACGCCGAAGAACTCCTGCGCCTCATTCCGCGCGGTTAGCCTCCACTGCCAGCAGCTTCTTCTTGTACGCCAGGCCGCAGCCGAAGCCTCCCAAGCCGCCCGAAGCGGCGATCACGCGGTGGCAAGGGACGATAATCCCCACCGGGTTGCGCCCGTTGGCTCCGCCCACCGCGCGGGACGCCGTGGGCCGGCCCACGGCGCGGGCGATGTCCGCGTAGCTGCGGGTTTCGCCGTAGGGAATGGCGCGCAGCGCCTTCCATACCTTCAACTGGAACGGCGTGCCGCGCAAGTCCAGCGGAATCTCAAACCGCCGCCGCTCGCCGCGGAAGTACTCTTCCAACTGCCGCGCCGTCTCGCGAATCAAAGGGTGATTGTCGTCGCGGGTCCACGGCACTCCCGTTGCGGTTTCGTCCAGTTCCTCCAGGAACCTCCAGGTTGGAGTGGCCATGCTCAGGCGGCACAGGCCCTTGGCGGTGACGGCGGCGTGTATGGTCCAGCCGGCGGCGGGTTTGCAGCATCCCCAAATCGACATACCGACCCTTGTACCACGACCCGGAATGTTAAGCTAGACGACAGATCCCTTGCACATTCAAGACATCTTCCAGCGCGACCGGACGACGTTTTCCTTCGAGTTCTTCCCGCCCAAGGATGCCGCCGAAGCCGAATCGCTGTTCGCCAGTATCTCGCAACTGGAGGAGTTGAAGCCTTCGTTCGTTTCGGTCACCTACGGCGCGGGCGGATCGACGCGCGAGCTGACCCACGACCTGGTGGTCCGCATCAAGGCCCGCACCAGCCTCGAAACGGTGCCGCACCTCACCTGTATCGGCCACTCCGAACGCGAGATCGAAGAGATTCTGGAGCGTTACGCCGCCGCCGGCGTGGGCAACATCCTGGCCCTGGGCGGCGATCCGCCCCGGGAACAGCCCGGCCACGACCGTTCCCGGGACGCCTTCCGCTACGCCGCCGGCTTGGTGAGCTTCATCCGCCGCTTCAATGAAAGCGGCCGCCACCCGGACCCGCGCGGCTTCGGCATCGGTGTGGCGGGCTACCCCGAAGGGCACCCCGAAACCCCCAACCGGCTTCTCGAAATGGACCGGCTGAAGGCCAAAGCCGGGGCCGGCGCCGACTACATCTGCACACAGCTATTTTTTGAAAACCGCGATTTCTACGATTTTCGCGAGCGCTGCGAACTGGCTGGCATCACCGTCCCGATCGTCGCCGGCATCATGCCCATCCTGAGCCTGCAAGGCATGCGGCGCATGGCGCAACTGGCGCTCGGCGCCCGCTATCCGGCGCCGTTACAGCGCGCCCTGGCCCGTTGCGGCGGCAACCCCGACGCCGTCCGGCGCGTGGGTGTGCACTGGGCCACCGAGCAGTGCCGCGACCTGCTGGACCACCGCGTCCACGGCATTCACTTCTACACCCTCAACCGCTCCGACGCCACCCGGCGCATCTACGAAACGCTGGGAGTCTCCGACAGCAGGAGCCTGCGCGGATAGCGGTTGCGCGGGTACGGCGTGCGCGGCATGGCCGGCCCGCGCGGCGCTCGCCTGGCGGGAGCCGCTTTCAGCAACCCGGCCTTGACGACCTGGTCGAGATCGTCGAACACCGCTTTGCGGTCCTCGGCGCGAATGAGCTTCTTGTTTTTGTTGAACGTGTTTTTGACGACCTTGACCGCTTGCCGCAGGTCGTCGCGGTCGTACTGGTCGCGAATGCGCCGCTGGGCGGCCAGTTCGGAGATCACTTTGCGTGCCTCGCCCAGGTTCTTGCTCTGATCGTCGGCGAGTTTCGCGTGCGAAACCGCCTGTCCGATGTCGCTAACGAGCTTGCGCAGCAAATCGCCCTGGCGGCCGGGCGCCCCCCAAAGCTGAAAAGCCGCCAAAACAAAGACGATCCCGATTCTCCTCACACTCGCCATCTTACCCAAAACCGGCCTGTTTGTTTCCGGGTCCGAATCCGTGATATAACT